>DASZCA010000026.1:0-11722 GCA_035943555.1 Verrucomicrobiia bacterium
CTCTGCAACTCTTCCGCGAAGACCCGAAGACGTACCACGCGCTCGCCGAAAAACTGGCCGCCGCCATCACCGCCTATTTACAGATGCAGATCGCCACCGGCGTAGATGCCGTGCAGATCTTCGACAGTCACGGCGGCCATCTCGCCGCCACCGAATTTCAAGAAGCCAGCGGCCGTTGGATGCAGGAAATCATTACTCGCATCGGTGGCAAGATTCCCATCATCCAATTTTCCCTTGGCACGCACGGCAACTGGCCGGACCTGATCGCTAGCGGCGCGAACGTCCTCGGTATCGATTGGAAAACCCCTCTTAGCGAGGCGCGCCAGCTCATCCCCGCGCACATCGCCTTGCAAGGCAACCTGTCCCCCACGCTCATCGCCGAGGCCACACCGGAGGTAGTGGCAAAGGAAACGAAATCAATTCTAGAAGCCATGCGTGGCCGTCCCGGCCACATCTTCAACCTCGGCCACGGCCTGACCCCGGCGGCAAAACTGGAAAATATCGCCGCCTTGGTGGAAACTGTTAAAGGTTTCCGATGAACCAAAATGTTCATAACTCACGTTCGGCAGGTAGGGCGTGTGCCCGTCCGGCTCGGACCTCCGCGCGCGCCGTCGTGGCCAACCTGCGATTGGAGATAGCGCGGACGCTCACGAGTTTTAAGCGATGGCTCACCACGTTCCCCCTCTCCTGGCGGAGAGGGCAGGGGTGAGGACGGTCGTCTATCACAAACCTTTTTTCCTATCTGTGAAAACCCTCAACGTCGATCTCGACCTGGTAAAAAAATATAACGTGGCCGGCCCGCGTTACACCAGCTATCCGCCCGCGACCCGGTTCACCGAAGGTGTCACGTGGAACCAGCTCGCCGAAAAGCTGGAAGCCAACAACCGCACCCCGCGCGATCTCTCCGTCTATTTTCACATCCCGTTCTGTGAAACGCTCTGCTGGTTCTGCGGTTGCACCACCGTCATCACCTCCAATCACGACAAGGGCCGCGATTACATCGATTACCTTGGTCGCGAAGTCGCCCGCATGGCGCCGCTGCTCAACAAAGATCGCAAAGCCGTACAACTCCATTTCGGCGGCGGCTCACCCACCTTTCTGCGTCCGGATGAAATCCGCCGCCTCGGCGAGATCATCCACAAGCACTTCACGTTTTCTTCGGATATCGAAGCCAGCGTAGAAGTCGATCCGCGCCGTCTCACCCGCGAACACCTCGTGGCGTTGCGCGAGATCGGTTTCAATCGCGCCTCCATGGGTGTGCAAGATTTTAATCCCAAAGTGCAGGAGGCCATCCACCGCATCCAGCCACGTGAGATGACCCAGCAGGCCATGGACTGGATGCGCGAACTCGGCTTCGGCTCCATCAATCTCGACCTCATCTACGGCCTGCCGTTCCAGACGCCCGCCACCTTCAACGAGACAGTTGATACGGTGCTCGAGATGAAACCGGACCGCCTCGCCGTCTTCAGTTATGCGCACGTGCCGTGGATCAAACCAGCGCAAAAGATTCTCGAGGAAAAAATCCTGCCCACGCCGGAATCAAAACTGGAAGTCCTCAAACTCGTCATCGAACGGCTCACCGCCGATGACCAATACGTGTACATCGGCATGGATCACTTCGCAAAACCCGATGACGAACTGACCATCGCGCAACGGAACAAGCATCTGCAACGGAATTTTCAGGGCTACAGCACCCGCGCCGGTTCGGACATCTACGCCTTCGGCATGAGCGGCGTCTCGCAGATTCCCGAGGCCTACTGGCAGAACGAAAAAGAACTCCCCAAATACCAGGCCGCCGTCGATGCCGGCAACGTCCCGCTGCACAAGGCTTATTTCGTCAGCGAAGAAGACAAGATCCGCCGCGAAACCATCATGCGCACCATGTGCGACCTCTCGCTGGATTTCGCCGCCATGTCGCAAAAACTCGGCATCAATTTCGAACAGCACTTTGAAAAAGAACTCGCCGCGCTCGCGCCCTTCGCCGCCGACGGCCTCGTGAAAAAGACCGCCACCGGCCTCGAAGTCACCGATTCCGGCCGCCTCTTCATCCGCAACATCGCCATGTGCTTTGACAACACGCTCGCCCCGGCCGGCGAACGCCGCCATTCCAAGACGATTTGATAAATTTCATGAACCGGGCGCGTCTGATCTTTGCGGCCGTCAATTGTTGCCTGTACCTCCGTTTTTTCCGGTTGGTCATGCTTTCCGCGTGGCGCATCGGCTATCTGCCAAATATTGCCGACCCTAAAACCTATGCGGAACGGATGCTTTGGCGCAAAACCATCGACCGCAATCCGGACTTCATCACCTTTCTGGACAAGCTCGCGGCCAAGACCTACATCAAGAAAAAATGTCCCGAGGTGTCACTCGCGCAAGTTTTATGGGAAGGCCGCTCGGCCGCTGAAATTCCGGACGAATTGCTCCGTGGCGAAGTGGTCGTGAAAGCCAACCACGGCTGCGGTTACAATTACCGCATACGTGAGGGTGTTTTTGACCGCACAGTTCTGCAGCGATTGACCAGAAAGTGGTTGACCCGCAAATACGGCCGCCGCTATGGCGAATGGGGCTATAACGAAATCAAACCCCGGCTGTTTGTGGAGGAGGCCATTGGCGATGCGGCAAAGGATTTGGTGGAATTTGATATCCGGGCCGCTAACGGCAAAGCTTTTCTCGGCTGCGTCACCGGCAAATGCAAGCAACCGGACGAATGGTTCTTTTTTCTCGACCGCTCCGGCCGTCCTGCGCTCGATTTATGTGATGTGGATGGCCAGCCTCCCGCCCCCATACCGGCTCACTTTAACGCCATGGAAGCGTACTTCCAAGCCGTGCGATTGGCAGATAAATTGAGCGTCAACGTGGACTACGCCCGGTTTGATTTTATGTGGAACGGCCGCCGACTGTTTGGCAGCGAGATCACCGTCTATCCGGCTTCCGGGGTGGATGACCCCCGCAGCACCGATTGCAAACGCATTATCTTGGAGAGTTGGAATCTGCTGGACGCACATTTTTTGACCCGCCCACAATCCGGCTGGAAGGGAATTTATGCCGAAGCATTAAAGCGAAAAATCACGGACCGCAAACTGAAGGCGGCGTTGGAAAACGATTTTAAAACGCCATGAAACGGAGCCCGCTGATCTTTGCTGCCGTCAATTGCTGCCTTTACCTCCGGCATTTTCGGGTGGTGATGTTAAGCGCGTTGCGGATTGGCTATCTGCCAAATATTGCCAATCCCCAGACATACGCCGAACGGATGCTTTGGCGCAAAATTGTCGATCGTAACCCGAAGTTCATCACCTTCAATGACAAGCTGGCCGCCAAGGCATATGTGCGCGAACACTGGCCGGAAGTGACGTTGCCGCGAACCTTGTGGGAGGGCCGTGCCGCGGCTGAAATTCCGGAAGAATTATTACGCGGTGACGTGATGGTGAAGGCCAATCATGGTTGTGGTTATAATTATCCTGTCCGCTCCGGTACCTTGGATAAACCCGCCTTGGATAAGTTGACGCAAAAATGGATGCAACGTGTGTACGGCCGGAAATACGGGCAATGGGAATACGACCAGATCAAGCCGCGCCTGTTTGTGGAAGAAGCGATCGGCGATGCGGCAAAAGATCTTTTGGAATTTAACATCCGCGCCAGCAATGGTAAGGCCGTTTTGGGCTCCGTGATGGGCAGGTGCAAGCTGGACGATCAATGGTATTTTTACCTCGATCCGGCCGGCAACCCGATGGCAGGCACGCTTGATTCTGATGACAAACCGTTCATTTCCCTGCCGCCAGGCTTCAATGCCCTGGAGCCTTATCTCCAGGCGGTGCAACTGGCGGAAAAAATGAGCGTGAATCTTGACTATGCACGCTTCGATTTTATGTGGAATGGCCGCCAGCTTTATGGCGGTGAAATCACCGTATACCCTGCTTCCGGTGTCGAGGACTTGAAAAATGCCTCCTGTACCAAAGTCACTTTAAATGGCTGGAATCTGTTGTGTTCACACTTTTTAACCGGCCGGCAAACCGGCTGGAAAAAAGTTTATGCCGCCGCCTTGCGGCGACAATGGGAGAGCCGGCAGGGTGCGTCATGAATTACAAAACCTTTCCAAAGATAGATCTGCACCTCCATCTCGATGGCGCCATCCGTGTCGCGACCATCGCTGAATTGGGTGCGGATCTGGGAATCAAGCTGCCATCATACGAGCCGAAGGAACTCGCGAAACATGTGCAGGTGAACCGCGACTGCCGCTGCCTCGGGGATTTTTTGAAACGGTTCGAGGTATTCTATCCCATCCTGCCCTTTGCCAAAACGCAGGAGCGCATCGCGTATGAGTTGTGCGAAGATTGCCGCAACGACAACGTGATTTATTTCGAGGCGCGCTTCGCGCCCGCCTTGTGCCAGAGCCCCCAGTTCACCATGGAAGATGCCGTGGTCGCCGCGCTGGCAGGTTTCCGCCGCGGTCAGCGCGATTTCAGCATTCGGTGCGGCGTCATCCTCTGTTGTTACCGGTCTGTCTCCGTGCAGGAAAATATCGACACGGTGAAGCTGGCTCATAAATATCGCGACCAAGGTGTCGTGGGTATTGATCTGGCCGGCGACGAAAATCATTTTTCCGCGATGCCCCATGCCGAGGCGTTCGCGCTGGCTCGCAAACTGGAGATACCCATCACCATCCACGCGGGCGAGGGCGGCAACCCGGATCACATCCGCGAAGCCGTGTTCACGCATGGCGCCACCCGCATCGGCCACGGCGTGAGCCTGCAAAATGATCCCGAACTCCTCAAGGCCGTGCGCGATCTCGGCACCACTTTCGAGATCTGCCTGACGAGCAACCTGCAAACCTGCACCGTGCCGTCCATCGCGGCGCATCCGTTCCGTAAATTTTTAGACGAGAAAGTCCGCGTTACCCTGAACACGGATGACCCCGCCATCAGCAACATCACCCTGACCGATGAATTTGCCCTCGCCGCCCGCGAATTCCACCTCCAACCCGCCGAGATACGCGGTTTGTTGTTAAACGCCGCTCAGGCCGCCTTTGCTCCCGAGTCGTTGCGACGTGAACTAGCCGGCAAGTTGTCATAAAAGCGGGGCGCCTCTTCGTTTGGAGTCCCGCCTTTAGGCGGTCCGGGTAACGCGTCTAGAACCGCCTAAAGGCGTACCTCCAAACCAGAATCTGGTAATCGTACCCCTCTTGCGGCATCTTACCACCAATGCTTGCAGCGCATTGCATATGAAATCCGTCGCCATCATTGGCGCCGGCATCACCGGCCTGACCGCCGCGTTTTATCTGAAACGCGCGGGCGTACCGGTCACGGTGTATGAGGCCGCCGGCCGGGCAGGGGGCGTCATCCAATCCATTCGCAAAAACGGATTTCTTGCTGAATACGGGCCGAACACCATCCTCGAAACCTCGCCCAAAATCACCCGGCTCATCCGCGATGCCGGATTGGAATCCCGCAAACTCGCCTCCGACCCGCAAGCCGAGGCGCGCTACGTCGTGCGCTATGGCCGGCCCATTGAAATGCCTGGTTCGCCGCCAAAATTTTTCACCAGCAAGCTGTTCACTGCCCGGGCCAAGTTCGCCGTCTTGCGCGAGCCGTTCATCAAACCGCGTCGCGATGGCGTGGAAGAAAGCATCGGCCAATTTGTCCTGCGCCGTTTCAACCGCGAATTTCTCGATCACGCCATCGATGCGCTCGTCGCGGGCATCTATGCGGGTGACCCGATGCAGCTTTCGCTGCCACACGCCTTTCCCCGCATCAAAGCGCTGGAAGACAATTACGGCTCGATGATCAAGGGCCAGATTCGCGGCGCGCGCGCCCGCAAAAAATCTGGCGAAGTATCGCGTGATCGTGCGCCCAAGTTTTCCTTCGATGAAGGTCTGCAAGTGCTGACCGATACCTTGGCTGCACAACTAGGCGATTCTCTGAAGCTGAACACACCGGTCACCGCTTTGGCGCGCACCGGCACTGGTTGGTGCGCGGCCTCATCCGGCGGCGATGCGGACTTCGGCGCTGTGATCTATTGCGGCACGGCCTATCGGCTGGCTGAATTAAAAATTAAATCTCCCGTCGCTCTGGACCTTTCGCCATTTTCTGAAATCAAATATCCACCGGTGGCCAGTGTCACCCTCGGTTTCCGTCGCGAAGACGTCGCGCATCCGTGCAACGGTTTTGGGATGCTGATTCCCAAGATTGAAGGCTTCAAAATTTTAGGAACCATTTTTTCCTCGGCCCTATTTCCGAATCGTGCGCCTACTGGCCATGTCACTTTGACAAGTTACGTCGGCGGAACAAGGTCGCCCGAACTGGCGTTGTTGCCACCCGACCAGCTCATCAAACTGGTAACGGCTGACCTGCGCCGCCTGCTCGGCGCGACCGGCACTCCCATGTTCACCCACACCAAAACATGGCCCAAGGCGATTCCGCAATACAACGTCGGCTACGGCAAATATCGGCAGTTGTTGGCTGACCTTGAAACCGCCGCTCCCGGCCTATTTTTTGCCGGCTGCTACCGCGACGGCGTTTCCTTGGGCGACTCCATCGTCGCCGGCACCAATATCGCCGAGCGGGTGGGTAAGATATTTTGAACCTCGCAATGCGCAAAACTGAAAACGTCCAAAAATCTCCCAAACCCCCTTCTTTTCGTGTATTTGGTGTATTTCGTGGTTAAACTCCCGCCGTCATGAGCAAAGCCGTTCTCCTCGTCAACCTTGGTTCGCCCGATTCGCCGTCCGTGCCGGACGTGCGGCGGTATCTGAACCAGTTCCTGATGGACAGCCGCGTCATCGATACGCCGTGGTTGCTCCGCCGCTTCGTTGTCGGACTCATCCTCATCAAGCGTCCTAAAGAATCTGGCCATGCCTACGAGAAGGTCTGGACCAAGGACGGTTCCCCGCTCATCGTCTCCAGTCGCAACGTCCAAAAGCTGCTCGCCGCGCGCCTCTCCGTCCCGGTCGAACTGGCCATGCGCTATCAGAATCCCAGCATCGAGTCCGCCGTGAAGAACCTCGCGGCCAAGGGCGCCACGGACGTGCTGCTCATCCCCATGTTTCCGCATTATGCGATGTCCAGCTACGAAAGCGCCGTTGTGCGTGTGCAGGAAGTCGTGGCCCAACTGGCGCCCGCGATGAAGCTCACCGTGCAACCGCCGTATTTCGAGGAGCCAGATTATATCGCAGCCCTCGTCGCCAGTGCCTCGGAATTTCTGAAGTCAGATTACGACTACCTGCTGTTCAGCTATCACGGCATCCCCGAGCGCCATTTGCGTAAATCCGATCCGACCGGCTGCCATTGTCTCGCGAATGAAAATTGCTGTGACGTTCCCAGCCCCGCGCGTGCAACCTGCTATCGCGCTCAATGCCTCGCTACCACGGCCGCATTCGTGAAGCTGGCCGGCATCCCAAAAGAAAAATATTCCGTCTCGTTCCAATCCCGCCTGGGCAAAGATCCGTGGTTAAAGCCGTACACGGACTACGAACTCCCGCGCCTCGCGATTGAAGGCAAAAAGAAGATGCTCGTCATCTGCCCGGCCTTTGTGTCCGACTGTCTGGAAACCATCGAAGAGATCGGCATGCGCGGCTATGAGGAGTTTTCGTCCGGCGGCGGCAAGGAGTACACGCGCATCCCTTGCATGAACGAGCACCCGCAATGGATCAATGCTCTAGAGAAGATGGCGGGAAAATTTATAGCCAGGAAATGACCGGGGCTGCTCATCAGCCAAAAATGCTCGGCAGATCAGGGCGCATCATGGACTGCGGCGTGGCGCTGCGCTTCCCGCCGCAGTCCATGACGCTTTTTGGCCCGCCATGATTTCAAGCTTTTCGCCAAGTTCTGCCATCGTCCCCCGGCTCACTCCCCCGGCTTGCGCGGATGCGTAAATTTCAACTTCACCGTTTCCAGCATCGCGAAAAATCCCTTCTTCTTTTTCTGCGGGGCAACTTCGGTGCGTTCGGCGGGATGGCTGCACAGGCGGCAGAGGTAATGCGGCGCGCGGCCTTTCAACCGCATCACCCGCACGCAGCCGTTGCACATCATCTCTTTGCAAAAGGTGCAGCGGAAAGTGGCCGGGATGTCCGAATGCCGCGGGCAGGCCGTGCGGCCGTCATCCAAAATGACCGGCGCTGCGGGCGCGGGTTCGGTGCGGTCATATTGCGGGATGGCCACGACGGCATTGGTGGACTCCACAAATAATTCCACATCGCCAAACCGGAGCTGCTGCCCGGCGGCCAGCCAGCCATCGGCACACGGCTGGCCGTTCACAAACGTGCCGTTGGTGGAATCGCAATCACGCAGATGCACGCCGTCGTTGGTAAGGGAAAGCTCGGCGTGGAGCGACGAGACAGTGCTGTGCGGCAGGTGCAATTCACAATGGTCCTCGCGCCCGACGCGGTTGACTCCCATGCGGAGTTCAAGCGCCTGTTTGCCGAGGCCTTCGGTCTGGATGATGAGTCGCGCCATGTTGGTTTCCCTCGTCTGACTTCTGCCAAATCTGCTTTGGCCGTGCTTTAATGTCGAGTGTTAAAACTTAACCGAGCGAATTTTCGGCAAAGGCATATTCCGCCACGATTTTGCCGCCGATCAGATGTTCCTGGATGATGCGTTCCAAAACTTCCGGCGTGCAACTGTGATACCACGCGCCTTCCGGATACACGACCGCGATCGGACCCCGCACACAAACCCGCAGGCAAGCCGCCTTGGAACGAAACACCAGCGGATTTGGTCCGACGAGGTTTAATTCCTTCAGGCGGGCTTTGAGAAAATCCCACGCCGCCGAGGACTTTTCCGCCGGACAGCATTTGGGTTCCTTGGCGTCCGCGCACAGAAAGATATGGCGCTTGAACTTTTCCAGGCCGAGGCTTTGGACCGCATTTTGAAGTTCGGGTTGCATGTTCGTTTGAGTGTTTGACGTTCGCTACGGTTCAATCCTTTGCGCTTTTATTTAAAAAAAGTCAGCCCGATGACGCCCAGCACCGCGACCACCGCCCCGATGAGCGGGCGGATGCCGATCTTTTCTTTTTCAACGATGCGCGACATTGGCAGCAGGAAAAGCGGCGTGGTGGCGATGATCGCGGTGACGATGCCCGCCTGGGTGGTCTTGAGCGCCCATTGCATGCATGTCACCCCCAGCGTCTGTCCGGCCAGCGCGTTGGCCAGCAACCACGGCCAGAGCCGCCGCCATTTATCCCGCGAAACTTTCAAGGTTTCATCCGCGAATGCCGGACCGTACGCATGCGCCGACCGCCATTTGAACACCAGCACCGCGAACGTCGGCACCAAAATGCCCCCGAGCACCCGTTGATAACCCGTCGTGCCCGCATCCGGATGAAACCCGTTTTCCGCCGCCGCTTGAAACGCCTTGCGGATGAGCACCGCGCCGATGGCCGCGCCGATCGCGCTGCCCACGCAGCAGAGGATTCCCACCTGCCAGTCGCGTGCAGAGATCTTCAAGTGATCGCCCGGGGCCAGCGCGATGGCCACGCCCGCCAAGATGACCGCGATGCAGAGGATTTCCGGCAGGTTCAATTTCGTGCCCAGCCACGCCCATTCTGTCAGCGCGGCGAACGGTGCGGTAAGACACTGGCAAAGGAGGACCGTGCGCCGGCTGCCGAGTCGCGGCAACGCCTGAAAATACGCGGTATCGCCGATGCCGATGCCGAAGAATCCGCTCAACATGAACCACCCCGGCGCCCCGGCGAAACCGCTGCCGCCAGTGAATGCCCAGATCGTCAGGAAAATCGTGGCGAGTGTGATGCGCCAGAAGTTGGCCTCGATGCCGCCGATCTGTTTGGAGGTGCGGTAACCGCAGATGGCCGAGGTGGCGAAAAGCAGCGTTGTGAGCAGCGCGGCGAACATCAGGCCCCGTCCTTAAACGTCTTCGTCCTCGATGTGGATGGTGCCCACACCGTCCGGAGCCACGCCGCCTTCTTTCAAGATTTGGTTTATGTCCGGTGAAACCCAGCGATGCGCCTTGTCATGCTTCTCCGGCTTCATACGGTAACGCCCGGAAAGGTCGGCTTCCAAGACACCTTTTTCTGTCAGGCGCACCAGCACCGGCTTGGCCCAGTCTGGTTCTTCCCCGAAACGCTTTTTGGTGCTGGCGCGGCGGGCGACCTCCTTCGCGTTCACGAAGCTGGCCCCCCACGTTTGGAGGTAATTCACAACATCGCGTTCATCGGAGTCCATGCCCATAACTTGCCATAGATTGGCAGGGGCGTCGAGTCATTCAACAAACCCGCGACCGGTGTAAATGATTTGCCCTCTTCCAAAGGAAGAGGGCAGGGGGACAATTTTAAAATTTAAACTTACCGGTGCGGTTGCACATCCGGCACCGCCGCGCCACGCGCCTGCGGAAACTTGATCTTCGAACGCAGCATCAGCGTGCCCAGGCACAGGTCGGCGAAAGGCATCACCACGTTGAAATTCTTGTGCATGTAGCGGTGATGCAACAGATGATGACCGTTCAGGCGGTAAAACACCCAAGAGCGTTCCACGCGGCGCGCCTTCGGCAAATGCATGCACCAGTGCATATATTCATACGCGCCATAGTAAGAGCCAAAGGCGATGAACGCCCCCACCGCGATCTCCCACATACCGAACGGCAACGTCGCCGCCAACACCGGAATCATACCCACAAACACGATCGCCGGACCGTTCCACCACGCCATGGGAATGATCTTCTTATCTGCCGGGTTGATAACGTGATACGTATGGTCTGACTTGAAGATATGATGATGGATCAACGCATGGGAACGGAACGGATACGTGAAATTGCCGACCGGACGGTGCATGACATAGCGGTGCAACGTCCATTCAAAGAAGGACGCCATGATCACCCCCATGATGAAACCGGTTGCTATCCAGGACAAAATAATAAATAAACTCATCATAATACAGGTCGCTCGTTCTAAAGGTCAATTTGATGCCTTGCATTCTGCCACATTCATCCCCGTTTGCACAGTTAAATAATCGGCACAAATTAGACATCCAACAGACATATTTGTTCAGACATTGCCAACGCTGGCGCTTCCTTCTAGGATTTATCTTCGCTCATGGCGGAATACAAAGTCCAGTTCGAGGTCTTCGAAGGCCCGCTCGACCTTCTTCTTTACCTCATCAAGAAGGAGGAAGTCGATATTTACGCCGTCAACCTCACCAAGCTCGCGACCCAGTTCATCGAGTACGTCGACCTCATGCGGAAGTTCGACCTCGAAGTCGCCGGCGAATTCCTCGTCATGGCTTCCACCTTGATGTACATCAAGAGCCGCGAACTGCTCCCCGTCGACCAGCAAGTCGCCGTCGAGGCCGAGGATGAAGGTGAAGATCCCCGCTGGGAACTCATCCGCCAGCTCGTTGAATACAAAAAATTCAAGGACGCCGCCGCCCAGCTCGAGATCCTCGAAGAACGCCAGGAAAACGTCTTCCCGCGCCTCCCCGCCAAGCTCGAATTCGTCGCCGAAACCGAGCCGAAAAGGGAAGCCGTCGGTATCTTCGAACTCCTCAATGCCGTCAACATCGTTCTCAAGCGTTTCCAGGATAAGACCGCCGGCCAGCGCGAAATATACGAGGACAAATGGACCGTCAGCGAAAAGATGGAGTTTGTCCTCAAGACCATCACCGAGCGCCCGTCCGTCAAATTTTCTGAACTCTTCGCCACCGCCGCCAACCGCGCCGAAGTCGTCTGCACCTTTCTCGCCCTGCTCGAGCTTATCCGTCTCAAACAACTCGCCTGCATC
>DASZCA010000027.1:0-10582 GCA_035943555.1 Verrucomicrobiia bacterium
CCCCAATTCTCTGACCCGTCTTTACCTCCCAAGGTGGTTTTGTCGTTTGGCCGGACTGGCAGCGGCAAAACCACCTTTTGTTTTCGGTTTCTGGCCAACGTCATGCACCCGCAGGAATTGAACCTTGAGCCCGCCGCCTGCATTTTTATTTTTGATTGGAAGCTGGAAGCCTCCCAGCGCATGGGCGTGCCGTCAGTGACCACGGAGGCGGGCTGCGAACGTGCCCTGGCTTCCCGTGTGGTCTGTTTCAATCCGCATGTGATGTTCCCCGGCGATCAACGCATCAAGACGACAGAAGGCGAATGGGTGATGAACGATGACAAGCAGGCTTTCCGGTGGTTCTGTGGCTGGGTTTTTTCCGTCTGCCAGCGCGGGCCGGGGCCAAAGTGGATTTACCTCGACGAGCTAAAGCAATTCGCCAGCAAATTTTACATCCCGCCCGAACTGGGCCGGATTGTTCGCATGGGCCGGTCTGAAAATCTGGGGCTGATAACCTCCACGCAATACCCCCGCGACTATCACGCGGACATTCGCGGGGCCGTTACCGAGTGGGTTTGCTTTTCGTGTACCGAACGGGCCGAACTGGACGCCGTGCGGGACTATTTTCCCGGTGTGGACGTGGCGGCAACCCTGCCCAAAGGTCATTTTGTGAGCGTGAACCGCGACACACAGGCCACGCTTCGCGGACAGCTTTGGTGACGAGTTAGCCGCATTTCCGCACGTTCCTGCCCCACTTCTGCGAACGCGCACAAACACCCCTTTCCCGGCTGTGACAGACCTGGACGTGCAAATCAGGCGCACACACACCCTTGGGAGGGGTGTTTTGGCGTGAACAGGGCACGGAAAAGCCGCTCCGCTGTGCTCCGGTGACAGTTGGTTTCGCGGTGATAGTGTTCACTCAATTACGGTGCGTGGTTAGTAACGGGTTCTGTTCAACGTCGAGTTGAACGCCTTGCCGAAAGCCGCGCCCGCCGTGTTCAACATCAACCCCGCCGTGGCAGTCCGCTCCGGCTTCCCTCCCATGAAAAACATCAACTGGAAAAACATTGGTACCATCGTCATCGTCGCCGCACTTGTTGCCGTCTTCCTTGTGCCGCTCATCCGTCCGCTCTTCCAAAAAATCCCGGTCATCGGCAAGTGGGCCTAAGCGTCGTGACCTGAACCCCGAAACCGCAACCAAGAATTTTTTACCATGATCCCGCGTAAATTTCTCCAAGCTCCCGCGATTGACGGCATTACTGCCGGTTCACTCGCCAGCGCAGTCGGCACGATGTACGTCAAACCCCCGGCGCGAATCTCCAAGGTCGTCCTCAAGTATGTGGACGGCGGCTCGTCCCCGACTGACATTTTGAGTGTCATCGGTGACATCACTTGCTTCAAGAATAACTCCGAATTCCGCGTTCACAGTGCCGCGCAGTTGGATTTCTTGAACCAACAGAACGGCACGCAATGGGCTTACCAGAAGCTCGGCACCGGGGCCACGCAGATTCAATATCTGACGATTTATTTCTTCGAGCCGTGGCGCAAGATGACGAGCGATGCCGAATCGCAATGTCTGATTGTTGACCCGTCCCAAGGCTGGAACAAAGACGGCCTGCAAATCCAGATCAAGCTTCTCGCCGCGATTCCTTCCACGGGCGCGCTGACGGCACAGATTTACATGGACGATTTGATTCCGAACACTAACACCCAACAGGTGTGCAAGATCGTGAAGCGTCAGAACATCGTGGTTCAGGGTACGGAAGTGGATTACCTGACGATTCCCCAGTCCGGCAAGTTGCAGGGCATCAACCTGACGAACCCCAGTACCACGGGCGTCATCAAGTCGCTTATCTTCAAAGCGAATGGCGTCACCTACGTTGACGAAGTTTTGCGCGAGGACATGATCAACCATTTGACCGGCATGGGCGTGAACCCTCCGGCCTATGCGAACACCGGCGCGAACCAACAGTCGTACAGCTACGTTGTGGACGACTCTGACCCCATCCAAGCGGCCTTGGCTCTCGCCGGGGCGAACCCGTGGGCCAAGATCAAGTTCACTGTCGCGTCGTCCGGCACGGTCATCGCCTTGCTGGAAATCGTGGACACGTTCTAAGCCATCACCCAATCGCAACTCTACACGCGGCGGGTGAATACATAGCCCGCCGCGTTTTTATAAAATGGACTCTGATATTTCTTTGGATGATGCAATCACCGCCTTGAACGGTGATGGCTCTGATGATTCTTCATCGGGCCTCATCTCCCCCAGTTCCTCCGGTAGCACGTCCTCATGGACGAATCTGTTTGGCAGCTTGCTGTCATCCGGTGCGGCGGCGTACACCGCGAATCAACAGAAGACAGCCACGCAGGCGACTGCGAACAGTAACAGCCTCATTGCCTCGCTCAAAGCGGCGGCATCTTCCAGCACGGCCAAGGTCATTCTGGTGGTCGTGGCTCTGGTGGTTGTGGCTCTCGTCTTGGTTCCGATGTTTCGCGGCAAAAAGTCCTGACTCGTCATGTACGATTCAACAACAGCAAACCCCGTAAATCCCCAAGGAACGGCTGGCGGCGGCAACGCCTTCAATGTCGGTTCGCTCTTTGGGGAGGGGTCATTTTTTCTGGGCGCGGCTCCGTCGAACTCCGGCGCGGCCTCGACCACTTCCACGGATACCGCCGCCGCCACGGGCGGCACGGCGGTTCCCACCGTGGGGCCGTCTGCCACCGGCTCACCCGCCGCCACGTCCGCTGTCCTGCTCATTGCCGGGGCCGTGGCGGCCATCGTGGTTCTCATCGCTGGCATCACCTTACTTTTCCGCCGCAAGCACGCATGATTCATCCCGCTCCATATCGCCGCCTCCGGCTGACTGACTGTGACTCCTCGATCGCTGGCACTGTGACCGGTCCTGGCTTTGCGCTCGCCTGCCACAAGGGCGATGCGTCCCAGACTCAACAGAACGAGGAGCAAGGCGCACAGACGGGCGGCGTAGCCATCAAAGGCAACACCTCCGGCGCGGTGGCAGGTTCCGGCAATGCCATCAATGTAAGCACGGGCAGTGATGACGGCTGGGGCTGGCTGTTTGGCAACAAGCCCACCAACTCGGTCACGAAGGTCACCAGCACGATCAATAACGGCGTGTCCGCTTCCGACATCGGCGGTTTTGTCAGCCAGTTGGTTTCCGCCCTCACGCCCACGCCTGCCCCGACCACGGCGGCATCTGATGGCACGCCAGCGCCGGTCCTAAACGCCAGTTCTGACGCCACCGGATCCACAACCCCCGCGAACACGATCAGCCGGGGCGTGGTCGTCTCCGTCCTGTTGGCGGTTGTCTTGTTCATCGTCGGCGTCGTTTTTCTGTTCACCCGCAAACCAAAAAAATCATGAGAGAATTTGTCTACACCATCCAGCCGGGCTCCGGTTGCTCCATCGTCGGCGGAAAAGTTTTTACGCTCAAGTCTGCCACGCTTCCGGTCTATGTCGTGTTTGATGGCGGGCAGGAACGCTTCTCGAAATCAGGGCGCGTGTACGATTTCGGCGGATTTTCCAGCGGCACGATTTTGAACCGTCAGACCGTGGCGGTTGACGTCATCTTTTTCGTCGGTGACAAGGTGGCGGATTTTGCGCAGGACGATAACACCGTGGGCAACGTCAAACACCGCGCCTATGGCAACATGGGGATTGGGGACGGGGCGGCGGCAAACGGCGGCTTGGGCCTGCCCGCCTGCAACGCCCTCGGCTATCTGCAAATCGGCGCGGCGGCTTTGCTGCTCGTTCCCGGTGTGAACCTCGGCAATACCCGTCAGTCCATCACCTTCGACGTGGCGGCGAATTCCGCCGCCAACCTTCAGGTGAAAGATTTGGCCGGCAATACCTGCCAGAACATCCCACCCGGTCAGGCGCGTTTGATCGTGACCGATTCACAACTGCGAATTTCCGGCGTGGGCGGCACGGCTTCAGTTTGCATCACGGAAATTTATCAGAACAAAAACTGACGATGTGGTTCCTGCCCCAACATGAAAAAATTCACGGGCAATCCTCGCCCTCCGTTCCTCCGGTTAACGCGAATGGCGCGGCTCCGGCGAATGTGCTTCCCGGTGGGGCGGTGCTGGAAACGGAAGATGGAAACGTCCTGCTAACGGAGGACGGCAACGCAATTAAACTCGAACAATGAAAACATTTTTACTCGCAACTGTGACTTTCCTGGTGTTGGCCCTTTCGGCTTTTGCCGATCCCACGCCCACGAACTCCGTCAAAGGCTCCGCCCTCTCGCTGGCCACCACGCCGCTGGCAGGAACGGAATTGGTCTACATGATTCAAGCCGGGGCAACTAAAACCGTGACGGCGGCACAACTAAACGCCGCCGCCATCGCGCAAGATACCGCCACATCAAATTCGTTTGCCCTCACGCGCTCGGATTTTCTGCGCGTGTCCAACAACGATGTGACGATCAGCAATAACTATGTCGTCACGTCGAACACGGTTGCGGCCATGCCCGCCGCCATCGCTTCCAGCAATTTCACCAGCACGGCGCAGATCAAGTCCTCCAACTTTTTGAGCAACGTACAGGTGGCGTCCTCGAATTTTCTAAACAACGTCCAAGTGGCCAGTTCCAATTTTCAGAGCGGGGCACAGGTCACAGCCACGGTGAATGCGGCGGTGGCGGGCGCGACACTGGGAACGGTGACAAATAACGGCGTGGCCATCCTCAACACGCTGACCGCCTCAAACATCGTCGTTCCCACGGCGGTGTTCCCGACCATCACGCTGACCACCACGGGCAATAACATCAATTTGGATTGCTCGGTTGCCAACCTGTTTCTCTACAACGTCACCAGCACGGGCGGTTCTTGGGATTTGCATGTCCGGCTGACCAATTTTAAGGATGGCCAACAGATTTACGCCATCGTGAAGATCAATAGCGGCTCCACGGCGGGCACGATGTTCTCTCCGATCACTTACGCCGGTTTCAATTACTACGGCACGCAGTTGCAGGGGTCACAGTTCACCAGCGGTGACACTTGGTTTTTTAACTGGATTGTCGTCGGCAACAACGTGGTGTTTTCCGGCACAAAGCTATGAAGAAATTTTTTCTCCTACTGGCGTTCCTCGGCGCCGTGTCACAGGTGCATGCCTTTACGCTGTTCGGCAACGGCGGCGTGGCGGCGAATGCCGACCACGCAAACAACATCGACAACGGCGGCGGGACAAATGTTTTCGTGCAAGGCTATTTCAACAGCCCTGATGCGAACACCGTCGACATCACCGGCTCGGCTGGCGGTTCTTACGATGGCCGCTATTACCTCGGCCCCGGCGTGGACGCCACGTTTCAAGTCGGCATCCAAGTTCACGGTTCCCTTGCCTATTTTTTGGGAGGCTATCACGGCGGATTATTTAAAGCGTTGGTTTATGGATATTCCCCGGCTCAAGGCATTTGGGCGGGCGCAACGAATGCGTGGTTTTTGTTGAATACCTCTTTCAGTGATTTAGACGGATATTCAACCGAGACAGCAATGCCGCTTTCTAATTTTCAAAACGTGGGCGGTCATTTTGTCGGCAGCGCACTCGTGACATTTTCGAGCCCGCCATGCATCCCGGCAGGTGGCCACGTTTATTCTCTGACCAAAGACGATGGACGTTACCTGCAACACATCCAATCAAGCAATATCGACGGCACAACCACATCCTCCGGCCCGAAGGTCATTCTCGCCAGCGCGGCGTCAAATGTTCTGGATGCTCCCTTTGCTGTCACCATCCCGGCCAACACTCTCACGCATGATGGGGATTCCATTGATTACATTTTTGAGTTTGCCGGGAACGGCGTGAGTGACAGCCGGGGCATCGGTTTTGTTTTCGGCGGCGTGTTCGGTTCGGGCCGTCCGCTCGGTGGCGACACTTACTTTTCAGAGGCGGGCACGCTCATGCGCGTAGACGCCTCCCACGTCATGTTTGTGCATCAAGTTTCCGTTGTGCTGAACTCTGGCGATACCTCCGGAGGTGACTACGGAAACTTGCTGGATGGCACCGACCGCACCGGCCAAATCCTGTCGTGTGACTGGACTGCGGCTCAAACTTTTTCGGTCAAAGACTCGGTACTTGATGGCACTACGGCTTTGACCTTTATCCGCGTTACCTACGTTCCCGCACCCTGATTATGACCACCGCCGATTCACTTGCACGCGGGACACCCGCTTACACCGCCACCGCCACCCAATACGGCACCGCCGCCGCTGATGCCCAATGGCAGGCCGCTATCACGGCGGAAAAGAACGGCACGCCGTTGGATGACTCCTTTTTCTCCAACCTCGGATCGCAACTCTATAACGATCCGCTGGGGGCTCCGGCTGACCAGTTGGCCAAGGTCATCAACAACACCGCTACGGATGCGAACAACGTGGGCTCTAGCGCGTTCCTGTCCGTCCTGAAAAATCCTTTCGTCCTGCTTGCCCTCCTCGCCGTGGGTTTCGGTGTATTCATTTATTTCGGCGGCTGGGCATTGCTCAAACGGAAAAAAAGCGCATGAAAGATTCCGCCGCCAAAGGTACAGCCGGAATTCTCGCCACGGCGGGAGGCATCACCATTTCGCACGCCACGATTAATGAATGGCTGCAAACAATTTCACTGATGGTAGGCATCGCGGTTGGTATCGCGTCCCTCGTCTCCATCTGGTGGAAATCCAAAACCAAACCAAACAAAATGAAAAATAAATCGTTCCTTATCGTCGCGGCCTTGGCCGTGTTCTCCATCCTCCCCACCTTCGCGCAAGCGACTAATCGTGACTCCACGGTCGCCGCTGTGACGGGCCCGGCTGTGACAGACCAGGCTCCCGCCGCCCCGGCTGATTTCACCCCGGCTGATATCGCCAAGCTGGACAGCGGCGTGAACAATCTTTTGCCGTTCATCCCCGCCGCCGAACGTCCGCTGGCCCTCAAGGTCATCGGCATTCTCGGTACGCTGGCGATGCTAGGGCGCATTGTTGTCGGCTGGCGAACTAACGGCGTATTCGGCGTGTTCACCGGATTGTTTGGCGGCACAAACACGCCCAAGGCTCCATCGCCAGCCGACTCCACGCCACGCTTCACCACGCCCCGCGCCTCCGGCCTTGGCTTGCTCATCTGTTTCGGCGTAGCCGCACTTCTGTTCACCGGCTGCGCGGGCGACCGGCAATATGTGGACAATGAAAGCGGCACGGGACTGAAAGCCAAAATTCCCGTGGGTTACAACGGCAACAACATCTTTGAAATTGATATGACCGTGGGGACGTTCAAGCACACCACGATGATTCAGCCGGTGATGACGAACCGCGTATTCACGCCCACGTTGGTTGTGGCGGCATCAACACGGGGCAAGTTTGTGGCGAATGCCATGAACAGTTCCACCAACGCCACCGCCTCAACGCAGGGCGGCGATGCGTACATCATCAACACTGGACACGCCGCCGCCAGCGAGACGAACGACACCGATCTTGTGACGCAAGCTTGGCAGGACGCCCCGCCGTCACAGGCTGGCAAGTAACCAACGCAACCCAGACAGCACACCATGCAAACTGATCCTATTGTTTTTACCCCGCAAACGCCGGAAGCGGCAGCGGTGGCCGCCCCCGCCGTTTCTGACGTTGCTGCTGCTGCACCCACGCCAGTTCCGGAGTCACCAGATCCCAAACTGGAAACACCTGTGACGCCGCCGGCATCCGTTCCCGAACCGCCGCCTGCCCCGGTTGCGAAGTCTGACCCCTCGCCGGAGATCGTGGCGGCATCGCTCCGCGACCTCAAGCCGGAGACGTTGGCCGCCGCCCTCGCCCTGTTGAACGCCACGGCCCCGGCAACGGGCGCAGCCACGCCGGAGACACCCGAAACCCCCGAGACACCGGAGACGCCCGCCGAACGGCCTCCCACGCTCGCCACGGGCCTAGAATAACACGCCATGAATCAAGCCATGGACATTCAGGGCGTATCCGCCGCCTGTGCGCTGGATTGGCTCGCCGGAAAGTTCTTTGTGGGCCACGACATCCTCACGTCGCGGGGAATCGTGGCCTACCCTAAAGAAGTCGTTTTCGTTAACCACATCGGCTCTGACAAAACTGCCGGTCTGAAACGCATCCGGCAACTGGGGGACGGCGGCTGCACTTGGATTGTGGCGCATGTGGTTGACGACAAGATGCGCAAGGCTCTGGAAAATCGCGGCATGACGGTGCAATTCACCGAGACGATTATCTGGGGGACTAAAACAATGACCGGCTGGCGCATGTACGGCTCGCCCGCCGCCTTCAAGACGTGGCTGGCGTCACTCGACAACGGCCTATTGACCCTGTGAACCCTTACCCGCGCTTGCTGCCGCGAGCGCGTTACCCCAAATCCGGCGCGGCGTGTTTCTACACCCCGCGCCGGTTCTGCATATGAGCAACGAAGATATTTCCGCCAAGTGGGCGAGCCTCCGCGAACAGATCGACGAACGCAACCGCCAGCGGCTGCGCGATGCCAGGGCAACAGCCCGCGTGATGGAAAAAATTATTGTCCAGGGCGCAACGTCAAAAGCGGCGTTGCCTCCGGACTGTGACTCGCCGGCCGTGACTGATCGAGGGGAAATGTGACAGACCAGGCTGTGACCTGTCCGCGGAAAAGTGGCGTTTTACCCCCATGCAATCACCCTGCCGATTTCGGAAACGTCGCTCATATCGAATCCTAGCGCGTCCGTTTTGCCGGTTCGCAGATCCTCACGCCAGTTTCGACGTTAATCGATGCCTGTCAGAACTGGCGTGGATTGCCGGCACTCGACGTCAGAAACGGCGTTTAGGTCCGCGAGGGGACAATCCCAAAATATTCCGCCGCCAGTTCCGGCGTGACCAGCTGGCGGTAATTTGCAAACAACATCGCCTCGCTGTGCCCGCTCTCCAATGCCGTCTTGCCCGCGTTCTCAAACTTGGCCAAGTGGTAACTGCAAAAGCTGTGGCGGGTTCCGTTGTCGCGCCACTCTATCCCCGTGGCCTTGGTCATCGCCGCCGTGAAGTCGCGCCAAACATTTGACTTGTTCCCGCGCACCGGCAATTCCCCGCCCAGATCAAGCCACGCCCGCAAATTGGGTTGAACCGTGACAAGGCGCCGCCGCCGTGCCCGCGCACCCTTCGCCGTGGCAGCGGTCACTTCGATATATTTTGCGCCGATATATTTTTCGTCCATCCGCTCCGCTTCGATGCTACGCAGACCCGCAAAAAAGCGCGTGGCCAGCGCACGGCAAATATTCAGATCGTAGGAACGGGCAAAATTTAGAATCTGCTGTGACTCGGCCGGCGTGAAGATTTGAATTTCACCCGGCTCCTCGGTTGGCAGTTCCACGCCCGCCGCTGGATTTACTTTCAGCAAGCCACGGCGCACAGCGAAATTAAACATCACCCGAACGTCTGAAACATAGCCTCGTTGCGTTCTCGCTGCCCATTGGGCCGTTGTCATCCAAGTTTCAATCTCGGCACAGGTGACCTCATCAATGCGCTTGTGTGCCCTGCCCTTCATGAATTTGCCCAGAGAGTTGCGGAGGGCGCGAAGGTAACGATCCGATTTATCGGCGCGGGCTTTGACTAACAGGAATTGATTGACCAGTTCCACAACCGTGAGAGTGTCAGAAACGGGCGGGGCTGGCGTAGCGGGCGGCGGGGGCTGGACACGAAACATCCCCTGCCCTGTGTGCGCTTGGGCCAAGTTTTGAAGTTGGCGACCGATTTCCGCAAGCGCACTCCATACCTGTGTTTGCTGCTCATTGTCAGGAGTGACAGGAGGAGCGACAGGTTTTGGAAGTGGGGCATCCAAAAAACCAAGTAAATTAGTGGTCGGAGCGACAGGAATCGAACCTGCGACGTCTTGGTCCCAAACCAAGTGCTCTACCAGGCTGAGCTACGCTCCGACGCGAAGACATAATCCCATGAATTCGCCAGTGCGCAATGTAATTCCAAAGGAAGTTCTGCTCGACGGTATGGCAGGTTGAGTTTATCGTATCATCATGTCAATGGACTCGAACGGCGCCACTCCCGGTGGCGAGCAACGCAAAAAGATCAATCTCCGCCGGCCGGATATCATGGAGGCGGTCTCCGCCCAGGTTTTGTCACACTACCGCAGCGAAATCGTCGAAAACATTCGCGCCAACGGCGGTGTGCTGGCCGCCGGCGGCCTGACGGTGAAATTGGCGAAAGAATTTGGCTTCTGCTACGGCGTGGAACGCGCGATCGATCTGGCCTACGCGGCCAAGAAATACTTTGCGGAAACTTCGCCCCACACGCCCATCTATCTGCTCGGCGAGATCATCCATAACCCCGAGGTCAATGACCAGATCAGCAATCTCGGCATTCAGATCATCTCCCCGAAGCCGACCGATGATGAGTTGTCGCAATTGAATTCCGGCGATGCGGTCATCATCCCCGCTTTCGGCACCGAAGTCGGCACCCGCAAAAAAATCGAAGCCAAGGGTTGCGTGATCGTCGACACAACCTGCGGCGACGTGATGAGCGTGTGGAAACGGGTGCGTCAGTATTCCAAAGAAAGCGTCACGAGCATCATCCACGGCAAGGCCAAACATGAGGAGACGAAGGCCACGACATCGCAGGCGCGCGCCTATGGCAGC
>DASZCA010000028.1:0-22742 GCA_035943555.1 Verrucomicrobiia bacterium
TTCTTTCCAGTTGGACGGAAAAAAGGATAGGAGCAAATCCCAATCCTCATCAGCCGCATTGATCGTTTCCATGCGGCCATAATGGAAAAACCAAATAAAATCGTCAATAAAACAAGTTAGCGCTTATGGGGCAACGCCCCAAGAAACACCCGCATCGAAACAAGGTCCGAAGGCCCTCCCCATCACCGCCTTATCTATCAACTATCAACCCAGAACCATCAATTTCTCCGCCCATGCATCCACAAAAACCCATCGCCTGTCGCAAACATCCGCCACCGCGATCACCTCCAAACCTCGCGAAGCGTCTTGGAGTGCGCCAGTCCTCTGGCGCTTTCCTCGAGACGTGACACACCAAAACGCGCCCCCCATGGAAAACTCAAAATGTACATCCGGCTAATAATCCACCCATCTAAAAATCCATCAACCCGGCCCTCTCAACCATCAATTTTCCTCCCGCTCGCCCCACAGCACCAACGGTGCGGCTCCATATCAGCCTATGGCAACGCCATAGGTATCAGCCCACAAAATCAAAAGGGCTGAAGGCCCGCCCCATCGCCGCGCCGCCCTCCACTCAACTATCAACTCAAAACCATCAACTCCCCACGCCCCGCCTTGACATCAATTTCAACCGGGTATTTACTCTCGAACCGACATAAAAATAAAAGGCATAAGTGGAAATGTATATGAAGATACCAAAGTTCATCACCTGCCTCGCCTTCATTTTGATCGGAAGCTTTTTTGGCTGTTCAACTGTACCGCGTGATTCATTGCACAATTATTCGGAGGGGAAATTGTTCACCGACCAGGAAGCCATCGCGTTCAAAGGTGCTTCATCCCGGCCATGGCGGCTAAAATATGCAGTTACCAGAGACCACGGCGATGATGCTGAATTTTTTGCGACCGTGCATCAGCAGGATAAAATGTACGCCGCCTCGATCTACGCGCGCTTCGGTGACCGGCTAAGGCTGCTCAAACGGCTGACCGCCGGCACGGATGGTGATGACCGGAATTCATCATTTCTCGAACCGAATTTCTTTTGGACGACGCCAAAAAATGATTCCTGGCAAAAACTCATCCGGATCCCCGAGCTATTTGCGGGAACCGGCCATTTGATTGAGGAACATATTTTTGTCATCGACCAAGGCACCACCAGAAATGGAATCAGAGACATCCCAAAGCTTGAAGAAGTTGAATTTATCCCGGCTTGGACATCTTTCCAGGAACATTTGGAGGGAAATGTAGGCTTACAGGGCGAGTATAACACATTCACCGAAGACGGACTTAATTTCGTATTCGCCTTCTGGAAAGAGGAAAACGGAACCATCTCCGTGGCCGGAAAAGTCGCCGGCACATATAAATTGGAACGTAAGCCAGACGGCGGTTGGCGTATTTCAATGGACACCTTCAAACGCGAGCCATTCACCGATGATGATTGGCACGCCCGCGGGTTGCGGTCATCCACCCAATAACATG
Source organism: Verrucomicrobiia bacterium (assembly GCA_035943555.1). GTDB lineage: Bacteria > Verrucomicrobiota > Verrucomicrobiia > Limisphaerales > UBA11358 > UBA11358. The sequence goes on from DASZCA010000028.1 coordinate 1,474, forward strand.
AAACTCAAATTCATCCCCTGCCTCACGCTCGTTGTGACCGTCAATGTGCCTGCCAGTCCGGACGGATTTCTGCCCTAACTTCCTCCGTCGCGCCAACTTGTCGCGCCATAGCCCTGGCGAAGGCGGAAGGTGGCCGGAAAAAGAGGGATTCATTTACCCCAAGCACCAACGGTGCGACCTCATATCAGCCTATGGCAACGCCATAGGTATCAGCCCACAAAATCAAAAAGGGCTGAACGCCCGCCCCATCACCGCGCCGCCCTCCAATCAACTATCAACTCAAAACCATCAACTTTCCCGTCCCCCGCGCTAGCGCAAACCGGCTTACCCTGAAAGGGTAACAGAAAGTAGCCCGGGTTGCCTCGCTCCCCTGCACATTGCGAGGCTACCCCGGGTAAAACCCCTAATGAATCTCCTCTCTTTTTCCGGCCGCCGCCGGAGGTGGCCGGAAAAAGAGAGTCCCCAACCGTCTCCTTTAAACTCATCACCCATTACGCGTCACTTCCCCCTTGTGGCCGCACGCAAGTACCCTTGACATCAATTCCAACCGGGTATTTACTCCCCACAGTTAGCGAATCAACTGGAAAACAACGGCATACACGGAATCAATGGATATGGAATGGATTGAAATTGAAACCATGATCGGACACATCGTCCAAGTCTACGCAGAACGCCCTCCCTCGCTCCGCATGCGCGAACTCGAATCCCTAGGGTTCCTAGCTAAAAACGCTAACGTTCAAATTTACGCTGGATTCGATGGTCACATTCAGGCAACTGGAAAAGGCGAATCTGAATGAAAACATGTGCATGATGTCGGCTTGGGTGAAAATAAATCCGATTGGACGCAAGTTATGTCAAAAAAAACATCAAAAAAGAACGCCCCAGAGGGCATTTTACTTTCAGTTGAAGAAAGCAAATTTGGCGCAAAACAAAATTCGGGTGAAGTTCCCCAACCAAATCAAGTTAAAGCACATATTTCCAATACTAGCCTTCTTTCCAGCGCTGCACATGAGCTTGCGGCAATTGGTCTGAGAACAGAACAAGTGGTGCAAAAGTTTTCCTCAGACAACAGCCTTTTTCTTAAAAACAAAGAACTAGGTTTGACGCAGTTGGCGAAAGATATCAAATCAGTGAAATGGGAGGATCAAAATGCTGCTCAAATCATAGAGGCATTTGCAGAATCCATAAATGCAGGGCGAGAACTAAACTTATCGGCGGTATCACGCTGGGTCCTATCACACCCGAATGATGCAAAAGCTGTTAAAGCCTGTCTAGCCATAGACCCCCCAGAAGAAATAACAATTATAAGACTCGAATCCACGGCAGGTAGCCAGAAAGAAGTTTTTTTGGCAACGTGGCAACTCACTCAAAAAGAGGTCATTTTTAAAAATATTACAGGTGATGCTTCTGTTCAAAAATCGATAAGCGAACGGGAGTCTCAGTCGCACCCCCTTTCGATGCGTCATCCCAATATCGTAGAGACACATTTTCTAAGAAACGCAAAAGGCACCCGTTTTTTGGTTGAGGAGCGGCTGCCATTTGTTTTACATGACAAATGGCTTTGTGATGGCATACATGAAGCTGCAAATTTGTTATATGACGTTGGCAACGCCCTTGTATATTTACATTCTCGGGGATTTGTTCATGGAGATATCAAGCCAGACAACATTGGCAAAAAAGTGGAAGATTACATCCTGCTTGATTTCGGCATTTGTCGTCCTACAAAAGAGTTTACTCCTGAAGTCACAGCAACTGGAAGTCTGCGAACACGCGCTCCAGAGTTACTAACTGAAAATAGATATGACTACCCGGAAAAGGCTGATGTATGGTCGTTAGGCGCCACTATTTTTGGTGCTGTTGCAGGTCGATACCCATTATTTGAGAAAGGCGAAAAACCGCCACGGCTTAGCGCAGGCGCGCCACGGCAGGAATTCGAAGTTCTTCTTAAAGAAAGAATAATTAAATCATACGACAAATATGTAAATTATGAAAAAATTCATGAGCAACTACGCCCCATACTCCAAAGCGCCCTAAATGCAGATCCAGCACAACGCCCCACTGCGGCGGCCTTGGTGAAAGAGGCCGAGAAGCAATTGGGTGCGTTTCTAAGAACGCACGATAGGCCGTCACATATTTCCCCTTTGGACGAGATCAAATCCCTGGCAAAGCATCTGCCAAAGGACGGCTCTTTGAAATGCATGCCTATAACACAAAGAGAAGCATTGAGAACACGACTAGAAGAGTTGCGCACCACCCCAGGAGTCGATGCGGAAACAGTAAAAGAGATTGTAGTTATCATGGCGCAGCTAATTTAATATGTCACATACACGCATTTTAAGAATTCAAGATTCGGTCCATGGACTGATGGAGTTCCGGGGCATGGAAACAATTGTGGTCGATGTCTTGAGAACTCCTGAAACGCAGAGACTTCGAAGAGTAAAGCAGCTTGGCTTAGCGCATTTCGTTTTCCCATCCGCCGAACACTCGAGACTCGTCCATTCATTGGGTGCTGCAAATGTGGCCATTAGATTCGGACGCCATCTACGCGAAAGTTCGCGAGGCACATTGACGGATTTCCTTATACCCGATGAGTCGGCAATTCGAGATTTGGCTTTAGCAGCTTTGTTCCATGATTTAGGACATGGCCCATTATCGCATGCTTGGGAGCGCGAAATTGTCGGTGAAAAATATGATTTCCCTGCATGGGTTAAGACTTTTGGACTCGAAGCGGAAGCAGATGCACTAAAGGGGATGAAGTGGCACGAGCTAGTCGCGCAAGCAATGTTGGCAGATGAAGGTGGAAAGTTACATCGTCTTCTGGAAAGTCATGAGGCTGGAACCAGCAAAAGGCTCAGACTTTTGCTGCAAGGAAAATACTATATTCCATATTTGTCAAAACTGCTTTCTAGCGATGTGGATGTAGACCGTGCTGATTTTTTAAAGCGTGACACGCATCTTTCAGGTGTCGCATACGGACGCTATGATTTAGATTGGCTGATATCAACGTGCTGTGTCGGGAACAGATCAAACGGAGATTTAGTGCTAGGTTTCGATCAACGTAAGTCGGTACGTGTAATTGAACAATTCTTGATTGCAAGGCGAGCTCTTTACGAAACACTTTATTACCACAAGACCGTTAGAAGTGCGGAAGGTATGGTAGCAAAATTTTTGCACCGTCTTCGTGAAGTATCCAAAGCAGATGGCCACATTTCTCGCGGCATAGAGATTACTAGACCCCTTTTAAGGATTATCAGCGGAGAAACCCTTGAGGTGCGCGAGCTTCTCTCTTTGGATGATTTTGCTCTTTGGGTTTTGATCGAGAATGTAGCTAGGAATAGCGAAAGTGATCCAACTGCTCAAGATCTAGCGAAGAGAATTCTTGCTCGGGATTTATTTAAACTCGTGCCGTGCGCTTCAGAAAAAGTTAGCGATTTTATTTTAAATAAAACGGAAGCACCAATCCATGAAGTTATTCGTAAATTTTGCCCCGGTGATCCGTCAAACTATTTAATTGTAGACCACATGAATTTTAAAATGCTTTCGGAAAATGAGACGCAAATGTCTTATTTTATCGACAACGATCGCCGTGCATCTTTTGTACGGGATCATGAGAGTTTACGTCATGATTGGAAAAAGGCGGAATCGAGCATCCGTTTATTCACAATTCGAGAGGCGGTTGACTCTGTAAAAAAGCTTATTGAAGGGTAGCAGCGATATTTCTTAGGATTGACTGTACGGTCACGTCAGGCAAGTGTCAGCCCCCATCTTTTATACAACCACACAATTTTTCAATTTACCCTCAGAAAATTCGCGTTGGCAGGTATGGTTCGCACTTGGCGCAATTCGCATCACGTCTTCGAGATGCGTGTTTATCCGCGTCCATCCGTGGTTAAAAACAAAAAAGCCGAAACCTTTCGATTCCGGCTTTTTAATAATTTTAATCAACACCTAAAACTCCCTGTCTTCAGTATTCCTTGAAAGTTGAATGTTGGGCGTTAAATGTTAAATGTTTCCCCCATCAACCTTTACCCCTGCGGCCGAATTTTCTTCCACAACCATCCCAGCGGATCATAAAACTCATCTACCACCCGTTCCTTCAACGGGATGATCGCGTTATCCGTGATCGTGATATGTTCCGGGCATACCTTCGTGCAGCACTTCGTGATGTTGCAAAAACCGATGCCCTGCGACTGCTTCAACTCCGGCACGCGATCTTCCGTGTCCAGCGGATGCATCTCCAGCGCGGCGGTATAGACCAGAAAACGCGGGCCGATGAATTCCTCGTGCTTGTGATGGTCCCGCAGCACGTGGCACACGTCCTGGCAGAGAAAGCATTCGATGCACTTGCGGAATTCTTGGACGCGATCGACGTCCTGCTGCTGCATGCGCCACGTGCCATCCGGCGCGTCCGGCGCGCGCGGCTTGAATTTCTTGATCTTGGTCTTTACCCGGAAGTTCCAGGAAACATCCGTCACCAGGTCGCGGATGCTCGGGAACGCCCGCATCGGCTCGATCGTGATCGGCTTGTCGATGTTCAGCGTGTCCATGCGCGTCATGCACATCAGCTTCGGGATGCCATTGACCTCCGCCGAGCACGAACCGCACTTGCCGGCCTTGCAATTCCAGCGGCACGCCAGGTCGTTCGCCTGCGTCGCCTGGATCTTGTGGATGACGTCCAGCACCACCAAACCTTCGGTGATCTCCGTGGTGTAATCCACGAACTTGCCGCCGGTCGCGTCACCGCGCCAAATTCTGAATGTAACGGTCTTGTTCATTTCATCTCCTCGATGACTTGTTTCAAATCTTCCCGCATTGCCGGGATGGGTTCACGCCGCATCTTCATCGAACCGTCCGCCTGCTTCATGATCACGGAATTATATTTCTGCGCTTCCGGGTCCTTGTTCGGGAAATCTTCCCGGAAATGTCCGCCCCGGCTTTCTTTCCGGTCGATGGACGCGATCGTGATGGCCTCGGAAATCGTCAACAGATGCTTCAGGTCGATCGCCGTGTGCCAGCCCGGGTTGTATTCGAGATGGCCTTGGACCGCGACCTTTTCCGCCCGCGCCTTGAGTTTGTGGATGCCGTCCAGCGCCGATTCCATTTCATTTTGCAAACGCACGATGCCGACGTTGGCCTGCATCATGTTCTGCAAATCGTATTGCACCTGATACGGCCCCTCGCTTGCGCCGCCCGCCGGACGCTCAAACGGGGCCACCGCCTCCTTGTAAGCCGCCTCCACTTGCGCATCGTTCACTTTGCCGGCCGGATTTTCCTTCGCATATTTCGCGGCGTATTCACCCGCGCGTTTGCCGAAAACAATTAGATCAGACAGCGAATTGCCGCCCAAACGGTTCGCGCCGTGCAAGCCCGCCGCGCATTCACCCGCCGCAAACAGGCCGGGGATGTTCGTCGCCTGCGTCTCGCCGTTCACACGGATGCCGCCCATCGCATAATGCGTCGTCGGGCCGACTTCCATCGGTTCCTTGGTGATGTCCAGGTTCGCCAGTTGCATGAACTGGTGATACATGGACGGAATTTTCTTTTTGATGTGTTCCGCCGCATTCGGGATCTTTTCCTTGATCCACGAAATGTCCAGGAACACGCCGCCGTGCGGGCTGCCGCGACCGGCTTTGACTTCGCGGTTGATGCAGCGCGCCACGTGATCGCGTGTGAGCAATTCCGGCGGACGCTTCGCATTCTTGTCATTCTGCGTATAGCGCCAGCCCTCTTCCGGATCGGTCGAAGTCTGCGATTTGTAATTGTCCGGGATGTCGTCGTACATGAAGCGCTTGCCGTCCTTGTTACGCAACACCCCGCCTTCACCGCGCACGCTCTCCGTCACCAGAATGCCCTTCACGCTCGGCGGCCAGATCATCCCCGTCGGATGAAATTGGATGAACTCCATGTCCAGCAGTTCCGCGCCCGCGTGATACGCCAGCGAAACCCCGTCGCCGGTGCCTTCCCACGAATTGCTCGTCACGGCATACGCGCGACCCAATCCGCCGGTGCAAACCACCACCGCCTTCGCTTTGAAAATCCGGAAACGTCCGCGCTCGCGGTCATACCCAAACGCACCCACCACGCGATCACCATCTTTCAAGAGCGACACAATGGTATATTCCATATGCACCGAAATGCCCTGATGAATGCCATGGTCCTGCAACGTCCGGATGAGTTCCAAGCCCGTCCGATCACCCACGTGCGCCAGCCGCGGATAACGGTGCCCGCCGAAATTGCGTTGTGAAATCTTTCCTTCCTTCGTGCGGTCGAACACCGCGCCCCACGCTTCCAGTTCATGGACGCGCGTCGGTGCTTCCTTCGCGTGCAGTTCCGCCATGCGCCAGTTGTTGACGTATTGGCCGCCGCGCATCGTGTCCGCGAAATGCACCTTCCAGCTGTCGCGGTCATCCACGTTGCCCATCGCCGCCGCCATGCCGCCCTCGGCCATGACCGTGTGCGCCTTGCCCAGCAGCGATTTGCAGATCAGCCCGACCTTGACGCCCGCCGCCGAGGCCTCGATGGCCGCGCGCAAGCCCGCGCCGCCCGCGCCGATCACCAGCACGTCGTATTCGTGAGTTTCGTAATTGGTAGCCACAGAATTCTTTCGGATAAAGGGTTATTTCAGGGTGAAGAAAACGAAGTCATTTAGATGACCCGTCGCACAGAGCCGGATATAGATATCCGTAAAACCCACCCAGAACAGGCTGATCCACGCCCACATCATATGGCGCGTGTTCAGGCAGCTCACACAATTGTAAGCCTTCGCGCAGGACGGCGCCTTGGATTTGGAATCCAGAAAACCGCCGATCAGATGCCGCAACGAATGGCAGCCAAAAGTGTACATCCCGAGGAAAATCGGATTCAGGATCATGACCACGGTTCCCACGCCGATGCCAAAATGTTTCGTTCCAAGCAAATCAGTGAACCACATCGCCTTCCACGCGTCATGCGCCAGCAATATGATGAATAACACGGCCAGATAGAAAAAGTAGCGGTGAACATTCTGCATGATCAACGGGAAGGAGCGTTCGCCGAGAAATTTCTTGCGCGGCTCGCCCACGGCGCAATTGATCGGGTCCGCCCAGAACGCCTTGTAATAAGCACCACGGTAATAATAACAGGTGAACCGGAAACCGCCCGGAATCCACAAAATCAAGAAAGCCGGCGAGAACGGCGCCCAACTCGGCCACCACGCCGGCAGCTTGCCGATCGCATGCGGGGAGACGCCCCAAAATTCCGGGGAGAAAAACGGGGAAAGATAATTCGCACCGTGACCGCCATACCAATAGCTCGGCACGCCCGTCTTCATGTCATTCACGCCTTGGAACGCCGCCCACGTCGAATAGATGATGAAGGCGGAAAAGCCCAGAAAAACCACGAGCGGTTGCAGCCACCAGGAGTCCGGGCGGGTCGTGGCGCCGAACGGGCGCTGTTTGGGAAGCGTATCTACGTAGGCCATATACACAGTAAAACTAATGACCCTTAAACCCGGCGTCAACGCAGGAAGTCAGGTATAAGCCTCGCTTGGCCGTTACTTGCCGTTGACTTATCGCCGTCTTATCGTTTCGTAGACCATTCATTCAACCCTCGTTCTCCCCCGTCCGACGGTGAAACTCCCAGCACCTCCAACGCTTCACCGATCAAATATAACGACCCCGCCACCACCACCAAAGGTGCGTCTTTGCTGGCATTCAACGCCTCGGAAACATTTTTAAAAGCGCCAACTTCCGCCTCCGGATTCGCCGTTTTAAAGAATGCCGCGAGTTCTCCGGCATCCGCCGTCCGCGCGCTGGCCACCGGCACCGTAAAAATCTTCCGCGCCACCGGCGCCAAAATCCCGCACATCGCCCGCCATTCCTTGTCCCCCAAAACGCCAATGATCACCACCGGAGCGCCGAACTCCGATTCGGCGAGTTTGATCTCCTGATTGGAATTAAAGACTGAAGCCCCGCCCTCCAACGCCGCCCTCAACACCTCCGCCCCCGCCACATTATGCGCCCCATCCAAAAGAATCTTGTGCCCATCACGTTCAATCAGTTGCAACCGCCCCGGCCAGTTCACCTGCGCCAGCCCCGCACGGATTTGTTCCTCCGTGACCGAAATCTGCCCCTGCAAAACTTCCACCGTGGCCACCGTCAACGCAGCATTCAGCCTTTGATGTCCCCCCAAAAGTGAGGTCGGACATTTGACGCCAAAACTGGAATCGGCTCCCACCTGCGTGACCGAAGCCCCCTTCTCCCGCGCCACCCGCTCAATCACCGCCAACCCCTCCGCCTCCCGCGCCGCCGTGACCACCGGCACACCCGGCTTGATGATTCCCGCCTTCTCCGCCGCAATCTTCTCCAGCGTATCGCCCAGCCACTGCATGTGATCTAACGCAATGTTTGTGATGACACTCGCCAACGGCGTCACAATATTCGTCGCATCCAGCCGTCCCCCGAGTCCCGTTTCCCAGATGACCAGATCACATTTCTGCTCCGCAAAAAATTTCAACGCCATCACCGTCACCACCTCAAACATCGTCGGATGCGCATCAGCGGGAAATTGTTTAAGCAACGATTGAACCTCCCCTGCCAATCGCGCCACCTCAGCCTCGGAAGCAAACTGCCGGTTCACCTGCATCCGTTCCCGAAAAGAAACCAGATGCGGCGAAGTGTACAGCCCCACCCGCAACCCTGCCGCGCGATAAATGCTCTCCAGCATCGCGCACGTCGACCCCTTGCCATTCGTCCCCGCCACATGGATAAACCGCAGCTTCTGTTGCGGCTCACCCGCCAATGCCGCCAGCCTGCGTGTCGTCTCCAGCCCAAAGTTCGCCCCGAACATCTGCAAACCGTAAAGAAACTGGATGGCCTCGGAATAATTCACTTTTAAAGTGTGTGCGTTCGCAAACCGCGCGGTATGCGGCGATCTCAACGGAGCGCGGGCTTTGGCCCGCTTCAACGCCGCCATCCACGTGAATGGGGAACGATTAACAAGATGCTGTTCCTAAATCAGAAACCAAATTCCAGCTTCCTCATTCTTCATTCTGCCTTCTTCCTTTCCGTTAAAGCGGCTTGTGATGAATATGCTGGTGCGCCGCCGCGATAAACCCCTTGAACAACGGATGCGGCTGGTGCGGCTTGCTCAAAAATTCCGGATGAAACTGGCTCGCCAGGAAAAACGGATGATCCTTCAGCTCGATCACTTCGACCAGTTTGCCGTCCGGCGACGTCCCACTGAACACAAAACCGGCCTTCTCAAATTTATCGCGGTAATTATTGTTGAACTCGTAGCGATGACGATGCCGTTCATGGATCACGAACGACCCATACAACTGTCCGGCCTTCGAACCGACCGCCAGCTGGCAAGCCTGCGCACCAAGGCGCATGGTGCCGCCTTTCTTCGTGACCTTGCGCTGCGCGTCAAGCAAGGCGATAACCGGATGCGGTGAATTCTCATCAAACTCCGTCGAATGCGCCTTCTCCAGCTTCAAAACATCCCGCGCAAATTCAATCGTCGCGATCTGCATCCCCAGGCACAGGCCAAGGTATGGAATCTTATTTTCCCGCGCATACTTGGCCGCCAGAATTTTCCCCTCGATGCCGCGTTCACCAAATCCGCCCGGCACACAGATGCCGCCCAGGCCATGCAGCATCTTCTCCGCGCCAAATTTCTCGATCTCCTCCGCGTCGATCTGCACGATCTCCACGCCACAATCATGCCCGATGCCGCCGTGGATGATCGCCTCGTACACCGATTTGTAAGCGTCCTGCAACCCGATGTACTTGCCCACCACCCCCACGCGCACGCGGTGCTGCGGCGCGATGAGTTTGCGGATGATTTCTTGCCAGTGCGACATGTTCGCCGACGGCGTGGTCAGGTGCAAAGTCCGGCAGACCAGGTCGTCCAGCCGCTCGCGTTGCAACATCAGCGGCATTTCGTAAATGGAATGATCCACGTCCTTCGCTTCGATAACGGCTTCGAGCGGGACGTTGCAGAACATGGAAATCTTCTGGCGCAATTCTTTGTCGAGTGGCTTCTCGCAACGCGCGACGATGACGTGCGGCATGATGCCGATTTCGCGCAGCTTCGCCACCGATTGCTGCGTCGGCTTCGTCTTCAATTCCCCCGCCGCCTTGATGAAAGGCACATATGTGACATGGATGAAACAGGTGTTGCCGATGCCCGCCTCCAGCGCAAATTCACGGATCGCTTCCACAAACGGCAATCCTTCGATATCCCCCGTCGTGCCGCCGATCTCCGTGATGATGACGTCTGCCTTGCTGGTTTCCGCCAGCAGATGGATGCGCCGCTTGATCTCGTCCGTGACGTGCGGGATCACCTGCACCGTCTTGCCAAGATAAACCCCCTCGCGCTCATTGTTCAAAACCTTCTGATACACCTGCCCGCTCGTCAGGTTGTTCATCCGCGAGAGCTTCGTGCTGGTGAACCGCTCGTAATGCCCCAAGTCGAGGTCCGTTTCCGCGCCGTCATCGAGAACATACACCTCGCCATGTTGATACGGCGACATCGTGCCCGGATCCACATTGAGATACGGGTCGAATTTCTGCAGCGCGACCTTAAGCCCGCGGTTCTCCAGCAAGGTCCCCAGCGCCGCCGCCGTCAAACCTTTGCCCAGCGAACTCACCACACCACCAGTTACAAATATGAATTTCAAGTTAGTTAAATGGTTAAACTGTTAAATAGTTAAAGCGTTTCTGACAGCAACGCGTCCAATTCTTCATCGCTTATTGGGTCTGCGCCGGGAGCATCATGCAAAGTTAGGTTCGACCCGGCTTTGCGTTCCCGCAGATAACGGATGTAGCCGTTTATCAACTGATGAACCGCAACCGCTTGTTCTTTCAAAACAATCACCCGGTCCGCCGGCAAATAATTTTCATCTGAACAAATATTTAAATCATCGATCAATTCCGTCAACGACCCACGGGCCTGCAACTGAAACTTGATCTGATCCGCAAAATGATACCGGCCATGCCCTTCGGCAATGTTGTTAGTCAGAGAAACGGATGCCCGGCGGATTTGACTCGCGAGCTCAAATTTTTCAAAGGTCGGCAGTTGTCGCGTCACAGCATACATGGCCGTCCGAAATTCCCGCGCCGAACGATAGACCTGCAGATCCTCAAAAGTACGAAACTCTTCAGGCCGCGAACCGGTTGGCGCTTGCGAATACATAGTCAATTCAACGATTTAACCATTTAACAATTTAACAACCCTTTCCACATCCTCCGGCATATCCACGCCGATGCTGTCATAATCCACTCTCACCACCGCGATGCCGATGCCATTGTCCAAAGCCCGGAGTTGTTCGAGCTTTTCCGCATTTTCCAGCGGCGACACCGGAAACTTCACCAGCCGCAAGAGCGTCTCGCGCCGAAATCCGTAAATACCAAGGTGCTTCAAAAAAGGAAACGCCGCCAACTGTTCGTTCACCGGACGGCTGGCGGCATCACGCAGATACGGAATCGTGCGCCGCGAAAAATATAACGCCCGCCCCGCCCCGTTGACAACGACTTTCACCACATTCGGGTTGTCCAGCTCGTGCAGATTTTTGATCAGCGTCGCCGCCGTGGACATCTCGTTCTGCGCCAGCGCCCCGGCCACCGCATCCACCACCTTCGGATCGATCAACGGCTCATCCCCCTGGATGTTAACCACCGCATCCGCATCACAACGCTCGCAGACCTCCGCGATCCGGTCGCTGCCGCTCGGATGCTCCGGTCGCGTCATCTCCACCCGGCAGAAATCCTGCGCCACCTCCCAGATCCGCGTATCATCCGTGGCCACGATGACCTCGCTCAATGACTTCGCCTTCTGGCATTGCTCCACCACATGTTGGATGAGCGGTTTGCCCGCGATCAGCGCCAGCGGTTTGCCCGGAAACCGCGTCGATGCAAACCGTGCCGGAATAATGCCGATGATTTTCACGCGCCTAATTAAGCCATAGCATATGACATCGAAGCAAGCCGCGAAGCCAATCGATGAAAATCCTCCTCATCCTCTTCTGCTTCCTCACGGCTTCCTCGAACGTTAACGCAATCTCACGCCTCACGCCTCACGCCTCACGCCTCACGCCTCACGCCTCACGCCTCACGCCCCTATTGCCTTTTGTCTTTCGAGTGCTATTCTTCGCCTCTTAACTAAAAATGAAGAAAACAGAAAAAACACCGGTGGATCCCGAACTGACACGGCGCATCCAGGAACTCATCAAATTCAAAGGCGGTGGCCACAATGAAGAAGGCGTGGCCGACATCATTGAAAACGCCCTCAAAATCCTCTCCGACGTGAAGGACAAAGGCGACGTTCGCGTCATCCAGACTACCGTCCGCGAACTGCGCTACGCCTTCCGCATCTTTGCCCCTTACAACGAGAAGCGCAAAGTCACTATTTTCGGCTCCGCCCGCACCAAGGCCGAGAGCGTTGAATACAAGCAGGCCGTCGAATTCGGCGCCAAGATCGTCAAGGCCGGCTACATGGTCATCACCGGTGCCGGCCCCGGCATCATGCAGGCCGGACACGAAGGCGCCTCGCCCGAGCACAGCTTCGGCGTCAACATCCGCCTCCCGTGGGAACAATCCGCCAACCCCGTCATCGCGGAAGACAAGAAGCTCATCACCTTCAAATACTTCTTCACCCGCAAACTCATTTTCATCCGCCATTCTGATGCCATCGTCCTTTTTCCTGGCGGCTTCGGCACCATGGATGAAGGCTACGAAGCCATCACCCTCATGCAGACCGGCAAGAGCCAGCTCATGCCCCTCGTCCTCGTGGACCGCCCCGGCGGCACCTATTGGAAGACGTGGGACAAGCACATCCGCGAACACCTCCTGCGCGACAAGCTTATCTCCCCCGATGACCTCAACCTCTATCAGATCACCGACAGCACCGATGAAGCCGTCAAGATCGTCGCCCGCTTCTACCGGAACTTCCATTCCACGCGGTTCGTGAAAGACCTCTTCATCATCCGCCTCAAGCATGCGCCCAGCGAATCCGCCATTGCCGCGATGAACGAAGACTTCGCCGAGATCATCATGGAAGGCAAAATCAAAGCCATCCCGCCCACCCCCGAAGAAGTCGAAGACAAAGATCAACTGGGCCTCGCCCGCATCGCCTTCAACTTCAACCGCCGCGACTACGGCCGCCTCCGGCAGTTGGTTGACGTCTTGAACGGGCTGTAAACCAAACTAAATAAGTGAACCGGCAAGATGACACATGTCGTTTTGCCGGTTTTATTTTTCCCGAACGTCAATGGATTAAACCAGCACACCACTTATTGCTTTGCACCTACAACCGCCCGCGGCAAGTCCCTTCGGCCCCTCGGGGGAGAAGGCTGGGATGAGGGGGCTCGCGTACCAGCGATGAAAAATATTTAAAGACAAACGTGAACCAGTTAGACAAAAATTAAACAACGAAGGCACAAAGCGACCAAGCTTTGTGCCTTCGTTGTTTTTTCAAATCATTTCTCTTAAATCAACAAATCCGCCAGCCCCGGGTCGCTCCCGTTCACCATCTTCCGCATCTTCGCCACCGCCGTCTTCAAACTGCGCGCTCCAAACAAGCTCGTCCCCGCCACAAACGTGTCCGCCCCCGCCCGCGCGCATTCCGCCGCCGTCTGGTTATTGATGCCGCCGTCCACTTCCAGACGATAGTTCAACTTCCGCTCGCGCCGCCACGCATCCGCCTGCTGGATTTTCGGGAGGCACTCGTGGATAAAACTCTGTCCGCCAAAACCGGGATTCACCGTCATCACCAGCAGCATGTCGATCTTGTCCAGATGCGGCTGCACCGCGGTGATGGCCGTCGGCGGATTCACCGCCAGCGCCGCCTTGATGCCCAGCGACTTTATCTTCCACAACAATTGCGGCACCCGCTCGCCCAGTTCGACGTGCACGATGATCTGGTCCGCCCCTGCCTTCACAAACGGTTCCAGCAAAATCTCCGGCTTCTCGCACATCAGGTGAACGTCGAAGAACATGTTCTTTGCATGCGGCCGGACGGCGGCCACCACGGCCGGCCCGAAAGAAATGTTCGGCACAAACTGTCCGTCCATCACGTCCAGGTGCAACCAGTCCGCGCCCGACTTGGCGGCACGTTCGGCTTCCTTGCCGAGGCAGGTAAAATCAGACGCAAGCAGTGACGGCGCAATTATCATGGCCGCGAGGATAGAGGAAACCGGCCTAAAAATGAAAACCGAAAATCACCTCACGTGTTCTTAAACCTGCGATCTCCTATCTCCCTCGCCTCCATGCAATGGAGGAGAGGGTCGGGGAGAGGAGGTGCTTTCTTACTATTGCAAACACGCTTTCCAATTATAATGCCCCCTCCCGCTCAGCCTCAATTCTTCCGCGTATCCAAACTGCGCCGCACAATCCTCGCCAAAGCATGCGGCAGATACGGCTTCTGTAAATAATTCAACTCCGGATCCAGCTTGAATCCCTTGCCTAGCGCATCCGCGCCATATCCCGTCGAGAAGATCACCTTCAGTTGCGGCCGCTCGGCCCACAGTTTTTCCGCCAGTTCCCGCCCGTTCATGCCACCCGGCATGATCACATCCGTGAAAACCAGTTGGATCTCGTTTTTATATTCGCTCCAGATCTGTAACGCGTTGTTCCCGTCCACTGCCTGAAAAACCCGGTAGCCATGGCGGTTCAATGTCCGCGTCACGATCTCGCGCAAATCTCGTTCATCCTCCACTACCAGCACTGTCTCGGTGCCGCCCATCGCGCGGAATTGCGTCTCCGTCGCCTGCTCGATCTCTGGCGCGGCCACATGGCTCGCCGGCAGGAAAATATTGAACGTCGTCCCTTTGCCCAAGTCGCTTTCCACCTCGATCCAGCCTCGGTGCTGTTTCACGATGCCATAAACCGTCGCCAAGCCCAGGCCTGTGCCCTTGCCCAGTTCCTTCGTCGTGAAAAACGGCTCAAAAATGCGCTGCAAATTTTCCGGCGGAATGCCTCCGCCCGTGTCCGTGTGGCTCAGGCACACAAATTTGCCCGGCGAAGCCTCCAGTGATTTCCGGAGATGCGCCGTATCCACATCCCGCAATGAAATGCGAATTCCCAACCGTCCGCCCTTCGGCATCGCATCGCGCGAATTTACCGAAAGGTTAAGCAAAATTTGTTCAAGCATCGTCGGATCCGCCTCCACCACCGCCGGTTCCCCGCTGAAATTCAATTGCAACGCGATGTCCTCGCCCAGCAGTCGCCCCAGCATCTCCGTCATACCGCCCACCACGCGGTTCAAGTCTAGCGGACGCGGGTTCACGATCTGCTTGCGGCCGAACGCCAGCAATTGCCGCGTCAAACCCGCCGCGCGCTCCGAGGCCTGCTTGATCTGGTTTGCCGAGACCAGCGCCTTCGGATCCAGCGACTGCATCGTGAGCAACGACGCATGCCCCAGGATGATAGTCAGGATGTTGTTGAAATCGTGCGCCACGCCGCCCGCGAGCTGGCCGATCGCTTCCATCTTTTGCGATTGCCGCAACTGCTCCTCCAGCCGCTTCTGCAACGTGATGTCACGGAACATGCTTAACAACAGGCGCGGCTTGCCCCCGGACTCCACGTAGGTGTCCGTGATCTCAAACACCACCGGCCGCCCGTCATGCAAAGTGAAACTGCGCTCCGCCTTCGTTTCTGCATATCCGCTCCGGAAATTTTGGCGATGGTTTTGCAACATCTGCTCCCAGTCCGCACCCGCCGCATACACTATGCTAAAGGCCCTGCCCTCCAGCTTGGTTTGCGGTATCCCCACCAGCCGGCAATATGCCCCGTTCACCGCCACGATGTTCCCGTTCTCATCCGTCAACCGCATGCCATCCACGGAATTTTCCCACACCGAACGGAACAGCGCCTCGGAGCTGCGCAACGCCGTCTCCGCCGCATGGCGTTCGCTCACATCGCGCACATGGAACAGCAAGGCAGGCCGGCCTTCAAATTGGATGCGTACCACGCGGATTTCCACCGGCACGATCGCCCCGTCCGTCCGCAGGCTCTCGCCCTCCGCCCATGAAATTTGTCCTGCCGCCAGCTTTTGAAGGTTGTCCCGGGCGGCTTCCCGTTGCGCGGGCGGTACGAGGTGATCCACGGCATTTTTGCCGATCAATTTGTCGCGCGTGACTCCGTGCAATTTGCCCGCCGTCACGTTCGCATCCAAAACCGTTCCCTCGAGGTCTTCCACGAAGATCGCATCCGGCGAATTTTCAAACAGGTCGCGGAACCGCTGTTGGCTGTGGCGCAATTCCTCCTCCGCACGTACGCGTTGCAACGCCCCGCCGCACTGGTCTGCCAGCGTCTGCAGGGTCGCCGCATCGTTGTTCGCGTAGCTGTACGCCCGGCGCGCCTGGATGAACAACACCCCGATCACCCGCTCACCTTTGCGGATCGGCGCGATCATCGTCGTGCCGCTTTTTTCCCCCGTCTCCGCCGCCGAAATTACTTCCGCTCCGCGCGTGATCACGCGTCGCACGATCGCATTGGCATGCTGCGGCTGCGGCGATCCCGGTATCTCCACCCGCTGCCCGTCGATCGTCGCGATCGACAAAAGTGAAACCACCTCGTCCTTCTCAGCCGAATACAGATCTAGCGCAAAATCATCCCACCGGAACAGTTCATCCGCAGCTTCGCAGATGAACATCGCCGCTTCCGAGGCCGTCGTCACCGCGCTCAGTTGGTGGCTTAATTTCCCGAACAGCGCATTGTGCAACCCCGCCCGGCGCCGCACCGTCACGTCCGTCGCCATCGTCAACGCTGCCAGTTTTCCGTGAAAAGCCAGTGGTGACCACATCACTTCCATGTCCATCACCGTGCCGTCCTTGCGCTTGTGCCGCCAGATCACACCGCTGGAATTGGCTTCCAAGACTTGAAATTTGCCGGCATCCCCGCCATGCACGCGCAGATCCGTCAGCGTCATCTTTAAAAATTCATCGCGTGAGTAACCGTAGTGCTGCACCGCCGCCTCGTTTACCTCCAGCAAACGCAGCGTCTCCATGTCGAACACCCACATCGGATGCGGATTGCCTTGGAACAGGATGCGGTATTGTTTTTCGCTCCGCTTCAGTTCTTCCTGCGCTTCATGCCGCAGTTCGCGCTCGGCCGCCTCCGCCACCGCCCGGCGCACTGCCGAAGGCAGCCGGTCGCGGTTTTGTTTCAACACATAATCGGTCGCGCCCGCCTTCAAACTTTCGATCGCCGCATGTTCCCCGATCGTCCCGGACATCAAGATGAACGGCAGCAACGGATATCTCTCCCGCACGATCCTCAATGCATCCAGCCCCGTGAAATCCGGCAGCCGGTAATCCGAGATGAACACGTCCCACTTCTTCTCCGGCAACGCTTTCAAGAACTCGGCCCGGTTACCCACATGCCGTATCTCCACCTTTAGATCATCGTGCTCCAACAGATCACGCACCAACAGCGCGTCTGCCGGGTTGTCTTCCAAGTGCAAAATACGGAGGTTTTGGTTCATCTGATTGGCTTATCCGCTCAAAATTTCAGTAAAATTAGCAATTTCTACGCCGCCTCAACCTTAATCTGTTAAACAAAACAGCCTGCCCCCAAAATGTAAAGAACAGACGGTTTTTAATGGTTTTCAATCTCTTTTGCTTACTTTTCACCCCTCAACCGGCATATCCTTTCCTCCCGCCGCTCAAGATTAGGACAATCGCCAGCCATAAAACAACCTATCACAAACCATGCCAACATTTTACAAAAGCAACTCGGGTTCCTGTATGTTTTAGCCAATCTGCCGGTTAAATTTTGCAGAAGGTCAGGGCCATTGTGCCCTTTTTGATATCTGCTCCGCCATTCGTCATTCGAAATTCGTCATTGATCAGTCATTAGGTTTTAGACCTTGGTGATTTCCCTCTGTGAAGTTGAACGTTTGAACTTTTTTTAACCATTGACATTTCTTCCTCATTCGCTAGATTCAGCGCCCTTTTACGCAATAAGAATATAATTTATGCCGAATACGAAGTCAGCCGAACGCCGCATGCGCAACAGCGCCCGCAAAAACCTGCACAACCGTAGCATCGCCTCCAATTTGCGCCGCGTGGAAAAAGAATTCCGTGCTGTCATCGCTGCTGGCAAAAAGGATGAAGCCGCCAAGCTCCTCTCTGGCGTTCACTCCGCCTACGACAAGGCCGTCAAGTCGGGCGTCGTCAAGCGCCCCACGGCCAACCGCAAAAAATCGCGCCTCGCGATCTCCCTCGCCGCCAAGCCCGCCGCTGCCGCCGCCAAAAAGTAATCTACCCCTTTTAACCCCAAAGCCGGAGCATTTCTGCTCCGGCTTTTTTATTTTCAAACAGGCCGCACTCGGTCGCGCCGGCGTCTTTCCCGGAGCGCGGCTGTGTCCCGCGCAGCGGGATCAGCCGCAGCACAGTCACCTGCAACCGGCCCACTCGTTAACCTAACACGCCCATCTTCAATTCATACACCAACCCACGACGCTCAAACCATCCATCAAGGTGGACAGGGTTCGCGCTGAGACCCTGTTTGCCTGCGCAGCAGGCACTTGTGGTATGATTTACCCGCCACATCATCCGCTCACCCGGTCTCCATTTTAATGTTTGAGATTTTTCTGGTACTTGGATGTTGGACGCTTGGAGCTTTGTCAGCTCACGTTTGCACCATTCGTCATTCGAAATTCGTCATTACTCCGCCGGTCATGCCCGCCAGAACACAATGGTTTCGCGCCACCACGCCGGCTCCTGCCCCGACACCTCGTTATGCCCCGCCCCCTCAAAAACCTGCAAACGTTTCCGCCCCTGATAGCCCTCATGCAACCGGATTCCCGTCGCCGCCCCTAAAATCTCATCCTTACCCGCCACCGCAAACAAAACCGGCCCGCGATAATTTTTCAAACACGTCTCCGGATCAAACCGGTCCAACAATAAAAAATACGCCGGTAAAAACCAGAACATCCGCTGCGCCACCGTCGCCAGATTATGATACGGCACCAATAAAGCCATCCCCGCCACCTCCTCCGGATGCCGCTGCGCCAGTTCCGTCGCCACCCCCGCTCCGATCGATTCACTCACCAGATATTTCGGCCCGACCGACGGCAACATTTGAAACGCTTCCTCTGCCGCTGCCAGCAAACTCGCCTTGCTCGGCCTGCCGCCCCGCGCGCCATACCCCGGATATTCCAAAACAAAAACACTCATGCGCCCCTCCATCGCCTGATACAACGGTTGCGCGATATAATCTCGTCCCACCGCGCACCCTGCATTCCCATGCACAATCAATACGCTTCCCCTCACTGCCCCCTCCGACAAAATCTTCCACCCGATAATCTCGCCCCTCGGATTCTGCCACGGCAAAAAACCATGCTCCCGCGCCACCTGCACAACCACCGCCGCCGGAATCTTCGTTGGCAAATAAATCAGCCGCCGCTGCAAAAACAGCAACGTCAGAAAAATCAAAAAGCATATGATGAAAATCAACGCCAACACGCCCTGAAAAATAACGGGGTAAGCTGCATTTGCATACGACTATCGATTGATGCTGAACAAATCCAACCAGGTAGGGCGTCGCACTCCGTGCGCACCGTGAACGTGGTACGGCTGAAACTCCACCGGCCGTTTTCGCAAAACCCTGCGTATCCAAAACGCGTTCCTCCCCCAGCGGGAGAGGGCCAGGGTGAGGCAGAAAATACCCGCCAGCCAAAATCACGCCTCACGCCTCATTCTCTACTCCGACCTGAACCGGTAATACCTCCCCGGATAATTCGTCCATTGCGCATCGCTGAAATACGTCGCTCCTTCCGTTAGAACATTAGTCTGCACCGGCAGCCAGTTGGGTTTGGTCAGATTCGTGCACGCTTCCACCACGATTTCTACATCACTGCTGCCCGTGATATTAAATCCAAACCGGTTCGTCCGCACCCCCAGCCCTGCCCCGCCCGTTTGCACCTGCAAATTCCACGGCACCGCCGGCTGCCCGCCGAACGTCGCGCTCCAGCCTTGCGCACCCGGTAGATAATAGATCACCGGCGGAGTCAGTAGCAGCGGTTGCCCTCCGATTATTGGCGGTAGCCGGCGCGCAACTCCGCCGAAAACCATGCTTGCCGCGCTCGGTGCATTCCCTTTAAAAAACAAGCTCATCAGATTGTTGCACTCAAAAAACGCCTGGTTGCCGATACTGCTGATGTTCGCGCCCAAAGTTACATCCCTCAGGTTGCTGCAATTTTCAAAGGCTTCGTCGCCGATGTTGGTGACACTGTTCGGAACGGTATAATTCCCCGCGTAACCGCCCGGTGCTTGGATGAGCCGGGTAAAATGCTTATCGAACAAAAATCCGTTAAAACTGCTGTAATACAAATTTTTCGGATCCACCGAGATATTCGTCAAACTCCGGCAACCCGTCAGCGCACCGTCGCCGATATTGGTGACACCGGCCGGAATCGCCACCGTCCCCAGAGCACCGCAGAAACTGAACGCTTTTTGTCCAATGCTCGTCACATTGGTCCCGATCACCACATTCGTCAGGCCGCCGCACGCGTCAAACGCGCCGCCGCCGATGCTGATGACCCTGTTCGGGATGACCAGGCTCGTCAGATTGGTACATGCGTTAAAGGCTCCCGGTGCAATGTTTGTGACTGTTTCCGGAACCGTATAGCCTCCCGCGAAACCTCCCGGCGCTTCGAGCAGCACCGTTTGCGGCTGGTTGAACAAAATCCCATTCGTGCTGCTGTAATACAAGCTGGTACCCGTCACCGTGATCGCCATCAAGCGAGGGCAGTCCCCCGCCACTTGAATCGCATTCAATGAAAGAATGCGCAAATCAAAGCTGGCCAGGCCCTCAAGGCCGCTCTCGATGTTCGTCACCCCGCTATGGATCAAAACATTGGTCAAACTGCTGCAATCGTTAAACACGCCCGCCCCCAACCGGACGACACTGCGTGGAATGGTCGCATCTGTCAGCCCGCTGCAGCCTTGGAAAGCGCTCATGGCAATGCCCAGGACATTGGTGCCGATCAGGATATTGCTCAGTCCCGTGCAACCGGTAAACGCGTTGGTGCCGACGATGGCCACCCTGTTCGAGATCACCACTCCCGTCAGGTTCGCGCAATCCATAAATGCACCAGTGGCTATGTTGGTGACACTGCCAGGGATGATGTAATTGCCGGCCACCGTCCCGGGCGCTTCAATCAATGCAGTCTGATGTTTGTCGAATAAAAATCCGTTGGAACTGCTGTAAAATGGATTCAGCGCGTCCACGTTGATGCCCGCCAAATTTTCACATTGGACAAATGCTTCGGCGCCGATATTGGTC
>DASZCA010000029.1:0-4715 GCA_035943555.1 Verrucomicrobiia bacterium
ACGATCTGCCAACCCGCACTACAAATTTTGAAAAGCGCCCGCTGGTCGGTCCACTACACCCTTTTTTTATTTACCCCACCAGCTTCAAAAACGCCGCCCGGTCCTTCTCCGAAGAAATCTCCCCCGCCAGCGCCTGATATAACTCTGCCCGCGTTGCAACTTTCTTCGCCGCACGGCTTACCAGCAACTTGGCCATGGGCCCGACGTACAGCGCCAAATCCTTTCGCGCCTGCTCTAAAACCGTGGGCTCCAGTTGCGGCGCCGGCTTCGGTTTTATGATCGTAGTCTGGGTGGTATCGTAAGATCCTCCGATGGGCGCGGCGGGAAAAATATCCCCGCACGCTTTCAGAAAATTATCCCGGTCGCTCTCTTCCGGGATGAACGCCAACAAGTTGTCGCGCAATTCCGTCGCCGACCCCGCACGCTGCCCCGCGCTTTGCACGATGCGCTTCGCGATCGGCCCCACGATCAACGCCAGATGATGCTCCACCGTCTTGATGTTCGCCGCGAACTGCGGGGCGATCTTGCGAATGATCATCGTGTTCGTCGCCGGTGCCGGGTGCGCCGCGTTCGGCAGGTGCAGTTCATACACCATATGCTCCCGCTGGTGCTTGTCCTTCCGTACGCCTTCCGCCCGGAACAGCGCCGCAGACCCCTCCGTCAGCAAACTCGCCACTTCAAAAAATGAGCGCGATACCAAGATCTGGTTATCCCCCGCAAAACTCATGATGCGTTGCCCCACATTGATGCCATCGCCCGCCGCCGCCATGTTGCCGTTGATATCCCGCACCAATTTCACCGAACCCAGATTGATGCCCAAACGCACATGCATCGGCTTCGGCAAAGGGCCCTTTTCAAGCACGATGTTGCCCAGCACACTCAGGGCGCAAGTCATCGCGCCTTCCGGTTCACCGAGAAAAACGATCGCCGCGCCATCGCCGCAATCCAGGATCACGCGGTCATGCTCCGCCGTGTCTTTCAGCCCTTCGCCCAGATAATTTTTGAAGCGGCTCCGCCACTGCGCCTGCACCTCTTGCGATTGCGTGCTGTATTTGACCATGTCCACGAACAGCACGCTCACCAGCCAGGTGCGTTCCAGATCGAAGGTTTCTTTGGAGCCGTCGGGGGCGCTCATTCTCGCAGCCTATTCCTTGTCCAACATCTTCATCGCCGCCAGCAGGCTGCGATGCATCCGGTTGAACGACGCCACCAGCATCGAGATTTCGCATTTGCCCCGGCACGGCAGTTCCGGCACGTCCATCTTGCCCTCGCTGATCTGTTCCGCGCGTTCGGCCAGTTGCCCCACCGGCCGGATCACCAAAACCACCAGCACCACGTTCAAGACCAGCAACGTCACCGCCCCGACACATAGCAACAAAGTCATCAACTGCCGGAATTCCCGGTCCGCCATCTCCACCGGCAACGCCGCCGGCACCGAGACGATCTGCGCCGCGATCACCTCACCCTGCTTCCAGCCAAAACCGTTCGCCGGCCCGTAGCGTTCGATCATCGCCGCCGGGGCCGCCGCCGGCGTGGAATGGCATTCCAGGCACGAAGCCTCCGCATGCAGCGGCCGTGCGAGGTACAGCGACTTGCCCATCGGCGTCATGCGGTCGCCATCAAACACTTTTAGATCGGCATGGTTGCGAAAATTATTGATGATGTCCGCCTCCCAGTCCTCCGCCCGGTCGCGCGGATTGGTCGGGTTCAATGCCGCCTCTTT
Organism: Verrucomicrobiia bacterium; assembly: GCA_035943555.1. Lineage (GTDB taxonomy): Bacteria > Verrucomicrobiota > Verrucomicrobiia > Limisphaerales > UBA11358 > UBA11358. The sequence goes on from DASZCA010000029.1 coordinate 1,724, forward strand.
GTAAAAATAATCAGGGTATTTCTCGCGCAGATAATTGAACATCTCCGTCGCCGCAAATGCCGGCACGATTTCCGGATGAAACGCTTTCGCCGTCGCAGCCGGAGTGCCCGCAACGGTTTCACGCAGCGCCGGTTTCACCTGGTCGACCGTGTAGCGCCGCATCGCCAGCGCGGTTTCCATCATGATCTTGGCGCGATCTTCCACCTGCAACCGGGCATTCCTCTGTAATAGTGAATAAGAAAGAAAACCCGTGGCCGTCAGCCCCAGGCCGAAGACAACTGCAAAAATTATGCTGAATTTTGCTAAGAGTTTCATTTCTGCCGGTCGACACGGACTCTAAAACCAATTTTCAAATGCTGGCAAATTCCCCACCCCATGTCCAACCCGGACACGCCCCATCCTCCAACTTCTATCTTCTATCCTCGCCCCGCACAGCCCCTCACCCCCGCTGCCGTGTCGCTTCATACAAGAAAATCCCCGTCGCCACCGCCACGTTCAGAGAATTCATGTGCGACGGCATGGGGATTTCCACCATCTCATCACATGCCGCCAATACCGCCGGCGTCAACCCCGGTCCTTCCGTACCAAAAATCAGACAGCAATCACTCCGTAGTTCCGCCGCCGCCAGCTTCTTCGCTTCCGCCCCCAGATGCGCGGCGATGCATCGCACACCCTGCGTTCGCAAGCCCGTCAATGTCGTCGCCAGGTTTTCCACCTGCACCACCGGCTGCTCAAAGATCGTCCCCATCGAACCCGCCACCGCGCGCCGTTGATAAGGACTCCCGCATGTCTCCCCCACGATCAGAAAATGCACCCCGAACGCCGCGCAACATCGCACCACCGCCCCCAAATTTTCCGCGCTCGCAATTCCTTCCACCGCCGCCAGCAATAACGGATGCGACGAGTTTTTCAACAACGTCTCCAAATCCCGCGGTGGTGGGATTTTCGCCACCGCCAGCGCCCCCTGATGCATCTTGTAGCCCGTGATCGTCTCCAGCAATTTCTGTTCAGCCACATACACGCGGATATCTTCCGCCCGCGCCCGCAACTGCGGCTCCAATTTTTCCAGCCATCCCGGCGTCACCAGCACCGACTCCACCGTGAACCGGCTCGCCAGCAACCGCTTCACCACCTTGATGTTCGCCGCCACCAGGATGCCCGCCCGCTCATGCTCCTCTACCCGCTTCAGCGTCAGATAATATTCCAGCCCCGGCACCTCCAGCGACTGGACTTGTTCAATGTGAGAAATCGGCACACCCGCATTAAACCGTTCCGACTGCATCATGAAAAGATGCTTTTGGCCTTACTAAGGTACCGCAGGTTGCCAACCTGCTGTATCGCCGGCTGGCAGCCGGCAAAGCCCACGCCAGAATTAAAGCCAGCGAATCACCAGCGAATCAGTATATTAATAGTTGTTTGTGGAAACCTTGCGCCTCCCAATCCTTTTCCCCTTTGCAGTTGTCCCGCCAGATATCTTTCGCTATCGTTCCCATGAAATGCAGGGAACAGCTTTTCATTCAGATTCACCCAAAATTCTCACCCGTCGGCTTTACCAGGCCTGCTGTTTGATTATTTTGGCGATGACGTTCCAAGGTCACGCCGCTGATATTTCCAACCCCACCGTTGTCGCCCCGCCCAGCAGTTGGGTGAAACCTAATTTCTTCAACCAACAAGCGTCTACCGCTCTCCTTGAATCCAGCGCCGACGAACATCTGCTCCTGCTGGAACAGCAGATCAACGCCCAAAAGGACGAAACATTTCATCATTCCGTCCGGCAGATTCTCACCAGCGCCGGCGTGCAGAATGGTGCGACCTTGACGGTCAATTTCAATCCCAGTTATCAATCCCTTACCTGGCACTGGGCCCGGATCTGGCGCGGGACGCAACATCTCGACCGGCTCGATACTAATCAGGTGAAAGTTGTCCAGCAGGAAAAGGACATGGACCAGTTCATCCTGAACGGGGAAAAGTCCGCCATCCTCGTCCTGAGCGATGTCCGGGTCGGCGACATCATCGACTACGCCTATTCCATGGCCGGCACCAACCCTGTCTTCGGCACGCATTTCTCTGCCGAAATTCCGGTGCAGATGGGGCAACCTGCCGAACGCCTGCTCACCCGCGTATTATGGCCCACCCAGCGGCATCTCTACGCCAAACCGCATGGCTGCTCCGTCCAACCTTTGGTGATCGCCGGGAAAGAAACCACGGAATACATCTGGGACGTGCGTCAGGCACCGGGCGTCGGCTTTGAAGACTTGATGCCGGCTTGGTGCGACCCCCAACCGTGGGTGCAACTCAGCGAATTCAAAACGTGGGCCGAAGTGAGCCAATGGGCCTTCTCCCTGTTTCAGGTCACCAACCACTTCTCACCCGAGCTCGCCAAAAAAGTGGCCGAATGGAAACAGCTCCCGAGCCCGGAACAACAAATTTTGGCGGCTCTGCGGTTTGTGCAGGACGATGTCCGCTATTTCGGGATCGAGATCGGCAGCAGCGCCGAGACACCCACGGACCCGTCGCTGGTGTTTGCCCGCCGCTTTGGCGATTGCAAAGACAAGTCGCTGCTGTTCGTCACCATCCTGCGCGCGTTGGGTATTGAAGCCTATCCCGCCCTTGTCAACGCCACCCAAGGCCGCGCGATCGCAGACTGGCAGCCCACCGGCGATGCTTTCGACCATTGCATCGCCGTCGTTCAATGCGATGGCCAGACGTATTGGCTCGATCCCACCATGAATTACCAGCGCGGCTCCCTCGCCGCGCATTATCTGCCCAGTTATGACTGCGGCCTCATCATCGCTCCTCGCACAACCGCTTTGACTCCCATTCCTCACAAGACCGGCATGCCGCAAACGACCACCACGGAATATTTCCAATTGGGCAGAACCGCCGAGCCGGGCCAGTTGAAAGTCGTCACCGTCGCCGTTGGCCGCGATGCCGACGGTTTGCGCGAACTGTTCGCCTCCACCAAACGCAGCGACATTGAAAAAAACTACAT
>DASZCA010000030.1:0-1997 GCA_035943555.1 Verrucomicrobiia bacterium
CGAGCAATTGAACAAAGGCTGATTTGCCATCAAGCAACGGGATATCCCGCTTGCCATAACTAGTGACGATCTGGCCGAGCAGGGTGATTTCTTTCACGCCACCGGCGACAAGCTCACGGCATTCGGCGACGACATCGGGAATCGTCCGGCTGCGTTCTTCGCCGCGGGTGTAAGGCACAATGCAGAAAGTGCAATACTGGTTGCAACCTTGCATGATGCTGACGAAGGCGCTGACAGATTTCTTTGCGCTTCCATTGAGCAAATGTTCACGGATGGTCGCTTCGCTTTTGGCCTCCGCCTCGACATCCACGATTTTTTTGGCGCGACCGGAAATCAGCTCATCAAGGTATTCCGCCGTGCGATGAAATTTTTGGGTGCCAAGGACGAGATCGACATCCGGCAGCTTGTCGATGAGTTCCTTGCCGCGGCTTTGCGCCATGCAGCCCATGAAACCGACGATCTGCTCGCGTTTTTCCCCGCGGGCGGTGCCGATGAGGTTTTTCATCTTGTTGATGGCCTTTTGCTCGGCAAGGTCGCGCACGCTGCAAGTGTTCAGCAAAACCACGTCTGCAATGGCTTCGGACCGGGCCAAGGAATAGCCTTTGGCAACGAGTTGGGCGGCGACAGCCTCGCTGTCGCGCTCGTTCATCTGGCATCCGTAAGTTTTTATGAAAACACTGGGCATGATTTCGAATTGACAAGATAGCATGAACCTTGGCGATGAAAAGTGCGAAACACAAACCTGTGAAGTAACACGCTTGCGGGTTGGCGTTAACATTGTATTTTCTTTGTCCAGAGCGGCATGGAAGACGAATTACAAAACGGACCACTTAAGATTTTGCTGATCAGCGGCGATGAAGACATCGCCCGCCGCGTTGGCGCATTGTTATCCACAGTGGCCAATGTTGCGGATGTGACCATTGAGCCCACGGCAGATGCTGGGTTGGCGATGCTGGCAACGAATAACTTCCATGTGGTTCTGTTTGAGGTCGCGCAAGCCAATGCCGCCGGGCTGTTTCAGATCACGTTGTTGACGACCAAGGCGGCGCGGTTGCCGATGTTAGTGATCGGGCCTGATGGCGATGAAACTTTTCTGGCGGAGGCCATTTATAGCGGGGCACAGGACTATATCGACCGTAGCCAATTGGAAGCTACGCTGCGCCACGCAATTTTTTGCTCCATAGCACGGCATCAGGAACGGCTCGCGCTGATGGATGAAAAGGAGAATTATTACGGCCTTTTCGATCATCTCGTTGAAGGCATTTTCCGTACGACGGTGGACGGGCATTATCTGCTGGCGAATGTGGCCCTTGCCCGCATTTACGGTTATGACTCACCGGTGGAACTGATGGCGAACATCAAAGACATCGCCGGACGGCTTTATGTGGATGCCGGTCGCCGCGAAGAATTCGTCCGGCTCATGCAGGAGAGCGATACTTTGAGCGGTTTCGAATCACGCATCTATCGCAAGGATGGCAGCATCATCTGGATCGCGGAAAACTGCCGCGCTGTTCGTGACGGGCAGGGGAAACTGCTTTATTACGAGGGCACGGTGGAAGATATCACGGAACGCAAGCACGCTGAAGATCAGATCCGTCGTGCCACCGCCGAACTCTCGCGTAGCCGGGAGGATCTGCGCACAAAAAATTCCCTCATGGAGGAAAACCTCCGTACCGCGCGGGAAATCCAGCTCACGATGCTGCCTCAGCAATACCCGGTTTTTCCGCCGCAGGCCACGCCGGAGCAAAGTGCCTTTCAATTCGTCCACCGTTACGAGCCCGCAGAATCCGTCAGCGGTGATTTTTTTAGCGTCAGCGCCATCTCTGAAACCGAAGTGGGTGTGTTCATCTGCGACGTGACCGGTCACGGTGTCCGGGCTGCGCTGGTCACGGCGATGATCCGGGCGTTGTCCGAGGAATTGAAACCGCTGGCACGCGACCCGGGAAGTTTTCTGCGCAAGCTTAACTTTGACCTCTGCAGCATCCTCAAGAACACCG
>DASZCA010000031.1:0-17263 GCA_035943555.1 Verrucomicrobiia bacterium
TCTGTCAGGGTCCGGCCTGTCATCAATAACTCCACCGCTTCCTTCCGGAACGCTTTGGAATGCTTCTGTTGGCTCTTGAGTTGTTTCATAAGTCGCTCCCGAAAGCTTACATGCTTTGTCCACTTTCGTGGGGCAAGCTCAGTTCTCTTTAATGAGCGGGGCCGGTTCCATTCCATTTGCGATTGCAGCATGCGTGATTGGGGGAACGACTGGCTTTTGGTTGGCCGTGGTTGGCTTCTGCATGTTAATTTTCTTCGCGGCAAAAACAACTTGGGCATGCAGAAATGAACAAGTGAAGATGGAAGGTGAGCGGGCAATATTCAAAACGTTACAAGGTGTTGAAACAGAAAACCGCACCTTGAAATCGGAAGTTTCTAGATTGAATGCACAAATTGCCGATGAATCCCCCAAGGTGTTGATTGATGCAAAAATGGGTGTCGGGTACGTGCCGCCAATCACATCGGTAAATCTTAAAATTAATGTTGTGAACAACGGGAAAAATCCGTTCCACATTCAACGGGTGTTTGTTTATCAAAAGGAATTGTTTGCGCTAGCCGCATCTGGAATCGTTGGCAACCAGGAACCTGAATTGGTTTTTATAGCTGAAGGCAAAAATATTGGCGAAATAATCAAAATTGAAGCACATGGGGGGAGACAGTTTTATCGGAAAGATTTCATGTCAAATCATGGCCTGATGGAATGCGCAGGCAAAGTGAAAGATACCATTGTTGGAAAAGGTGTAGTTGAATTAAGCACGGGTGATAAATTTCCTTTTGAATTTGAAACGCCAACGAAGGCAATGCTACAGCAAGCAGCTAACAGGCCACCATTAACGCATTAACATCAATGTGCGCCCGTTAGTCCATAACGAAAGAAACCATCAGGATCCAGATGGGCGAATTTGAAGTGGTGATAAAAATTACCGCTCGATACAACGTTGCGCCATCCCAAATGGTGCCGGTCATCATACGCACCGCCAAGGGGGGTGAAGGCTGTTGAAATGGACTGGGGGTTGGAAACCAGCGTGGAGCAAAACATTTTTGAGTAACGCAAAGGCGGAATCGGTGATGGAAAAACCCACTTTCAAGCGATACATCGGAAACCGTTGTTTGATTCCTGCGGACGGGTTTTATGAATGGATGCATGACAGCACGCCCATCCGGTTCACCAAACCCAATGACGAAACGTTTTGTTTTGCTGGTTTATTTTATGAAACCAAGGACCAGACTTTGGACATGGAAGTTGCGCATGAGCATGTCATCTTGCTGACAACCACGCCCAATAAATCGGTTGGCAGGGTTCACAACCGGATGCCGTTCATCGTGCAGCCATCGCATTATGATTGGTGGCTTTCAGATGGAGGCATGTTTGAAACGGTGCTAACGGTGCCGGACAGGGACGAATTGAACTGGTGTCCCGTGCAGAAGGAACTGAACAAGGTGAACAATGAGGGACCAGAATTGATTCGGCCATCCATCGTTCAGAAAAACCTCTTTGGTACGTGAACTTTCTGCTTACACAAAAGCCAATGCTGCATTGATAGAATTGAATTTATGGATATACGATAATTAAGTTCACGTTGTTCACCGTATTCTGATTTGCTAAATTTAGTCTGCGATGAGCGATGAATCCAAAGACAGCAAAAAACCGGTGAAACGGTTCATTCTGTCCCCTATGCGGCTCATCGAATGGATTGACAGTAATCCAAGCGAGACATTTAGGAGGGTGTGCCACACGTTGCTTGCAGCAGCCATCATATTTGCAACAAGCCGCATTTATGTGAATTGGCATTATGTAAGTGATGCCTTGGCCGGAAGTTCTGAATCTATAAAAAATTTGCTGGCTTCAAAAATTCCATTTTGGGGCAGTCTGCTTACAGGGCTTTTATCGTTCGGCATCGCATGGTTTTCCCATCGAACTGCCAAGAAGCATGAAGTTGAGTTGAAACATGAGTTGGACAAAACCGTAGATAAAAGTGTGCGTTCTTATCATCAGCAAATGGAAACCATGATGAAGCTCGCCAGTTCAGGAATAACCGTAAGACCTGAGTTTCTTACAGCCCCGACACCCCCGGGTGGCTTTTGGTTCATAGCCACAGTGAACAACAAAGGAAATGAAACTGTTACGGTTCTTGGTGTGTTCCTTTACGCAAATACGGCAGAACCGATTGGGCTTGAACCAAGGCACCCGCTAAAACAACTGCATGTTGGTGCATCAATCCCTTTTCAACGATTGTTTAACGAACCACCACCTATCAAGATGTTTGAGCAAGACGGAAGAAAGTATGGAAAGGGATATGTCCAACTGGCAGGAGATTTAGATTCCAAAATAAATTTTGAATTTGATTTAGTGCCTGATGCAGCATGGAAGCCAATCGAACCGCAGAAAAAAGCCGACCCTAAGCCGTTTTTTACCATCGGACCAGAAAGGATTCAGGAAGAAGTTGCCCAAGTGGTTAATGATAATGTCGGACACAAATGTTCTGCCTGTGGATTTTTCTTCTTGATGAAAAATCCGAAGTTGATTGCGCCCGGCCCGTTGGGCAAAAAATATGTGAAATGTCCAAATAAGCGTTGTGGGCATACCGATGAACTAAAATAAAAACCCTTTGGCCGCAAAGCCAAGGGGGTGAGATGAACGGTTAAATTTACTTCTTGGCGAACGTGATGGTGTCTTGTCCCTTGGCGTTCGTTCCTGCGGTCTTGGTGATGACCTTGGCCGCGACCTGTTCATCCAACATCGTGTGAACAACTGGACTTCTAAAGGTGGCATTTGCGATTGGCGACAGACCTGTGCAACTTTTTTACGGAAACTTTCGTCATTCACAAAAGCATCGGAAGCATTGGCTTTAATGCGTATTTGTATGGCAATTAAAGTTGTTAGGCTTGTTCACAACAAACACGTCCACTAAGTTTTCAGTGCCATGAGCAGTGAATCAGACAATGCCAAAACACCCGTCAGCCGGTTCATTTTTTCACCCATGCGAGTGATTGATTGGATTGATGCCCATCCTAGTGAAACGTTTAGACGGGTCTGCCACGGGCTTCTTGTTTTGGCAATCGCATTTGCAATCAATCGAATCTATGTGAACTGGCATGTTGTGACCGATGCAGTCGCAAGTGGTTCACAGGTGGTTCAAAAAATCGTTGTTTCAAAAATTCCTGCGTGGACATCGTTGTTGGTAGCGCTCGTGGCGGTTGCCTTTCAATGGCTTTCAATCAGAAAGGCAAAGGTGGTTGAACTGAAACTGATTGAGGCTGAATTTGCAAAAAATAAAGCTCTCAAAGCACTGTTTGATGAAACCAGCCAACCTGCGAAGGCTGCCAAATTGACCTGCACAAATTGCAAAAATGTCTTTTTCTTGAAGAAGAAATTGGAAAGGCATATTGATGCGGTGGGAGAGGTTTATGTCAGATGCCCACGGTGCAAAATGATGGTTTTGACAGATCAAAAGTGATTTAACGTAGCCGTCGTGTGCCGGTGTCAGTCCTCACTTTTGCCACAAGCTGTGTGACCAAGCTCAGGACATCTTGACCAGTCTCCGCGTTCTCTGCGCCTCCGCGTTTATCGGCCAGCCTTAAAAACTTCCTTGCCGCCCCTCGCCAGACTCGTTATCAAACCGCATGGATACTCGGGAAGCGCTCGTCGCTTTGAACATGATCGATGGCGTCGGGCCGGTGCGCGCCCGCTCGCTGCTGGAATATTTCGGCGAAGCACCCAAAATCCTTTCGGCTTCCAAGAACGAACTCCTGCGCGTCCACAACATCGGCGCCGAAACGGCGGAAAACATCGCCAACTGGGAAAAATCCGTGGACCTCGCAGGCGAGTTAAAACGCATCAGCGATTACAAATGCCACATCGTCATTTCTTCCGATGACAATTACCCCGCCTCGCTCCGCGAAATCTATGATCCCCCGCTGGTCTTGTACGTCAAAGGCTCGCTGACGGCCAAAGACAAAAACGGCGTGGCCATGGTCGGCTCGCGGATGACCACCAATTACGGCATTGAAACCGCGCGCAAGCTGGCTTATCAGCTCGCATACGTTGGCGTTACGGTAGTAAGCGGCGGCGCACGCGGGATCGATACCGCCGCACATCAAGGCGCCTTGAGCGGCAAAGGCCGGACCATCGCCGTCTTAGGCACCGGCATCAATATCGTTTTTCCGGTCGAGAACGCGGAGTTGTTCGAGCGCATCGCGGCGAATGGCGCGGTGATGACGCAATTTCCCTTCAACCGACCAGCGGACAAACAATCGTTCCCCATCCGCAACCGCATCGTGGCGGGCATGACCTTGGGCACCGTGGTGGTGGAAGCGAACCTGACCAGCGGCTCGCTGATCACCGCTAATTTCGCCACGGAATACGGACGGCAAATCTTCGCCGTCCCTGGCCGCATCGACTCACCGCGCAGCAAAGGCTGTCACGAATTGATCAAAAAGAGCGCTAAGCTGTGCGAAGGCGTCGAAGACATCCTGAGCGAATTTGAATACCTGTTCCCCAGCACCAACCGCCCCGCGACCGCCAACGAGACCGGCGTGTTGCCCGCGCTGGAACTGAACGACAACGAGCAAAAAGTGTTCACCGCCGTAAAGCTGGAGGAAGAATCGAGCATCGATGAAATCATCCGCGCCAGCGGCCTGCCGAGTTCTGCCGTAAACGTGGCACTGTTCAGCTTGGAGATGAAACGCTTGGTGCGGCAGTTGCCAGGTAAACTGTTCGTGCGAAGCAAGTAAGCTAAGCAACTCAGATGTAGGGCAGGCTTTCCAGCCTGCCGGTTGTGGCGACTTTCCAGTCGCCAGTTCATCTTCTACCCCTTCTTTTACAAATTTCCCCAAAGAAACCCCTTGACGAACTCCCTCCACCATGTCAACATACCAACCAGTCGGTATGAATACTCTAACTCAAACAGCCGAAGTGCCCGAAACCAAACGTAAGTTGGTTGAGGCCGGTGTGACCCTTATGCGCAAGCAGGGGTTCAACGCCACCACCGTCGATGATATTTGCTCGGCGGCCGGCGTGACCAAGGGCAGTTTTTTTCACTACTTTAAGACCAAGCAAGAAGTGGCCAATGTGGCCGTGGCGAGCTTTCGCGAGGCGAAAATTCGGGATTTTGCCAATGCCCCGTTCCGCAAGCTCGCGGATCCGTTGGATCGCGTTTTTGGCCGTCTGGATTTCGCGGGCGCAGCGGCCGCCGGCAATGATGGCGTCACGAAAGGCTGCTTGATCGGCATGTTTGCCCAGGAACTCGCCTCCACCAACCAGGAGCTGCGTGAGGCCTGTTTATCAGTCTTTTTGAGCACGGCGGGTGACTTGGAAAAAGACCTGGCCGAAGCCAAAGCGACCCGTTCGCCAGTGGTAGATTTTGATCCTAAGAAAGTTTCTTTGTTCTACGTCTCCATGGTCCAAGGCGGATTGATGATCGCCAAAGCGGGCGAGAACAACGCGATTTTGTACGACAACCTCGAACAGTTCCGCGCCTATGTGCAAGCGCTGTTCGGCTTGACCAACCAGACCACTTCTGGCACTTCCACGGCAAACTCCTAACCCTTTTATTTTTTATGAAAGCACTGTTCTATTCTTTATACGTCAAAACATACCAACTGGTTGGTATCTATTTCATGTAATCAAAGCGTTAACCTTAACCTGAATCTAAAACTATGAATTCAACGCTTCCTTACCCCTCCCGAGTCGCCCAACCCGGTGATGATGTCGCAATCCCCGCTCTCCCGCCCGTCCGCGAAAAGAACGGCGCCTCGACCATACCGAATGGCGAAACAGCTCCGCCCACGCCTAAGAAAAATCGCGCTGGCATTTCCAGGCGCGCCAAGATCATGGCGGTCGGCGTGTTGGCAGTGATTGGTGTGACGTGGTTCGCCTACGACTGGTGGACCGTCGGCCGCTTCATTGAAAGCACGGATGACGCCTACATTGGCGGTGACGTGACCACGATCGCGCCTAAAGTGGCGGGCTTCATCACGCAACTCGCGGTCACAGACAACCAGCCGGTACACGCGGGCGATCTGCTGGTGAAATTGGATGACCGCGATTATCGCGCGGCGTTGGCGAAGGTGGACGCGGCAGTTGCCTTGGCCCAGGCAGCACTCGTGAACTTGGAGGCGACGCGCCATTTGCAAGAATCCGTCATCGCGCAGGCGCAGGCGGAAATCAGCGCGACGGACGCGGAGACCACGCGCACCCGCGATGACCAAGGCCGCTATCAAAAATTATTAGCAACCGGTGCGGTGTCCACCCAAAGTTCGCAGCAGGCGGATACCAGCTTCAAACAAGCCGAGGCGGCCGGACAGAAAGCCCAAGCCGCGCTCGATGCCGCGCAACGCCAGCTCGACGTGATCGGCACACAAAAATTGCAAGCGCAGGCGGCCTTGGATGCGGCCATTGCGGAACGCGATTTGGCCCAACTCAATCTAAGCTATACGGAATTACGCGCGCCGGTGGATGGCGTCGTGGGCAACCGCAGTGCCCAAACCGGGGCCTATGCGACGATCGGCTCACAACTCATCTCGCTCGTGCCCGCGCATGGCTTGTGGATCGATGCAAACTACAAGGAAAGCCAGCTTGGCCGCATGCATCCGGGCTCGCCCGCCACATTGGAGATCGATTCGCTGCCCGGAAAAAAATTGCACGGCCACGTCGTGAGCATCGCCCCCGCGACCGGTGCCCAGTTCAGCGTATTGCCGCCAGAAAATGCCACGGGGAATTTCACAAAGATCGTGCAGCGCGTCACAGTGCGGATTGTTTTGGACGATGAATCGGCGGCGCTGGGCCGGTTGCGGCCTGGCCTCTCGGTCACGGCGAAAGTGAATGGAAAGATCTGAGTATGAACGACGCAACCCTGCCTCCGTTCCGTTTCCGGGATATTTTCCCGTTTGTGATGATGTGTGTCGGGATGTTCATGGCGCTGCTGGACATCCAGATTGTCGCGTCATCCTTGCAGGACATCGGCGGCGGGTTGTCTGCCGCGCAGGACCAGATCAGTTGGGTGCAGACTTCCTACCTGATCGCCGAGATTACCATGATTCCACTTTCGGGCTGGTTGACGCGGGTCTTCTCAACGCGCTGGCTGTTCACGGTGTCCGCCGCTGGCTTCACACTGACGAGTTTGCTGTGCGGACTGGCTTGGAACATCGAGAGCATGATCGTCTTCCGTGCGCTGCAAGGACTTTTGGGCGCCGCGATGATCCCTACGGTCTTCACATCCTCGTTCCATTATTTTCAAGGCCAACGCCGCGTGTATTCCGCCGCCGTGGTCGGCACGATTGCGTCGGTGGCACCGGCGTTGGGACCGGTGATCGGCGGCTGGATCACTGATTCGTTGAACTGGCATTGGTTGTTCTACATAAACCTCGTTCCCGGCATCATCGTCACGCTTTCGATTCCCTTTCTCGTCAAGATTGACGAGCCGGATTTGTCACTCTTAAAAGGCGCGGATTATATCGGCATCGTCCTGATGGCCATCGGGCTGGGCAGCTTGCAATACGTCTTGGAAGAAGGCGCGCGGTGGAACTGGTTTGACGATTCGACCATCACCGCCATGGCGGTGATCGCCGCCGTGGCGGGGCTGGCGTTTGTGATCCGCAGCCTCACTTACGCGCAACCGGTGGTGGATCTGCGCGCGCTCGGCAACCGGAATTTTCTGCTCGGCTGCATTTTATCCTTCGTCACCGGCGTGGGCATTTTCGCCACGATATTTTTGACACCGCTGTTCCTTGGTTATGTGCGCGGCTACAGCGCCTGGCAAACCGGTGTGGCGATTGCGTCCACCGGCGCCGCCTCGCTGGCGGGGGTTCCCGTTTACATCTTTCTGGCGAAGCGATTTGATACGCGCTGGTTGATGATGGCCGGGATGGCCTGTTTCGGCCTGTCCATGTTCAACTTCAGTTTCATAACGCATGACTGGGGCTGGCGCGAATTGCTGGTGCCACAAATCTTGCGCGGTTTCCCCCAGGTGTTTGTGGTGGCGCCGGCGGTGACCCTCGGCTTGGGCAGCCTGACACCGGCGCGCCTCAAATACGCCAGCGGCCTGTTCAACATGATGCGCAATCTCGGCGGGGCGATCGGCATCGCCGCGTGCGCCACCATTTTAAATGACCGGACGAACCTGCACTTTCTACGGCTGGCCGAACACCTGAACGCGACCAATACGGCGATGCAACAATGGTTGCACCAAGTCGGAACCCATTTCGCAGCGATCCAAGGCGGCGATCTGGCCCACGGTCAGGCGTCGGCGCTGAAACAATTGTGGTCGCTGACGTATCGCGAGGCGCAGGTTCAAACATTCTCGGATGCGTTCATGGTGATCGCCGCCAGCCTGGCGCTGGCGACGGTGCTTGTGCCGTTGTTAAAGAAGGTGGTGCCACCTGCCGTACCGCCGGCGGATGCTCATTAAGGCTCCGGGCTTTGCCCGCCGGTGCCGCTGGCAATCATGCAAAATTAAACGGGCCATGCACTTTGCAAAAGCGTGTCTTTCCCCCTTCGAATGGTAATCAGCCATTTACGGCAAAAAGGATTGGCATATTAACCGCTGAATGGTCCGGCAATTGAGGATAGCCCCTGTCGGCGAGGGTAAAAATCGGGGCAAACCTCAGCATCCGCATGAAGGAATTATTAGAGATTGCGAACGCCCTGAAAACATTGGGGCATAAACCTTGCGCTTTGGCCACGGTCATTCAGGTGGAGGGTTCTGCTTATCGGCGGCCGGGGGCGCGCATGCTCATCACGCCGGAAGGACAATCTTGGGGCATGATTAGCGGGGGGTGCTTGGAACATGATGTTCTCAGCCATGCGAGGCGAGTTTTGCAAACGGGGCAGCCATTGACGGCGCGCTACGATTCCACTTCCAACGATGACATAGTTTTCGGTACCGGCCTCGGTTGCAACGGCATCATTGACGTTTTCATCGAACCGATCACGGATCATTTTCGCTCTGCGTTCATCGAGGCAACCGGGCGATGCCAGACCGCGCGGGAAGCGTGCGCCTTGGCCACCGTCGTTGCAGGCGGAGAAGCATTTGGCTGGTCCCGCCGGCACGCCTTCGCTGAACAGGAACGATGGGTTGGTGATGAACGATTGACGGCGGTATTGAACGGATTTGGTTCGAAGGGCAAAAAACCGGCGGTGCTTGCCGGCAAGGCAGGCGATGATGAAATCCGTGTATTCGTCCAACCGTTGCTGGCACCGCTGCAATTGGTTGTCTTTGGCGGCTGGCTGGATGTGGTGCCGTTGATACGGATCGCGAAGGAAACCGGGTTTCAAGTCATCGTGGTAGACTCCCGCGAGCGCGATTCCTCGCTGAAATTTTTCGGTGAGGCGGATGCGGTGCTGCTGTGTTCCCCGCGCGAAGCCTTGTCACAAATCCAATTTGACGATCGCACGGTGGCGGTGCTGATGAACCATCATTTTGAGCGCGACGAGGAGGCATTGGCGGCGCTCACCCAGGTGGCCGTACCCTTCATCGGCATGCTTGGACCCGGACGCCGCAAACAGCGGCTGTTGGAGTCCATCAAGAACAACGGCGTGACGGTCGCCGAGGCATTTGAGCAGAGTTTGCACGGCCCGGTCGGGCTGGATATTGGCGCCAGCACTCCGGAGGAGATCGCCGTGTCCATCATGGCGGAAATTTTGGCGGCGCTGAACGGCCGCAATGCCAAACCGATCCGCGACCGCCTGACACCGTTACATATCACCACTCCCTCTTTGGCTTATGCATAAGACCCGAACCGGAATCATCGTGCTTGCTGCCGGCGCTTCCGCGCGGATGGGCATGCCCAAACAGCTCATCAAAATCGGTGGCACGTCGCTGATCCGCCGGGCGGCGCAGACGGCCATTGCCACCGGGTGTCAGCCGGTGGTGATCGTGACCGGCGCCAACGCGGACCTGATCGCCGGGGAATTACAAGGCTTGGAGATCGCGGTGACGGTGAATCCCCATTGGCAGACTGGCATGTCCGCTTCAATCCGGACCGGGCTGGATGCGTTGCTGCGGATGGCACCTGAAAGCGAAGGCGTGTTACTGATGGTCGCCGACCAGCCCGGTGTGACCAGCGGATCGCTGGAGGAAATTTTGGCGGGCGCGGCCCGACCGGGTTCGAAGCTGGTGGCGGCGCGGTTCAACGATACCTGGGGTACCCCGGCCTGGTTTGCCCGGGATTATTTTGACGAATTAAAACAGTTGAACAGCCAAGGCGGAGCCAAAAGTCTGTTGGTACGATATCGCGATCAGGTGCTGGCGATCGACCTGCCGGAAGCGGCCCTCGACCTGGATACGCCGGAAGACGTGGCGGCATACGGGCGTCATTTGGCGGAGCGACAACATTCCCCGGCCTCACCAAATTTTATTCCGACAGATCCGGACCGGGTAGTGGGACCGGCCGGGATCCCGGAGCCCCTGTGGAGCGGCGGCCAGACGCGGCGGCAATTTATTGCCAATGTCACCGTGGCGGGCGTAAGCATCGCGGCGGCACCGTCGTTTTTTCAATCGGCATCCGCCGCCGAGGTGCCGATTGTATCGGCGCCTTTGAACGAAACGCAGACGGTTCCCGTGAGATTAAAGGTCAACGGAACAGAGCAAACCCTGCAACTCGATCCCCGCGTGACGTTGCTGGATGCGTTGCGCGAAAGGATGGGGCTGACCGGCAGCAAAAAGGGCTGCGATCATGGACAATGCGGCGCCTGTACCGTGCTGGTGAACGGGCGGCGGATCAATTCCTGTCTTGCCCTGGCCGTGGTGCATGACGGCGATGAAATCACTACCATTGAGAGCCTGGCGAAAGGCGCTGAATTGCATCCGATGCAGACGGCATTTTTGGAGCACGATGGCTTCCAGTGCGGGTATTGCACGCCAGGCCAGATCTGTTCCGCGGTGGCTTTGTTAAAAGAAGGACATGCCAACACGGACGCGGAAATCCGCGAATGGATGAGCGGCAACCTCTGCCGTTGCGGGGCCTATTCCAACATCGTGTCGGCGATCCGCGATGCCAAATCCAAAACCGCAGGAGCCATATGAACCCATTTACTTATACGCGGGCGACGGATGCGGCCCAAGCTGTCGGCCAGCTGGCGGGAAAGCCGGATGCCAAATTTCTCGGCGGCGGGACCAATCTGGTGGATTTGATGAAAATGGGTGTCGAAAAGCCCGCGCAATTGATCGATCTCAACCGGTTGCCGCTGGCGGCGGTGGAAGAGCTGCCGGACGGCAAGGGCGTACGGATCGGCGCGCTGGCGCGGAACGCGGACGTGGCGGAACATCCGCTGATCAAAGAACGTTATCCGGTCTTGAGCGAGGCGTTTCTGGCGGGCGCGAGCCCGCAATTGAGAAATCGCGCAACGACGGGCGGCAACCTGTTGCAACGCACCCGCTGCTGTTATTTTTACGATCCGGATTTTCCGGCTTGTAACAAGCGCAAGCCGGGGAGCGGTTGCGGGGCGATCAACGGCTTTAACCGCATGCATGCCATCCTGGGCCAAAGCGATCAATGCATCGCGACCCACCCGAGCGACATGTGCGTGGCTTTGGCGGCGTTGGAAGCCGTGGTGCGCGTAAGCGGGCCGCAAGGTGAGCGTGAGATTGCTTTTCAAGATTTTCACCGCCTGCCGGGAGACGCGCCGGAGCGGGACACTAACCTGGCGCCGGATGAATTGATCACGGCGGTGGACCTGCCGGCGCATCCCGTGGCCGCGCGTTCGCATTATGTGAAAGTGCGTGATCGCGAGAGCTATGCGTTTGCATTGGTCAGCGTGGCGGCGGCGCTGGAGATGGACCCGGGCGGGGTCATCAAGACGGCCCGGATCGCCTTGGGTGGTGTGGCGCACAAACCGTGGCGGGCGCTCGCGGCGGAAGCCATGCTGACCGGCAAGACGGCCAGCCCGGAACGGTTCAACGACGCCGCCACCCTCGCGATGACAGGTGCCCATGGCTACAAATACAACTCCTTCAAGATCGAACTGGCGCGGCGGACGATCGCGCGCACTTTGAACGATATCGTCTCCTCATGAGTTCAAACCTATGAATCCCAAAGCCCTTTCCCCGCGCGAACTCGGCAAGCCGATGAACCGTGTCGACGGCCGCCTCAAAGTCACGGGCGCGGCGCGCTATGCGGCGGAATTCAATCCGGCCGGCGTCTTGCAAGCGGTTGCGGTAAAAAGTTCCATTTCACATGGACGCATTGTCGCAATTGACATCGCGGCGGCCGAAGATGCGCCAGGCGTCAAACTTGTGATCACCCATTTGAATGCGCTGAAGCTGAAGAAGCCAAAGGCCAGCCAGGGCGGCGGCATCCAGAACGAACAGCGGATGCCGTTGAGCGATGATCAAATTTCCTATGGCGGACAGTATGTGGCGCTGGTGGTGGCGGATTCCTTGGAACAGGCGCAGCATGCGGCATCATTGATCACAATCAATTATGACCAATCGCCGCCGACGCTGAAACCGGTGGAAACGCTGGCTCCCGCGAAAAAGCCAAAAAAGAACAATGGCGAGGATGTGCAGCTCAAAAAAGGCGACGTGGATGCGGCGCTGGCGGACAAGAATCTGGTGGTGATGGAGCGCACCTATGAGACGCCGACGGAAACGCATAACCCGATGGAGCCCTCCGCAACGGTCGCCGAATGGACGGCGGACGGCCATTTGTTGGTGCAAGACGCGACGCAGTTTGTGAAGGGGTTGCAGAATATTTTGGCGCAGGCTTTTGACCTGAAGCCTGAGCAGGTACGGGTGGTCAGCCCGTTTGTCGGTGGCGCGTTCGGGTGCAAGGGCGCAGTGTGGCCCCATCCTTTTCTGGCCGCGATGGCGGCAAAAATGGCGGGCGCGCCGGTAAAATTTTCTTTGACCCGGCAGGACATGTTCAGCGGCGCGGGTCACCGGACGCCGACCATCCAAACGATCGCCCTGGCCGCGACGCGGGAAGGGAAGCTGCAGGCGATCCGGCATCAGGTGGATACGTTGACATCGCCGCTCGGGGATTTTACGGAAAGCTGCGGGGCGCGCTCCAGCGGCGTGCTTTATGACTGCCCCGCAATCACGGTAGATGAGACGGTGTACACGGTGAACATCGCAACGCCGACATTCATGCGCGCGCCGGGCGAATGCCCGGGAACCTATGCGCTCGAGTGTGCCATGGATGAATTGGCGGTGGAACTGAAGATGGATCCGCTGGCATTACGGCTGGCAAATTATTCCGAGGTGCATCCGATCAACCAAAAACCGTGGAGCACCAAACATCTCAGGGACGCGTACCGCGTCGGGGCGGAACAATTCGGCTGGAGCCGGCGCACGGCGGCACCGGGCTCCATGCGCAAAGACGGCCGGCTGGTGGGGTGGGGCTTGGCGACGGCGACCTATCCCGGGTACATGATGGCGGCGGAAGCAACCGCCATGCTGCGGGCCGATGGCACCGCCATCGTCCGATGCGCGGCGCACGACATCGGTACCGGGGCTTATACGGTGCTCACGCAGATCAGCGCGGAGGCGCTGGGTGTGCCGGTGGAAAAGGTGACTTTTGAGCTGGGCGATTCCAACCTGCCATACGGCCCGGTGGCGGGGGGCTCGAACACGACGGCGACCGTGGGTTCAGCCATCTATTCAGCGGCGGCCGATTTGCATAAAAGTCTGACCAAACTGGCCGTGACCGACAGGCAATCGCCGTTGTACGGGGCGGACGCGGATAAGATTATAACTGCCGGCGCGGGGCGATTCACGCTCCAAGAAGATTCCGCAAAAAGTGATGGCTTCACCGACATTTTGCAGCGCGCGGGCAAGAATTCCATCGAGGGCAAGGGTGGGTTTTCCCAATCCAAACTCGCGAAGCCGGCCTACGCCTTTCAATCGTTTGGCGCACATTTTTGCGAGGTGCAGATCGACCCCGACTTGCCGCAGGTACGCGTGACGCGAATGGTATCGGTGATGGATTGCGGGCGGGTGATGAATGCGAAGACGGCGCGAAGCCAGATTTTGGGCGGAGTGGTCATGGGCATCGGCATGGCTTTGTTGGAAGAGACGGTTTATGACCCGGTGACCGGCCTGCCGGCAACCCGGAATTTGGCGGACTACCATGTGCCGGTGAATGCGGATATCCGCGACATCGACGTGCATTTCGTGGGCGAACCGGATTTGGCGTTCAATCCGATGGGCGCGCGGGGCATGGGCGAGATTGGCATCACGGGAACGGCGGCGGCGGTGGCCAACGCAGTCTATCACGCGACGGGCAAAAGAGTCCGGCAATTGCCCATCACGATCGATAAACTTTTAGTTTAGAAAAAAATTAAAGTCCCCGGACCTTTTTGCCGATAAATGGTCGAAGCCCGCAATTTGGGCGTTAATTTTAACAAAAGCCGGGGGAACATTTGTTCAGGTAGAACATCTTGTATAAGTAAGCTAGTTTGCGGGAGATCAATACCATGTCACATCCAGTTGCGCGTCCGAGAAAACGCAGTTTGTCGCCGCATCAAAAACAGATGCGATTTTTTACCGGGCTGGCGCTCGTCAGTTGCGCCCTGTTGACCGTTGGATTGTTTTTGTTGATCAACCGCACAAGTTTTGGCGGGAGATGATTGCAGGCGCAGACTGCGCCCCTGCAGCCGGAGCGCGGCGTTTACGCCGCTTCAGCGTCCACCCGCCTGTTGTGACTTTCGTTTAAGGCGCTCTCCTAAAATGCCTGCCTTTACGGTGCACCCGTCACTCCTTCGGCTTCAAAAATTTATCCTCGCAGTCCGGACAAATGCCATGCGTGATCTTCGTGGCGGAGTTGGCGGTGATGTACTTCTCGATCTGATACCAGTACCCGCTGTCGTTACGCACTTTTTTGCACCACGCACACACGGGCAGCAAACTTTGCAGCGTTTCGATCTGGCTCGTCAATTGACGCGTCCGGCGCAACGTGGCCAGCGCATCGGCGCTCATGCCCAGCAACGTGGAGAGCAGGCTGAACGCAACTTCTTGCGCGGGGGCGACTTCGCGGCGCAACAATCCACCGAACATGCCGACCACCTGCGTGGAGATGGCGAGCGAATGCAGCACACCCCGGTCAACCTGCGGTTCCAAACCTAGCGTAAAAAACACCGGCGCGCTTTGGCGCAGGGCAAAGGCGAAACGCCCGGTCTTGATCTGGCCATCCACGATTGCTTGCAGGACGACACCATCTTCCTCATTCGAAGCAAGGGCGAGCTCGAAATTAAAATCCTTGGTGTTCACCGTCCAAAAACCGGTTTTGGCGAACAGGTTCAGGCCGTTGATGTAGGCCTGGCTCACCCGGAGAATGCCTTTGACGCTGTCTTGGGCGTGGAGATCGCGCCGGTAATGTTCCAGCGCGGCGAAGAGCGAAGGGAGCTCGCTCTGCACATCCAAACGGCTCAGCTTCTCCAGGCCGGTCCGGAGAAAATCGGGATAAACTGAATCAAAGGAATCGGGCATGGCGCGCTCACTTTTTGAGAAACGCCTCTTCCACGGCTAGAATCTGGTCATCCACGGCTTCGACAAGGCGGCCGAGGATTTCCGGGCCGAGACCGAGCACCGCCCACGATTTTTCATCGAGCGGCGAAACGTATTGTTCACCGGAACTGCCGATGGCCATGGCGTTGACCAGGTGATCGGCGATGTGGACGACCGCGGCATCCATCTTGGACACACCGCTGTTCGGCGAGTGATGAAATGCCACGGCCTGCACTAGCGCGGCCGGATAGCTCCAGCTTTGCAACAGCTCGGCGGCGATCTGCTGATGGTCGTAACCGAGAATTTTTTTCTCGGCTTCGCGCAGCAGCATCCGTTCACTCTGATAATACGTGAAAACTTTTTCCGCCCACTCCGGCGATTGCGAGAGGAGGACGAGCCGGCCGACATCGTGCAGCAGGCCGGCGACAAAAAATTTGTCGGGCTTGGGCAGGCGGCGTTCCATGGCCAGCCAGCGCGCGGTGAGGCCGACGGCGAGGCTGTGCCGCCAGAAGGAATCCATGTCCACCAGATGCTTGGGCACGCCTTCAAATTGCTCGAGCACGCTCGAGGCGACGATCATGTCCTGGATTTGTTGGATGCCCAGCAGGCTGACCGCTTCCGCAACGGTGCTCAGCCGGTTGGCGAAACCGTAAAACGGGCTGTTCGCGAGGCGCAACAGGCGGGCGGTGAGATCAGGATCTTTCTGGATGGCATCGCCGATGGTGTTGAGGCTGCACTGCGGGGATTGGATGGCGGCCTCGATCTCATCAAGCACCGGCCCATAGGAACCGAGACTGCGCGGGACGGCCGCGACCATGGCTTTGATGGAAGGAGGATTCATCGGGAATTTTTGGCAACGCGACGGCGCGGGTTCGTTTTGGCAGTGCGGTTGCGACGGCGCACGCCGTGCTTGATGACGGGTAACAGGGGCAACTGGCTAAAATAACGCGGCGTGCCGGCCCATTTGGGGTAGGAGACGACAAATTTTTTTATCAAACCGTTCTCCCGCACCTTGTCTTTTTCCTGCTGGGAGATGGAACAGCTGATAGACGCGTTTCTTCTCCAAGAAAATCGCGAAGCGGCCGGGCGTAGTGGATTTACCAATGCCCGGCAACAAAAACGGCCAAAATGAGGGCGATGTTTCATTTCGGTTGCAGCGCGCGCTTGGCCTGGCGCAAGAGCATGAGCTTGAAAATTTCCGCGGGCACAGGACCAAATTCATCGGGCTTCCAGAAACGTCCGCGCAGGTCGGCGGTGATCTGGGCAAGGACTTCGGGCGGCAGTTTTGCGAGCGGGTCGTGCGCCTGCGCGACCTCGGCCGTGGCCTCAATATCGATCTCCTCGACACCCCACGCTTGCAGGATGCCGATCTGGCGCTCGCTCAGCTCGCAACCGGAGGGCGCGAGCAACATCCCGTCGAGGTTTTTGACTTCGCGGGCGACAACCATGCCGGGTTGTAATTCCTCTGATTTGACACGGATCACGCAGGGTTATCGGCCGGAAGGGGGCGAGACTTGAGCCAAGAGAGTTTATTAGCATGTAAATCAGCGGGTTAGCGGTGTAGGAAAATGACGAATTTCGAATGACGAATGGGTTTCTTAAAGCGCACTGGGCTGACCTGGTTTGGAAGCGTTTTTGCGTTATGTCCCCCGCTCTACCCGGTTTTTACCCGGTTTTTGCGAAAATGGGTGTCCCCAACGCGTCCCCCATTTGTACCCAACACTGGTGACAAGCCAAACCGCGGGGATGTGTTAACCTTTTGGCGTTGGAAGTAGTGCCTCCAACAAAATATTTAGAATGTTGTTCTTATTGAGCCCGGAG
>DASZCA010000032.1:0-6496 GCA_035943555.1 Verrucomicrobiia bacterium
CTCGCTTCTTACATTGTCAATCATCTGCCGTGGGACAAAGTTCCTGTTGAGCAGCGGTTCATTCTAGAGGGTTTTTGCGGCCATGGGATTTTTTTGGCTCAGGCAATGGAGCGCATGGGGCAAGACCTCGATCCAAAATGGACCCCTCGCCAGCGCCATCAGTATTTTCAAAAGCGGCTCATTGGTGTGGAAAAGGACCCGCTTGCTATCGAAGTCTGTCGCCTGTTGCTCACACTTTCGGATTATCCAAATGATAATAGTTGGCAGCTTAACCACAGCGACGTCTTTGACTGGCCGGAATGGGATGAGACGTTAAAATCCACATCGGTGGTATTGGCTAATCCACCTTACGAGCCGTTTCCACAGGACGAACGCAAACGTGTGAACGCAATCAAGGCCCAGCCGCCTGCGGAATTCATCCATCGTGTGATGCAGCATCCGCCGGCGATGCTGGGATTGGTGCTGCCTCAAAGTTTTGTAAGCAGCCCATTCTTTCGAGATGCAAATCGTCAAATTGCGCAGCGTTATGCAGACGTGTCTATCGTTGAGTTACCAAAACTGTTTAAGTATGCGGATAACGAAACTGTCGCTGTAATGGCTAGTGAACGCCGTGATTTAGGCAAGTCTGTCACCGTTCATTACGCCGAAGTGCTGCCTACCCAAACCCGAGAGTTTTTGGGGGATTTTAAAGTTGCGGCCGAGCGGGTGGTGAATTTGGACGTTCCTACCAATACGCAAAATTTCACGCTCTGGATTCCGCGAAAAGGATCGATTTTTGACAGGCTTGATGGACTGCCTACGCTGGAAAAATTCGTTTCAATTGGAAAAGGACTGGATTGGAAGAAGCGTACCGACGGGAAACCGCGCAGTCAGCCTCGAATGGACGTCGCATCCGATTCTCCGAAGGCGGGTTTTTTGCGTGGTGCTGAAAAGATGGCGGGAAATCTTTCGCAGTTTCAAATTCAACGCTTTCGCTATTTATCATTGCTGCCTGAACATAATAACCCAAGGGACAAATCTTGGGGGCGCCCTTGGAAGCAACCAAAAGTTGTATGTAATGCAGCCCGATTTGAGCGCAAGTCGCCTTGGCGGCTCGCCGCTTGGGCTGATGCCGAGGGACGTGCGTTTACAAAACACTACTTTGCGCTATGGCCCGCAGAGGGGATTTCGGAGTTTGCGCTCGCCGCAGTTTTGTCTTCACCCGTGGCAAACGCTTTCTGTTATTCTCGCGATCTTGACCGGCATAATCACAAAGCAACATTGAATGAGCTTCCAATTCCAGCAGCTGATCTTCTAGGTCATGCCGGAATAATTCATCGACTTGCCAAAGATTTCCAAAAACGGCTGGCCTCATCACCGATTGAACTGGCCGTGGAAAATCCCGAGCAAGTAATTGAATCGCTTATCCGCATTGATGCTGCCGTGCTCGAAGCCTATGACCTTCCCGCACGGGTACAGCGCCAGTTGCTTAATCAATTCCAAGGTTGGAAGCGTCCGATGGTTGTGCCGTTTACTGGATATTTCCCAGCACATTTCAAGGACGACATTGCACTCAAAGATTTCTGCGCTATTAAATATGGCTGGGACGAAACAAACGAGCGGCGTTGCGATTTAATCGAGAAAGAATTATCGAAAAAAGGGCTAACGCCGGAAGAACGTTACGAGTTGGATCATCTACAACATCTCGCTGATCTGCTTGTGCGTTTGAAGGAACCTTATCCGCTGGAAGAACTCGGTAATCTCGTTTCGGAACTTAAGGCTAAAGGGAAATGGAAACCTTCGACCTGACAAGCGAAACTGACCGTCTGGCTCTGGTTGAGCGTGTGTTCGTCTATCCGACGAAGCCTCACAAGCGGAAACACGGTCCTGCCGGCTATGTGGATTATGAAAGTTACCGCGATTGGTTGCGCGACGAGTTTTCCTATCGGTGCGTTTTTTCGCTCTTGAGAGAATCGTGGCCGCAGACACGATTTCACATTGACCACTTCATTTCTCAAAAAGAGCGCCCGGACCTCGTCTGCGAGTATGATAATCTAATTTTGCTGGAAGGGCGGTTAAATCTTGTAAAAGGAAAGCGCCGAGTGCCGAATCCATGCTTGGTAGCACTTGGAGACTGCTTGCTGGTCCATACTAATGGCCAACTAATGGGCTGCATCGAAGCTCGGAACGGCAATAAGATTGGCGAACAAATCATCCGCATCCTACGCCTTGATAGTGACGACGCGACTCAAGTTCGCCGTGATTGGATTGGAATACTCCGATCAACTGCGCGGACAGACGAGCAACTCTTTCGGAAGTTCGTTGGTTACCCCAAGAATTTGCCGGACTTACGCAGAGCTAACACACAAAACATCCGTAAAAATGGATTGAATCAAAGCGCCAAATGTCTCCGCGACGTTGGTAAATTAACAGATTGGTATTGAGCCCCCGCCCTTCCTCACCGCAATGACCATTGACTCCCGCCTACATCGCATCGTTGCCGCGCAATCGTATCCGCTGGTGTTTGCCACCATCAGCGGGGCGCATCTGTACGGATTTCCGTCGCCGGATTCGGATTTTGATCTGCGCGGGGCGCATGTGTTGCCATTGGAAAATGTCGTGGGGTTGGAAGTGCGGGATGAGACGGTGCAAGATTCGCGCATCATCGAGGGGATGGAGATGGATATCGTGAGCCATGATGTGCGGAAGTTTTTCGGGCTGTTGCTCAAGAAGAACGGATATGTGCTGGAACAACTGTTCTCGCCGTTGATTGTGCAGACGACGGCGGAGCATGCGGAGTTGAAGGCGATCGCAGTCGGCGGGGCGGGGCGATCCGGCGTGGTTACGCGGCATCATTCGCATCATTATTTTGGTTTTGCGGAAACGCAGTGGAAGCTGTTCCTGAAAGAATCGCCGCGGCGGGTGAAGCCGTTGTTGTATGTGTATCGGGTACTGCTCACGGGCATTCACCTGATGCGCACCGGAGTCATCGAGGCGAATCTGGTGACGTTGAATGAGGAATTTCGACTGCCATACATCAAAGATCTGGTGGCGCGAAAGCTGTCCGGGCCGGAGAAATCGAAGTTGGAGGACGCAGATATCGTGTTTCACGAAGCGGAGTATCAACGGTTGCGCGGGGAGTTGCAGGCGGCGCATGAGGCGTGCCGGTTGCCAGAGCTACCGGATGAGGCGACGCGGGCGGCGTTGAATGATTTGTTGGTACGGGTGCGGGTGGGTGGGCGGGGAGAGAGGAGGTGAGGCGGGTATGGGTTTATTTTAGTCTTTGGCATCCGTAAAACTCTGTTGCCACCATCAACGCGAAGCGTCTTGGAGTGCGGTAGCCCTCTACCGCTTTCCTGACGACAAAAGCCGCTCCAAGCACGCCCAACTGGAAAACCAAATGATCTGTGTAAAAAAGTGCCTGCCACTCAGAAACCTTTTCCTTTTGAATTGGTCACAAGCACCGGGATGGTGTGGACGTAAAAAACGCAGCTGTATATGTCCTATCCTGGGGGAGAGGAAGCAGGTGAGGGCGGGCAATCCCCCTTCCAAGCTCGCTTGCCAATATGGTTTCTACGCAAAAGCTACACAGCGCTGCCTTAGCTGACGATGCGGCCGCCTTCGTTGAGGAAGATGCCTTTGAAATTCATCTCCAGGGCTTGCGCGTTGGTGGCTTTGGCCAGGGCTTCTTTTTCGGTGACGCGACCGGCTTTCACGAGGGCGAAGAGCGACTGGTTGAAGGTGCACATGCCGTCGTCGCCGCCGGTTTCGATGGCGGCGGTCAATTTTTCGAGGCGGTTTTCTTCGAGCAGCTTTTTGACGAGCGGCGAATTGGTCATGATCTCCAGCGCGGGAGTCATCTTGCCATCGACGGTGGGAACCATGCGTTGGCAGACGACGCCGCGCAAACAGCCGGCGAGCTGGCGGCGGATCTGTTCGCGGTCATCGGCCTTGAAGAAGTCCAAAATACGGGTGATGGATTGCGCGGCGGTGGTGGTGTGGAGGGTGGACAGGACCAAGTGGCCGGTGTCCGCCGCGCTCATGGCGGCGGTGAAAGTGGTGGCATCGCGCATTTCGCCAAGCATGATGATATCGGGGTCCTGGCGCAGGACGTGTTTCAAGGCGCCGTAGAAGGTGGCGGTATCGAGGCCGATCTCGCGCTGCTCGATGACGCACTGGTTGTCTTCAAAAACGAATTCAATGGGGTCTTCGAGGGTGATGATGTGCTTCTTGAAATTGGAATTGATGTGCTCGATGAGCGCGGCGAGGGTCGTGGATTTGCCGGAGCCGGTGGAGCCGGCGACCATCATGATGCCGCGGGCGGATTCGCCGAGGGATTTGATGCTATCCGGGAGGCCGAGCTGTTCGAAGCTGGGCACGACGTTTTTCACATAGCGCATGGCGAGCGCCCAGGTGCCGCGCTGCTGGAAGACGTTGGTACGGAAACGGCCCATGCCGGGGAGATTGTAAGAAAAATCGATCTCGCGGTCTTCCTCGAGCTTTTTCTTCATGTGGATGGGCGTCATCTTGTCGATGACGTTGTTCATCCATTGCTCGGTGGGGATGGGGCAATCGATGGAGACGAGCTCGCGGCTGATGCGGAAAATGACGGGGGTGCCGACCTTGATGTGGATGTCCGACGCCTGGCCGTCCACGGCGGCTTTGAGGATTTTGTTAAAAAGTTCCATGCGCGCAAAAGTTAGCCGATTTTTTGGCAAATGCTAGGGGGGAAATGTGGGAAAGCTTTAAGGGGATAACATTCAACGCCCAACATTTAACTTCCAGAGAAACTTCAATGCGAGCAGAGAGGTTTTTGGCAGGTGGATGTGCCGGGCTGGATTGTGACGGTTTGGGCATTTGAATGTTCCGGCGGGTCACAGACCCGCGCTCCGGGGATTTGCGGGGACGGGCCGTCCCCGCTCCGTACTGTGCGGTTGAGTTTGGGTAAGAAATTCGGCTATGCTTTCTTTTTATGAGCAAACCTGCCTGTCCGATGTGCGAGATGACCGAGGTTTTGGAATTTCCCAGCCGCTGGGAATGTGTGACGTGCGGCCATGAGTGGGAGCGTGTACCGGAACCGGAGGTGGCGGAGGGGCCGCGTGTGGTAAAAGATGCCCATGGCAATGTGTTGGCCGACGGCGATTGTGTCGTGCTGATCAAGGATTTGAAACTGGGCGGCGGGTCGCAGGTGCTCAAGGGCGGGTCGAAGTCCAAGCCGATCAAGCTGGTGGACGGGGATCATGAGATTTCATGCAAGATGGACGGGATGGCGATCGGGTTGAAGGCATGTTTTGTTAAAAAGGCAAGTTAGGCGTGAGGCGCAGGGCGCGGGGCGTGAGGTGGGGAAGTGTGTGCGTGGGGCAAAGCAGATGCGTGCGGTTTTAGGCGGAACGAATATTGTGGACGAATTTGGGGATCTCGGCGATTTATGGGGCTGGGAGCGGCGGGTGTTTGAAATATTTTCACCAACGCTCCAATTAAATCCAATGGCATGAACATTCCCAAACAGTTGCACCAACTCGGCCAGAGTCTCTGGCTGGATAATATCACGCGCGACATGTTGAATGACGGGTTGTTGCAGCAGTATATCGACGATTTTGATGTGACGGGGCTGACTTCGAATCCGGCCATCTTTACCAAGGCGATCCGGACGAGCCGGGCTTATGACGGGGCCATCCAGCATGGCGTCCGGCGCGGAAAGTCCGGAGAAGACCTGTTCGCGGACCTGGCGTTTGAAGATCTGGCGCGGGCGGCGGACAAATTTCGTCCGGTTTTTGACCGGACGAACGGGGTGGATGGCTGGGTATCGATGGAGATGCCGCCGCGATTGGCGTACGACGCGGCCGGAACGTTGGAGGCGGCCAAGGCGTTGCATACGCGAGGAGAGCGAAAAAATTTATTGATCAAGATTCCGGGAACGAAGCCCGGGCTGGAGGCGATCGAGGAGGCGATTTTCGCGGGGATTCCGGTGAAGGTGACGCTGCTCTTTTCGCGCGGGCAATATCTGGCGGCGGCGGAAGCGTATATGCGCGGGGTGGAACGGCGGATCGATGCGGGGCTGAATCCGCACGTCGGCTCGGTGGCGTCGATTTTTGTGAGCCGATGGGACCTGGCGGTGGCGGACCGGGTGCCGGTGGAATTGAGGAACCGGCTGGGCATCGCCATGGCGCACCAGATCTACAAGGCGTACCGCGAACTGCTGGGGTCGCCGCGCTGGCAACGTGCTTTCAACGCGGGTGCGCGTCCGCAACGGGTTTTGTGGGCCAGCACCGGTACGAAAGATCCGGCGGCGCCGGACACGCTCTATGTGAAGGCGCTGGCAGCACCGTTCACAATCAATACCATGCCGGAA
Source organism: Verrucomicrobiia bacterium (assembly GCA_035943555.1). Classification (GTDB taxonomy): domain Bacteria; phylum Verrucomicrobiota; class Verrucomicrobiia; order Limisphaerales; family UBA11358; genus UBA11358. Next base: position 6,332 of record DASZCA010000032.1, read on the forward strand.
GCGACGTTGAAGGCGTATGCGGATCATGGCCGGCTGGGGCCGATCATGGGGGCGGATGGCGGTTCGTGCGAGGTGATGCTGAAGCGGTTCAATGAGGCGGGCGTGGAGTTCGAGGCGCTGGCGGAACAATTGCAAGCGGATGGGGCGGAGAATTTTGTGAAGGCG
>DASZCA010000033.1:0-2286 GCA_035943555.1 Verrucomicrobiia bacterium
ATCGATGCCAGGTCCAGCCGCTTGAAATCCCGCGCATAGATCACCGCCAGCTTCTCGCGGACGTCCGCGTCATAAGGATGCGTTTCCAGATGCTTGATATGCGCCGCCGCCATCTGGCCCGGCTCCATCTCCGGCGGCGGTAGAAACGCCCCCGCATCCCGCAGCCCCAGGTTATGCACGCCTTCCTTGACCACCATCTTCGGCCGGTCATGCTGCTCCATCAAAATCTTTTCCGTGTTCACCAGGTGGGACAGCCGCTGCTGCGCCAGCAACGCCAGTTGCGATTCCGGAAACCGCGCCACGATCTTCTCGAGCGAATGACGCGCCGCATCCACATCCAGGCCGTGCTTCATGTGCCAGTCCGCCAAGGTCGTCCACGCCGCCGCCATTTGGGCGTCCGGCGCTTTCGGCCAGTCACAGTATTGGTTCAGGATGTTGTCCGCCCCTTGCAAGTCGTTCAAGTTCTCCGCCAGGATGCTCGCCAGCAACATGGTCCCTTCAAAATCGTTTGGAAACTTTTCCAGTTGCCGGCGCACCTCCGCGATCGCGTCGTGATACTCGCCCCGCTTCCGTTTTGCGTTGGCGATGGAATAGTACGGCTTGTGCTCCGGCGGCTCGTTCCCGCCATCGAACAGGTTGGTCAACGGGCTCGCGATCATTTCAATGATGCTGTGCCGCCATGTCACCGTTATCACCCCGCCGCACAACAACATCAGTATGAGTCCGTGGATCGCGTCACCACCGCCATTTTTAAAATCGGGTACGACCGTATTGGATATAAACCAGAGGACCGCCGCCGTGACGACAAATTTGACGACTAACATTGGCCGGCTGGTGCTTTGCCCGAACGTATGGATGAGCAGCCAGACAGCTCCGATGGCGACGATGATTCCCCACAGCAGGTTGCTCCAATGCTCGTGGATCCAGTTCATCGTCCCACCAAACTTCACCGGTTCACCCCCGACTTCAAGCAAATACTTCAACCGTGCCGAATCGTAACGCCATCTAAAGTCCGGATGGGTTGGCATCAACTCGCGACCGGTAGGGCGCGTCGCTCCGCGCGCGCCGGGCGGGATCAGCCGCAGCAACGTGGACAACCCCGACATATCCAAACAACCCAGAACTTCGCGTCAGCCGACTCCCCGCCCTTTAACCCATGCCAAACCATCTCCCTTCAAACTTCCCACCTTGGAATTTCTCAGATTTTAGGAAACCGGAATCAGGGAGCTTTTCTCACCTTGTTCCCCCGTTTCATGGTGATGATGAACAATTTTCACCAAGAAACTGCTGGCGGTTAAAGGCCGCTTTTGTATCGTGAGTCCACGACTTTAACAAAATTTATTATTACCCATGCAACCTCAAGGTGACATCGCACTCATCGGTCTGGCCGTGATGGGCCAGAATCTCATCCTCAACATGAACGACCACGGTTTCACCGTCGTCGCCTACAACCGGACCACCGAGAAGGTGGATCACTTCCTCGCCAACGAAGCCAAGGGCACCAAGATCATCGGCGCCCACTCCATCGAAGAGATGGTCTCCAAGCTCAAGAAGCCCCGCCGCGTCATGATGCTCGTCAAGGCCGGCAAACCCGTCGATGATTTCATCGAACAGCTCGTCCCCCACCTTGAATCCGGCGATATCATCATCGATGGCGGCAATTCGTTGTTCGATGACACCAACCGCCGCGTCAAATATTGCGAGAGCAAAGGCCTCCTCTTCATCGGTACCGGCGTCAGCGGCGGCGAAGAAGGCGCGCGCAAAGGCCCCAGCATCATGCCCGGCGGTTCGCCCGCCGCGTGGCCGCACGTCAAAGACATCTTCCAAGGCGTCTCCGCCAAGGTCGAAGGCAATGTCCCCTGCTGCGACTGGGTCGGCGAAGGCGGTGCCGGTCATTACGTCAAGATGGTCCACAACGGCATCGAGTACGGCGACATGCAGCTCATCGGCGAAGCCTACAACATCCTAAAAAACGGCCTCGGTCTCTCCGCGCCGGAAATCCACGAAGTGTTCGCCGAATGGAACAAGGGCGAACTCGATTCCTATCTTATCGAAATTTCCCGCGACATCATGGCGTTCAAGGACGAGGACGGCTCGCCGCTCGTCGACAAGATTCTCGATACCGCCGGCCAGAAAGGCACCGGCAAATGGACCGTCATCAACTCCTTGGACATGGGCATCCCCATCACCTTGATGGCCGAAGCCGTCTATGCCCGCTGCGTTTCCGCCTTGAAAGACGAACGCGTCAAGGCCGCCCGCAAATTGAAAGGCCCGCGCCCCGCTCTT
>DASZCA010000034.1:0-16026 GCA_035943555.1 Verrucomicrobiia bacterium
CTGTCTCATTGGCGGAACGGTGGTCGTGAACGCGGCTTCCATTATCGGTGCGTTCGGCGCCACCGCCAGCGACAGCAGCAGTTTTGAAACGCTCAACGTCATCGCACCGATCAGCGGCACCGCCGCTCTGCAGGTATCAGGCGCCAACCTCAACTCGGGCGCAGACACCGGCGTCGTGAAATTGAGCGCTGCGAATCCTTACAGCGGCATCATCACCGTCACCAATGCGAATGGCGAGATCGTGGCAAGTACGGTCAATCGCATTCTGCAACTGAACAATCTAAACGCGCTCAGCAATGCGACGCTGAATTTGACCGCCACGGCGGTCAACCCCGTGTCTTTTTCAAATCTGGTGAACACCGGCGCCTTTAATCTGGGCGGTCTGTCCGGCAGTTCTGTGCAGGTGCTTTCAGATACTGCCGGCAACGCGGTGACTTTGAACGTGGGCGGGAATAACGCCAGCAGCGCCTATGGCGGTACATTGACCGGTAACGGCAGCTTGATGAAAACAGGCGCGGGCACGCTGGCATTGTCGGGTGCCAACACATTTTCTGGCACCACCACCATCAGCAACGGCACAGTCGCCGTGAGCGGCAGCATGGCCAGTTCCATTGCCATCGCATCGAGCAATGCCACGCTTGACTTAAGCGGCTTGGGCGGCTTGTCATTGACAGTTCCCACCGGCAAAACCTTGAGCGGCATCGGCCGGATAAACGGCAGCATCGCCATGAGTTCAACCTCGACGCTTTCGCCGGGTAACAATGGTATTGGGACTTTGACCATTTTGACGGATCTCACCTTGAGCAATGGCTCATCCAATGTGTTTGAGTTGGGCGTTTCGGCTGCCAGCGCGAATGATTTGGTGCTGGTCGGCAATGCAGTGACTTGTAAGAACAGCATCATTTACATCAATGCCACCGCCGGGGCGGCCAACATGGATACATCCGATTATGTATTATTTTACGCCACCAACGGGATCAGCGGCGCCTGCGCGGCGGCGCCGGTATTTCTGGGAACTTCACCGGCGAATGCGTCACATTACACGGTCGTTTCCAGCGGCAACACGGTGGTGTTGCATTACAATGTCCATATCCCCCCTACTTCCGGCACGACAGCTTCGCCAGTCACATTGACGTGGGGTCAAAGCACTTTGGTCAGTGTGACCACCACCAATGGCGATGGGGTGGTGAACGGAGTTACTTTGGATGCCGGCGCCCTCGGCGCCAGTTCCTCGGTCACGATGGTTTTAAACGGTGCGACTGCAAATGTGTGGACCAACACTGTCGTGGTCAGTGCCGGCACCAGTCCCGGCAGCAAGACGTTGACGGCCACGGTCACTGACAACATCGGAGGTGCCAGTTCGTCCAGCGTTGTGCTCACGGCCACAAATCCGCCCTTCACCATCCGGAATCCGATTTTGCCGAGCCACCATGCCGATCCGTATATCGGTTATTTCGCGGGAAAATATTGGATCTATCCCACTTCGGAAGACACCCGGTCTTTTCGCGCTTTCTGGTCGACCAATCTGGTGGACTGGGTGGATCAAGGTGAGATTTTTAACCTTTCCCAAAGCAGTTGGGCCACCAACGGCTATGGCTGGGCGCCGTGCCTGGTTTATTTCAACGGCAATTATTATTACTACTATGCCGTCGGCGGAGCGGCGGGCTGGCAGGACAGCAAGATCGGCGTGGCCATCGGCGCTTCTCCCGCCGGGCCGTTCACCGACAGCGGTGCGCCCTTGGTTACCAGTCAGACCACTTCGCCTCATGTGGAGGCGATTGATCCGATGGTGTTCGTGGATACCGACGGCAATGCCTACCTGTATTACGGCGGCAGCGGGGGCGCCAACCTGGGCATCCGGCAGTTGAACACCAATACCATGACCTCCTTCAACGGCGCGCTCAGCGTGGTCACGCCGTCAAATTTTACCGAGGCATCGTTCATGAGCAAACGCAACGGCATTTACTACATCTCCTATTCCAACGGCAGTTGGCAGACCAACACGTATAATGTGCGTTATGCCACCGGGAGTTCTCCGTTTGGACCGTGGACTTACAAAGGACAAATTCTCGTCACGGACAGCTTGCATAAAGGCCCCGGCAGCCATGCGTTTCTGCAAGTGCCGAACACGGACACGTGGTACATCTGCTATCATTACTGGGACAGCGTTTATTCAACGCGCCATGTCGCGCTGGATGCGCTCAATTACAATGCGGATGGAACCATAAAACCCGTGACGATGACCGGCGGCGGCACGGTTACCCGGTGGGAACCGTACAGTGTTCCCGGATATTTCATCGTGCATACGAACAGTGTCGCCCAACTTGTGAACAGTGGCTGGACGGATGAAACCTCGCAGTTTCTCATGGTGCCGGGTTTGGCTGATAAAGGCGTGAACACCGTTTCATTTGAATCGGTTGACAAGTCCGATCATTATCTGCGCCAGAACAGCAGCGGGCAATTCGTGTTGGATTCATGGACCGCCGGGGGCACATTCAACGCGGATGCGACCTATTATATCCGGCCCGGCCTCGCCAATGCCACCAATGTATCTTTCGAATCGTATAACTTTCCCGGCACCTATCTCCGGCGCAGCGGTTTCTCGGTCTACCGGCAAGCCGGCAGCGGTTCAACGTATGGCAGCGATGCCACTTGGAAAAGTTGGACGGCCGGCACGCTGCTGAATCTGCAAATCGCCCCGGCCAACAACAACCAGATGATGGTCACTTGGAATCCCACTTGGAACGGCATCGGGACGCTGCTGGAATCATCAAACGTGAACGGGCCATGGACGACTAACAGCGCCGCAGTTTCACCGTTCATGGTGACTTCAACCAACCGCGCGCGATTCTACCAAGTTCAACAATAGAATTATTTAGGGCGCCGTTTGAGGCGTTGTTGTCGGTATGACGCGCGGGCCTTCCGCTGTCCATTCCAACCGGTCGATGCATAACTGACGTTCGGTCATCCCCTTGTTCCACGCGTGATAAACCATGTATTGAGTGTGGCCGTCCGGGCCGGTGATGATGGTCGCGCCGCCCGGTCCCCGGACCCGGCCTTCGATGCCATGGAGCACGCGGGCGTGATCGCCGGCACCGGCGTAGGGGCCCAAAGGATGGTCTGCCACAACATAGTCCACGCCGTAACGGGACGTTTGCCAGTTCGCGCCGCTGTAAAAACAATAATATTTTCCATCATGCTTCACCACACACGGGGCTTCGATCGTGTGCCATTCGGCGAACCGCTGCTGAAACGCATTCATCCAGCGGTTGGATTCGTACAACGTCCATTCATGCGCCGGGCGAACGATGATATGGCGGTCGCAACCCAGGCGGGTCATATCCGTCAACCGGTCCGCCGCGATGCCGGTGCCGGCATGCGCATTCGTCGATTCAAAAGGAAAATCGCAGGCATAGAAAAGATACCATTGGCCGTCATCATCGCGGAACGGATAGGGATCGATCGTGAACCGGTTCGTTTCGCAATCTTGCAAGACGGAACCGCTGTCTGCATACGGCCCTTCCGGGTGATCGCTGATGCCAACGCGGATCACAAAATGTTCGGGGCCGGCATCGCCCACGGCGTAATACAGATAGTACCTGCCATCACGTTCCGTGATTTCTGGCGCCCAATATTGCTGGTTTTTGTCCGATGGCGGGATGAGCGCCCCGCCCAGCGATTTCCAGTGCACCAGATCCGTTGAACGGAAAATCGAAAATATCCGTCCGTCCGGCATCCGGCTGTCACCGGTTGTCCCCACGACATAGTACTGCCCGGCCATTTTTTTAACCGAGGGATCCGGAACGTTCATGGCGCAGACCGGGTTGGTGTAAGTGCGGGTGGCACAACCTGCCAACAGCCATGCTGCGGAAAAGAGAGTGAAAAATGGAATCAGTTTTTTATTCATGGATAGGGTGCGGGCGGCAAACCTAAAAAACTTTTATGGGAGAGCCGGTTCATTTCTTTAATGCGACGAAACCAGCTTAAATCCAGAAAAATTTCATCATCAAAAAAGTATTTTCCGGTTTGGGAGGAGTTTCGCGCATGTACCTATAAGCAACCCATTGTCATCGAATAAAATCACGCATGGTTTCGTTTAATCATTATGAAAATCCTAAAACAAGTTAATCAAAAGGCGCTGGTGTTAGGACGGTCTTCCTACTCGTTGATCGTGTCGAAAGCGGCCTTAATCGCTATTTTGGCGCTGGCAGGGGGGCTAAAACCGGTATTTGGCGGAGTGGTAACGTTAAAGGCGAGCGATGCGGCTGGAACTTCGAGTTATACCGGTTCAGCAAATTGGAATCCTGCCGGGGTGCCAACAGCCGGAAACACTTACTTGACCGGGGCATTTACGATCCGAACGATAAATAACACCACGTCTGGGGCGACGAATACATTCGCCGGTGATTCGTTGGAAATTGATACCGGTGGACGCCTGCTTGCCAAGGTCGGTAACAACGTTGTCGGCAACACGACTTGGGACGTCAACGCCGCCAATTATATATTGAATGGCGGAATTGTGGATCAGGCAGGTGTCAATACAGATTTATCCGTCTGTTTGTTGGGTGGAACTGTTACCGTCAACTCCCTCTCTTATCTCGGCGCGCTGGGTGGCACCAGCAGCGGCAACGCCAGCTATGAAACGCTTAACATCATTGCACCGATCAGCGGCAGCGCCGCCTTGCAGGTAAACGGTGCCACGCTTAATTCCGGCGGCGATACCGGGGTGGTCGAATTCAGCAACAACAACACCAACTACACCGGCACCATCACGGTGACCAATGCAAATGGCGGTATCGTCGCCAGCGCGGCCGGCCGCATCCTGCTGTTGAACAATTTGAACGCCGTCAGCGATGCGACGTTGAACCTCGTGGCCACCGCGGTAAATCCCGTGGGTTTTTCCAATGCGGTCAATACTGCGGCGTTCAATGTCGGGGCTCTGTCCGGCAGTTCTTCGGAGGCGCTTTCCGACACGGCCGGCGGCGCCGTCACCGTGAGCGTGGGCGGCAACAATGCCAACAGCACTTTTAACGGGGCATTGACCGGCATCGGTCGCTTGATCAAGGTGGGCACGGGCACATTGACTTTGAACGGAAGCAACACTTACACCGGCAATACCACCATCAATGGCGGCACGTTGGCGTTAGGGGCGACCGCGCGGTTCACAAATTCTTCCATCACCATCGGTGCGGGCGCGACGTTTGATGTGTCCAGCAATGCCTTCACCTTGGTCGCCGGACAAAACTTGTTGGGTAACGGCACCGTAAAAGGCGCGGTGACCGTGGCTGCCGGAGCGACTGTGTACGCGAATGCCGGGGCGGTGTATGGCACGAACATGTTCACGACCAACGTCACATTTTTATCAGGCGGTCAGGCGGTCTTGAACTTGGGAACCGCTTATAACGGTACGAACGATCTGATTGTCATCGGTGGAAACCTCGCCCTGAACAGCACCACGTTCACGTTGAATGCCCCGGATCCTTCGCTGAATCTTGACCAGGCGGGGGACTATACGCTCGTGAAAGTTGGCGGCACGATCACCGGCAATCCGCTTCTGACCTGGGGAGTTGCCCCGGCGAATGCGGCCCATTATTCGATTGTCAAAAGCGGCGGCAACGTCGTCTTGCGTTACAATGCGTCGTTGGTTCCTGCCGGCAATGGTACGGTCAGTCCCAATCCGGTGCTGCGCAATCAGCCGGCGCTCATCACCGTCACGGTCACGTTTAATTCCAATCCCATCAACAGTGTGATGGTGGATGCGTCTCAACTGGGCGGTTCCAGCAGCCTGTCGTTGGTCGCCGCCGGCGGCGGTGTTTATACCAATAGCGTCACGGTCGCCCCGAATTTGGCGGCGGGCACGGCATCACTCGTGGCCAGTATTACGGACAGCGCCAGCAATGTCGGTTCCACGGCGCCCTTTACCGTCACCATCAATACGTCCTCGGATATCTGGAACGGTCTCGGTGCGAATGATTCATGGGGCACCAGCCCGAACTGGCAGAGCGGTTTTGCGCCCGGCAATGTGGGCGATGCGCTGACCTTTGCCGGCACCACGCGGCTGACGCCGAGCATGGATGCCAATTACACCATCACCAGTCTGACCTTTGATGGCACGGCGGGCGCCTTCACTTTGAATGGCAACGGTAATTTGCTGACGTTGGGCGGCGGTCTCGCCAACAATTCGGCCAATACCCAGACGCTGAACCTGCCCGTTGCCGACGCCGGAAATTTCACCGACGTCTCCGGCGGCGCCAATGTGGTGGTCAACGGCGGCATCTCAGGTACAGGTGGTCTGCAGAATGACGACAGCGCGACGTTGATCCTCCAAGGCACGAACTCATTTGCCGGCGGCATCAATATCAACAGCGGCACGTTGCAGATCGCCGGCGCGGGGTTGCTGGGCGGAACGAATGGCATCTATGCCGGGAACATCACGAACTCGGGTGTGCTGCAATACAGCAGCTCGGCCACGCAGACTTTGGCCGGTGTCGTCTCCTATTTTGGAAGTGTGCTGAAGGACGGTTCCGGCAAGCTGACTTTGGCGGGGGCCAATACTTATTTTGCCGCGACTACCATCAACGGCGGTGTTTTGCAGGTCACGGGAACGTTGGCGGCCGATCTCGGCAACAGTTATGTGTATGGCATCGTTGATAATGGCACGCTGGAATGGAGCAGCGCCTCGGTGCAGACGCTGGGCGGCGTCATTTCCGGCACCGGCGGCCTGCTTGTGGATGGCAGCGGCACTTTGAACTTGAACGCCGCGAATACTTATACCGGCAACACCGTCATCTCCGGTGGCACGCTGGTCTACAGCCCGAACACGGTGGGCTATTCGACCATCAACGGCTTGACCATCAACGGCGGCGGCAAGGTCACGGTCAATGCCAACAACGGCACGCCCTTGCCGGTCAGCAGCCTGACGTTGAATTCCAACAGCCTGTTGAACCTGAGCTACGATTTCAGCGGCGGCAATCCCACTGCGGCAGCCGTCGGCGCCACCACGATCAGCAGAACGGGCACCAACACGATCCGCATCAGCGGTTTTGGCGCAGCGGTTGGCCAGTTTCCGCTGATCTCTTACACCAGCGCTCCGTTGGCGAACTTGAATAATCTGGTTTTGGTTCTGCCGCCGGGACTCACCGCCAATCTGGTCAATAATACCGGGAGCAGTTCGATCGACCTGAATGTCACCGGATCATCGCCCTCAACCTGGATCGCGCTGACCGCCACTGACGCCGCCGGCACCTCCAGTTTCAATAGCGCAGGCAACTGGTCGAACGCCAGCCAGCCGGCCACCGGCAATGGTTATTACACGCAAGGATTCACTTTGCGCTCACCGGCAGATACCAATTCTTACACGTTCGGCGGTTCGGCCCTGAGCATTGATCAATATACCTTTGGGAATGCCGGCGGACGTCTGCTGTTGAAAGGAACCGGCCCGGCCACCATCACGGTGCCCAACCTCATCCTCAATGGCGGTCTGGTGGATTTCGCGAATGGCGCCGACGGTGCCACCAAGACGCTGGCCGGAAGCATTCTTCTTAACAACGGCACCACCAGCTATCTCGGGGCGCTGACTTCGGAAAACTTCTTGATCACCGCACCCATCACTGGCGGCGGCAATCTTCAGATCGGCGGCGCCAATGTCAATGGCGCGGCGGACACCAGCTTCGTCGCGTTGTTTGGCACCAACACTTACTCCGGCCTCACCACGGTGGCCACTGGCGTGTTGTCGGTTGATGGCCCGACCGCCAACACGAGCGTCGTCGTGCTCACCAACGCCACGTTTGGCGGCCTCGGCAGCGTTGGCGGCACCGTGACCGTGCAGCCCGGCGCCACGGTGGCCCCGGGAATTTATGCGCATGGCACGCTGACTCCTATCATTGGCACACTCACGGTCAGCGGCGCGGTATCGGTGTCCGGCACGGTGCAGTTGCGCCTTGTCCGCACGAACTCGCCCTCCAGTGACGAACTGGTCGCCCCGGCGATCACCATCAATCCCGGTGCCACGCTCACGTTGCTTAACACCGGTTCAACCAACTTTGCGGCCGGTGACACCTTTGCCCTGTTCAGCACCCCGGTCAACGGATCGTTCAGTGTGACCAACCTCCCGGTTTTGCCAAACCCGAACCTGTATTGGACCAATAATTTGGCGCTCAACGGAACCATTGCCGTGGCAACCATGCAGACGGTCAATACCAACCCGACGAACATCACGACCGTGGTCTCCGGAAATACGCTGACACTTTCGTGGCCGGCGGATCACCTGGGCTGGAAGCTGCAGGTCCAAACCAATTCGCTGGCCACCGGCCTCGGCACCAATTGGGTCACAATCCCCGGTTCCAGCGGCATGACCTCGACGAACATCATCATCAACCCTGCAAACGGCTCGGCGTTCTACCGCCTGACCTACCCCTGAGCGAACCCGAGAGGCCGCCGCTGACTGCGGCGGCCGGAGTAACCATAAATTTACGACACACAATGAACTCAAATAAAACCGCAACATTGAATAAAAAATGTCGGGCCACCACCGGTTTCACCCTGATTGAATTGCTGGTAGTCATCGCCATCATCGCCATTTTGGCGGCGATGCTGTTGCCGGCGCTGGCCATGGCCAAAGAGAAGGCCAAACGCACGCAATGCCTGAGCAATCTGAAACAAATCGGTCTGGGGGCGCACATGTATGCCGGGGATTTTAGCGACCGGGTGCCGCCGGTGAATTACGTTTCGTCCGGGTCCAGTTTCGTGGTGAACGCCATGGACATGAAGGTGGTGGACGCGGTCAATTCGTATCTGCGGCTGCAAACCAACGGCGCGTCCATCTGGGTCTGCCCCGACCGCTCGGACACGCCGAACGGCGGACTTCCGCAAGTGGTGACCATCGTTGCCGGCGCCCCCCAGTTGGTTTTCGGTTATTGTTATTTTGGCGGCATGACCACTTGGACCCTTTCGCCTTCGGGCAGTTCCTACAGTCCCGTGAAGCTGTCCAATTCAAAGCCTTTTTGGGCCTTGGGCGCAGACTGTAATCAGAAGGTGAACGCCACCCCTGCGGGCGGCGGAACCTGGGTCGGCACGGCATCGGTGAACAACACAAGTTATAACTGGGAATACGGCAGCAACCCGGCGCATCCCGCCAAGGGCGGAACGCCGGCGGGCGGCAATGAAGTGTTTGCCGATGGCTCGGCCCAGTGGTGCAAGTTCAGCCTGATGTACCGGTTCAATGACTGGGTCAACGGCATGGGCACGCTCAGTTCCTATTGGTATCAGGACACGTCCGATTTTGAACCGGCTTTGATAGCGAGGCTGCCGACGTTGCAGTGATACCGGTTTGAATTTTCTTAGGATGTCACCCAAGGAGGACGGCTTTAAAAATCGTCCCTGTGTCGGAACGGCATGATTGAGTTTCATGGAGATCAGGCACGAAAACCGCCCGGCTTCATGTGCAGGCGGTGAAGTTTTGATTATGATCAACAGATTTTTGCAGTGGCCGCTCAAAAGAGTCGCGCCCATGTTTCCCGGGCTGGCGGCTTTCAAGTGGCCGGTCATGATGGGAACGGTTTTACTTTTCATTGATGCGCGGGCGGCCAATGTTTCGCTGACCGGGTCGGATGCCACCGGCTCGTCCAGTTTCACCGCCTCCGGGCATTGGAACAACGGCATCGCGCCGAACGCGTCCAATAATTATTTCACGACTAATTTTGTGCTTCGCTCACCGGCGGACACCGGTTCCTATACATTTGCGGGCTCGACGTTGAGCATCGATCCATATGGATTCGCGGGCAATGTTGGTGGACGTCTGCTGTTGAAAGGAACCGGCCCGGCCACCATCACGGTGCCCAACCTCATCCTTAATGGCGGCTTGGTGGATTTTGCCAATGCTGCCGACAGTGCTACAAAAACACTTGCGGGAAGTGTTCTGTTGAACAGCGGCACCACCAGTTATATCGGCGCGTTGACGTCCGAAACTTTCCTGATCACCGCACCCATCAGCGGCGGCGGGAGCCTGCAGGCCGGCGGGGCGAATATCAATGCCGGTGCCGATACCAGTGTGGTGGCGCTGTCTGGCACGAACACATATTCCGGTGCCACGACCGTTGCCACCGGCACATTGCTGATCAACGGCCCGTCCACCGGCACTTCGGTCATTGTGCTCACCAACGCGATCTTTGGCGGTATCGGCAGCATCGGCGCCCTGGCCGTTCAAAATGGTGGAACGTTCGCGCCGGGAATTGCGGCCCACGGCACGCTGGCAGACAATGTCGGTCCGCTCACGGTCGATGGCGGTTCCGTCAGCGGTGCGGCGGCGGTCTTCGCCAAGGGTGCCCAGTTGAAGTTTCGTTTGAACGTCGGTTTTCAAAGCGATGGGATGCGGATCGTGAATGCCGCCGCCAATGACGTTGTATTTTCCAACAACGTCATCACCGTCACGGATTTTTCCAACGGAGGGTTGAGCAGCGGCACCTACACGCTGTTTGATGCCAGCGTGGCCGGTGCGTATGTCGGGCTGACGCTTGACGGCAGCAATTACATCACGGCCGGACTCACGATCGGCACCGGCTTGACTTCGTATCCCACGGCGCGGTTGCGCCTCGTAAATAATGACATTGTCCTGCAAATTCCGACGAATGCGCCAGTGGCCGCGCCCACGTTTCCGCTGGCGACCACCAATTCAACGGGTGCGTCGCTGATGGTGGGTTCGAATGGAACGTATGCGGTCAGTTTCGCTTCGCCAGCGTGGGCGTTCGCCGGCACGCTCGCACAAGGCCTGGCGGCCCGGACGATCAATCAGGGAACGGACACTATTGGCGCCTATTCGGAAATTGATTTTAACTACACCAATGCCGTGGCGCATGCTGCCGGCATCCGGCTCTACAATGATTCGCCGGTGGTTTTGTTTCTGGATACCACCCTGCAAGCCGGGCCAAACGACCTGGCTTTTCCCCAATGGGCCAATTATCCCGCGACCCGGAGCCACCTGGCATACGGTGCGGGCCCTTTTGGAGAATTCTCCTTCGCAAACTTTTACAGCGACAGTCCGTGGCTCTATTTCAACACGAATGGCGATACCTTCCTCATTTCCGCCGCCACCAATTACATGGTGGCCAGCACGTCGGTGAAAAGCACCGGCGCCATTTCCTGCGGCATCAACTCCGGTGTCTCCCAGTTGCCGGCGGGTTTCCAGCATCGGGCGATTTTGGTGGCTCAAAACGGCATCAATCAAATCCTCACAACGTGGGGCCATGCCTTGGTGGCGCTGGGAGGCAAGACTCCGCCGGCCAATGACGCGTCCACCGAGCTGAACCTGTTGGGCTATTGGACGGACAACGGCGCGGCGTATTATTATAACACCAACCCGCCGCTGGGGATCCAGAACACCCTGTTCGCCATCAGAAACGAATTCGCTGCCAAGGGCCCCCCGCTGAGTTATGTGCAAGTGGATAGCTGGTGGTACGAAAAGGCGCCGTGTGATTGCTGGAGTTCGACCAGCGGGACCTATCTTTATCAGGCGGACCCGACGCTGTTTCCCACCGGCCTGTCCGGCTTTCAGCAGCAGCTCGGAGTGCCGTTGATCACACATGGCCGGTGGATTGATTCCAGCAGCCCGTATGTCGGCCAATATCTGATGTCGGCCAACGTGATCACCGATCCCGCCTATTGGATCGATCGCATGGCCTACCTGAAAAATTCCGGCGTCATCACCTATGAGCAGGATTGGTTGAGCGCCAATGGCATTCCGGCGATCAGCCTGACCAATGGCGGCAGCGCGTATTTGGGCAACATGCAGGCGGCGGCGGCGGCCAAAGGGATCAACCTGCAATATTGCATGCCGCAAGGCCGGGATTACCTGCAGAGCTCGCTTTACGGCAACGTGATGTCCAGCCGGGTGAGCAACGATATTTTTATCCCGGCCCGCTGGCCGGAATTTATTTACGATTCACGATTGGCCCAGGCGATGGGCGTCTGGCCGTGGACGGATGAATTTCGGAGCGCCGAGACGCTTAATCTGCTGGTCTCCACGCTCTCGGCCGGCCCGGTTGGCACGGGCGACGCTCTCGGCACGGTGAACGGCACAAACCTCGCGCGAACCGCCCGGTCCGATGGCGTGCTGGTGAAGCCGGATGCCCCGCTGGTTCCGACGGACAGCACGTATCTCAACGATGCGCTGGGTTTGGGGGCGCCATTCGTATCATCAACCTATACCGACAACACCAATTCCCGGGCGGTCTACATTTTTACCTTCGCTGAAAATGCAAACAGCCTCGCCGGCAGTTTTAAGCCGGCGGACCTTGGCGTCACGAACGATGCCTATGTGTATGATTACTTCAACGGCACCGGAACGCTTGTAAGTGCCGGAAATACGTTCAGTTTCACCACCGCGATGCCGCAGGCCACCAATGGCGGCAGTTATTATGTGGTTGTGCCGGTGGGACCGTCCGGCATGGCGTTCTTGGGCGATACCATGAAATTTGTGACGCGTGGCAAAAAGCGCATCTCCTTCTTTTCTGACAACGGCTTTCTGCGGGCCACCATTGCTTTCGCCGCCAGCGAAACCAATGTGACTTTGTCCGGCTACGCGCCTTCCACTCCTCATTTGTTTTCCTTGGGAGGTGGGGCTGGCAATTTGAACTACAACGCGACGACGCATCTTTTCACAGTGAATGTGGTGCCGGGAAATTCCGGCACGGCGACGTTAGGAGTCAGCCTGGCCGCCGCGCCAACCATCCAGGTTTCGCCGGGCAATGGCGGAAATTTTCAAATTTTCTGGCCTGCCGCCGCCGCCGGTTATACTTTGCAGAAAACCGCCACTCTGACGCCGCCAGTGAACTGGAGCAATGCCTCGGAACCGGTGGTTTCCAACAATGGTCAATATACGGCAACGATCGCCGTCACGAATTTGACCATGTTTTACCGGCTGGTTGCGCCCTGAGCATAATATCTAATGATTTCCTTTCAATTTTTCGCACGAACCGTCCTGCTTTTCGCTTTTGCCAGTTCGCTCGCGGCAGCCGAGATGGACGGCAATCCGGCGCTCACCGTGACTGATTCGTTGGGCGGCGGTGGTATTGTATTGTTCAACGGCACGACCGTTGCGCCGTTGCTCGTTGATACCAATGTCAATGATGCGGTGTTGCGCGCGGCGGGCGATTTGGCCGAAGATTTTGCGCGGGTCACCGGGATGAAGCCCGCGTTGGCGGGGATGGCATCGACAAACAAAGATGTCCGGATCATCATCGGCACGCTGGGCGAAAGCCCGGTGGTTGACCGGCTGGCGGCCGAAGGCAGATTGGACGTGAAGGGCATCAGCGGCCAATGGGAAAGTTATGTGTTGCAGATCGTGACGGATCCGCTGCCCGGAGTTGACCGCGCCCTCGTCATCGCCGGCAGCGACCGGCGCGGGACGATTTTCGGCATCTATCAGTTGTCGGCGATGATCGGCGTTTCACCGTGGCATTGGTGGGCGGATGTTCCGGTGGCGCAAAAAAAAGCACTGGCACTGGGTGGCCAAATCATCAAGCAAGGTCCACCCGGGGTGAAGTATCGCGGGTTTTTCATCAACGACGAGGATTGGGGGCTGAGCCCGTGGATCGCCAAAACATTTGACCCGCAATCTGGCAGCATCGGGCCCAAGACTTACGCGAAAGTTTTTGAGCTGATGTTGCGCCTGCACCTGAACTATCTCTGGCCCGCCATGCACTTGTGCAGCAAATCATTTGGCGACGAACCGGCCAACGCCGTGCTGGCTGACAAGTATGGCATCGTCATCGGTTCATCCCATTGTGAACCGATGCTCTACAATAACATTCATTGGAATGAAAAGACGCAGGGGCGCTGGAATTATTCCGTCAACCAGGACGGCATCTCCAACATCTGGGAAAAAACGGCCAAGGCGCGCGGTGGATATGAGGCGGTCTGGACCCTCGGCATCCGGGGCATTCACGACGCCTCCATGGAGCAGCCGCCCGGTGACATGCCGGGCAAAATCGAGCTCATGAGCAAAATTTTCCACGATCAGCGCGGGTTGCTGGATGAATATGCTTCCAAGCAATGGGGGCCGGTGGCGCAATGTTTTGTACCCTACAAGGAAGTGCTGCCGATCTATGATGCCGGGTTGAAAGTGCCGGAGGATGTCACGCTCGTATGGGTGGATGATAACTTTGGCTACATCCGCCGCCTGAGCAATCCGGCCGAGCGCCAGCGATCCGGCGGCGCGGGTGTCTACTGGCACCTGTCGTATTATGGCCGCCCGCATTCGTACACCTGGATCAACGCCACGGCACCGGCGTTGATGTGGGAGGAACTGCACAAGGCTTGGGAAAATGATACGCGCACGCTCTGGGTTATTAATGTCGGCGACATCAAGCCGATGGAAATCGGGATCGATTATTTTTCGCGTCTGGCCTGGAATCCTGAGGGCTTCAGCCTCGGCGGACAACACCAGTTTCTTCATGATTTTGCCGCGCAAAACTTTGGCGCCACGCAGGCCGGGCCGCTGGCAGATTTGCTGACGGATTTTTACCGGTTGGGAACAATCCGGCGGCCAGAGTTGATGGAACGGAAATGGGCGCTGCAATTACCGCCGGAGCAGGCGGTGCGACTGGAACTCGATTATAAGAACTTGCTTGGCCGTGAGAGATCGGTAGCTGACGCGCTGCCGGCCGGTTTGCGCGATGCGTACACGGAAATGATCGGTTTTCCGGCCCGTGTGGTGGGAGATGCCGGTTTGATTTTCATGGCCGACCGGCAAATTCAGCAAAGCAACAACGTCACGGCTGGCGAGAATAAAATTGCGCAATTTCGCGCCGACCTCGAAGCTCAGGTTGCGAATTACAACACCAAAGTCGCCGGCGGCAAGTGGAACCACATGATGCCCGGACTTGTGACGGGAAAATATCCGGGTGCGTGGAACAGCGAGGTACGCTGGCCCTGGGGTGAACGGACGACGGCGGATACCAACGAGCCGGCGACGGAGCCGGCGGCGGACCGGAGTTGGCGTGACGCGGCGACCCCCGACCGTCAAACGGCATCTGGCTCAGCCCACTGGTCAGCCATTGAAGGCCTCGGCCCCCGTGGTCGCGCCCTGGTGCTCGAACCGGCGAGCCTTGACTCATCTTGGGGCGAGAACGATGCGAAGGCGCCGACGGCAGAATTTGATTTCACCAGCAAGGGCGGTGATGCCGAGGTGCTGGTAAATTTTTTACCGACCTTCCGCATTTATCCGGGAATGAAGCTACGGGTGGCCGTGAATGTGGATGACCGCACGCCGGCGCTGGTTGAAGCGCCCGGTTCCAATGGCGCGGAGAATGAAAACGGCCCCATCCGCAGCGCTGCCGTGCAGAACAATTACGTCATCGCAAAAGTCCCGCTGGCGAACCTTGCCGCAGGCAAACACACCCTGAAGATCCACGCGGTGGATCCCGGGGTGGTGATTAATGCCATTTCGCTGCCCTAGTCCATGACCACAAAGTTCTTGATATGAACGGGCGGCCTAAGAAATGCCGGCATACGTTCGCCACCATGCTTGCAGTGCAGCTTTTCTTTGGATGGCAAATCCACGCGGGAAATATTCTTGAAGCTGCCGCTGGCGGCGCTTCTGGCACGACTTGGAACCAAGGCAGCCAGTGGACTGGCGGGGCGGTTCCGGCTCCGGGTGATATACATCGTCTATACCAAGCAGCCGGCCCCGCACGCCGACACAATTTTCCTGCGACTGATCGCGGGAAAAGGGTATCACTTTCAATTTGCCGTGAGTCCCGATGGTGAAAACTGGATCGCTTGCGGTGAAGCGGCTGACGACAAAAAACTACCGCCGTGGGGTTGCGGTGTGCGGGTGGCATTGACGGCGGGCGGAGTGGCTGGCGCGGAAGGTGTGTTTGATTCCTTTTCCATCCGGTCTTCGGAAAAGCCGTGATTGCAAAACCGGGACCGCTTTGACTGGATGGTTCCGTAACTGGCGGCAAGGATCAATCGTCACTAAAATTATTGAACGATGCCTTCATTTCCCGCCTGATTCCATGCAATTGTCCA
>DASZCA010000035.1:0-3724 GCA_035943555.1 Verrucomicrobiia bacterium
GCCGGAATGATGGCGGCTTTTGCCGAAACTAGTACGAATACCAGCCCGGCAAGTGCAGCCGGCGGCAAGACCGTCCCGGAAAAAACATATCCTTGGGTCAGCAGCATCACCGCTGGGTTGAGCCTGACCAGCGGCAACAGCTCGAGCGAACTGGCCACGCTCAAGTTTCTCACGGACAAAAAAACTCCCGTGGACGAATACAGTTTCGGGGTGGACGGCGCCTACGGTTCTTCCAATGGAACGCAGAATAATGATAATATCCACAGTTTCGGCCAGTGGAATCATTTGTTTTCAGAACGAACTTTTAGTTACCTGCGGTCGGAAGGTTTGCACGACGATATCGCGGCCGTCAGGTACCGGTTCACACTGACCGGCGGTTTGGGCTATTACTTTATTAAGGAAAAGGAAACCACCCTGGCGGGCGAAGTGGGTCCCGGTGTGGTGTCGGAGCGGGTGGGAACCAATAATAATACGTTCGCCACCTTGCGACTGGCCGAACGTTTTGAACATAAGTTCACCGACAGCCATGCCCGAATCTGGCAATCGTTTGAAATCCTGCCGCAAGTTGACAAGGTGAGCGACTTTCTGGTTAATGCCGAGCTCGGCGTCGAAGCCACCATCGCCAAAAACCTGGCCCTACAAGTTTGCTTGGACGACGCTTACAACAGCGAGCCGGCTTCCGGCAGCAAACGCAATGACGTCAAGCTGGTCAGCGGCGTGACTTATAAATTTTGAAAATTAAAAGTAAAGCGGCGGCTTTGGAAAAATCCAAGGCCGCCGTTTTTATTTAAGGCTAGGGTGATAACCGTTCGACCTTCCACGAGCCATCCGCTTGCCGCAAATAGCTGAAACGGTCATGCAGACGGCTGGGGCGTCCCTGCCAAAATTCGATCCGTTCCGGTTTCAAAATAAATCCGCCCCAATTTGGCGGCAAGGGAACTTCGCCGGGAAATTTTTGTTCCAATTCACGCCATTTTGCTTCCAAGGCCGCACGGTCAGCCACGGTCTCGCTTTGGTTCGAAGCCCACGCGCCAATCTGGCTTCCTCGCGGGCGGGTTTTGAAATATTTCTCTGATTCAGCGGCCGGCAATTTGGAGACCGTGCCGGCGACGCAGACCTGCCGTTCCAGTTCCGACCAAAAAAAAGTTAGCGCCGCATTTGGATTTTCCGTAAGTTCGCGACCTTTGCGGCTATCGTAGTTGGTAAAAAATATGAAGCCCCGCTCGTCCAAGGTCTTTAGCAAAACGGTGCGGGAAGAGGGGCGGCCATCCTTGTCCACCGTCGCAAGGGTCATCGCATTGATGTCCGGCGGGCGGTGGTTGCAGATGGCGCTCCAGAGTTTGAAAAGCGCGATGCCGATCTTGCGCCAGCGGGTCTGAGTTTGCTGGCCGGTCGCGGCTTGGAACCACAATTCAAACTGGGTGAAAGGACTGGGATTCAGCTGCGCCCGGTCGAGCGAGTCATGCCGGTAATCTTCACGAAAATCGGACAGGTTCATTTCACATCGCACGAAACACGGTCAAACCAAGGATTACTACAAAGAGAGCAAACGCAAGCCGCAAACCGCTGCCGATGCGCACGCGAGTTTCGTTGGCCGTGGCAAGGTTGAGCAGGTCACGCAGGCGCCATGGAGTGATCGTGAACCAGATGCCCGCGACGATGAACAAATACGCCCAGGCTTGAATGACCAGCACGAATGGAGATTCGCCAAGATGCGGTCGGCCGGTATCGACCATCAGCTTTCCAAGCAACAGCAGCACCACCGCCAGACCGCGCACGGCGAGAAAATCCGTGATAAAGATGCAGGATAGCACGCCAACAGCCGCGAACCCGGCGATCATATATGGCTTAAAAACCGAGAAATCCGCGATGGGCTCATTGTTTACATTCCAGATGAACCAGCCGGTTCCGAGCAGCATGAGTGCGACCCCAAGGGCGAAGTTGCGCGGCAACTTTTTGGCGGCGACAGCAAACTTGGCGGGTTGGGCCAAACCATAAACTTGGGGCAACCCCATGCCGACGCCCAGCAAAATTGATAATAACGACAATTTCATCGTATGAAATTAAACCATGAATTCATGAGAATAGACACGAAGAAAATGAATGCGTTCATTTTCCCGATTCGCCAAGAGTCTTTAATTGTCGGTCGGTGACAATCCAAGTAAGGCCGTGCTGCGCCGCCAGTTCCTGGACTTTCGCACGGCGTTCGTGGCTGCTGGGATATTCTATATCTAATGCAGGTTTGTGAATGGCTATCAACGGGGCAACGCATTCTAGGACGTATTTTGTATCGGAAGGTTTTTGAGATTTTTCGCCGTTGCTAAACAAGTCTTCAATGCCGACGGCATCCACCGTGGAAAGGAAATCAGGATGTACCAATAATTGTGTTCCGTTTTGGGGTATGACGAGGGCGGCGGGGTTAGCTTTGCGGGCGCGAGCGGCAACCGCTTTTACCCAGTCCACCATGTCGCGACGGTAGCTTTGCTTGGTCTCGGGATTCACGCGATCATCCAAAGAGCTTTTCCCATCTTGCTCGAAAGTCTCAAAGCCATCCACGATGTCGAGGTATACGCCATCAAAACCGGCGGCCATGATTTTATCCACTTGAACGAGCATGATTTGCTGCCAGTCCGCCTGCCAGTATTTGACGCGGTAATTGCCCTTCCACTCCGGATTTTGCGTCAGCAGGAAAGCCGGCGCACAGGCATCCGGTTTGCCATCATGATCCGGGTCCCACTTGGGATTCCAATAAGCACGGTAGTCCTCCGCTTCACCGATTGAAATATAGGCGATGAGCTTGCGCCCCGCGCGCCCGGCCTTGATGGCAGTGAGGTCGGCGCTGGTCCATGGTTCATTGTTACCGTATTGGGCGTCGAGAATTATCCAATCACGCCCGCATGCTGCAAGTTTGCTGATAGCTTCAGTCTTGGATTTTTCAAGCGCATCTGCTTGGAGAACATAGGTAAACGACCCGGGAGATGATTGTGCATGGGAAATGAAAGCTGAGGCTACTAGAAGGATTGATAGCAGCAGTTTCATCCGAAAAATAGCCCGATTCTTACAGATTCACAATCGCCGGATCACCGTACAATGTGAATGAACCGGTGCGGGTGATCTTCACGTCCATGAGCTGGCTTTGATGGCGTACGCTGCCGTCAAAGAGCACGATCCGGTTGCAGCGGGTGCGTCCGGTGTAGCGGGCTGCGTTTTTCTTGCTCGGACCTTCCACAAGTATCTGCACTTGTTGGCCGATAAAGGCATCGTATTTGCGCTTGCCGATTTCGTTCACGGTTTCGAGTAAGCGATGGTTACGCTCTTCGCGGATTTCTTGCGGCACTTGATCCGGCATCTCGGCAGCAGGGGTGTCGCGACGTGGCGAGTATTTAAAAATAAAGGCGTTGTCGAACTCCACTTCACGGCAGAGCGAAAGAGTTTGCTCGAAATCTTCTTCAGTTTCGCCCGGAAAGCCGACGATGATGTCCGTCGTGAGGCCGATGTTCGGCTTGGCCTGCCGCAATTTCCGGATGATGTTGAGAAACCTTTCGCGGGTATAGCCCCGGTGCATGAGTTTTAACAGGCGGTCGCTGCCGCTTTGGAGGGGTATATGCGCGCTTTCGGCGAGCTTGGGCAACCGGGCATAGGCTTCCACCAGGTCATCGCCATATCCTTTTGGATGCGGCGAGGTGAAGCGGATGCGCTCCAGTCCTTCAATCGCATGAACGGC
>DASZCA010000036.1:0-18803 GCA_035943555.1 Verrucomicrobiia bacterium
CGAAGGAGCAGGCTTGAACAACCCTGTGACTGAGCCGAAACGAAGCCAAAACCCAAAAAGACCGCCACCACTCCCGCCATAACCGAACGGCTATAACTTTTCTGAAAATGCTCTAAACGCCTGATGACTGATGAACTTAAGCCCATGGCAAACCCGGCCGAAACCGATCGCTTTTTCCGAAAAATAGATTGGTTGAGCTTTGTCGTCACTGCCTTTCTGGCGCTGTTCGTCTATTGGTTTTCGTTGCCACCTGAGCTTACGCTTGGCTATACCGGCGCCTATGCGACCAATTGTTTGTATCCGGGCCCATCCGTCCCCCCGGGCAATCCGGTATGGGTGCTCTATGGCTGGTTGTTCATCAAGGTGATTCCCTTTTCCAACGTCGCCTGGCGGCTCTCCTTGGCTTCGGCTGTCGCTGCAGCAGTGACTTGCGGCCTCGTCGCGCTGTTGGTTGCGCGAACGGCCAGCCTGGCTTCCGCCGATTCTCCGGGTTTTAAAAGTCTTTCGGCGCGAACACAAAAAATTGCCGCGCTGATTTGCGGAACTGTGGCTGGGCTGGGCTTCGGGCTCGCCACCTCAATGTGGTCCAAAGCCGTGCGGCCGGATCCGTACACGTTTAGCCTGTTGCTATTCGCCCTTGCCCTATGTTTGGCGACGCATTGGTTTTTCCGGCCGGCCTGCAAACGTTCCATCGCCTTATCATTTTTTACCGGATCGTTGACGATGGTTGAAAACAAGGATCTTTGTCCGATGGTTCTGGGTCTTTGTCTGCTGATCGTCCTCGCAGAAAGAAAATTTAGCCGCGATGCGCTCTTATGCACCAGCGTCATTTTGTGGTGGATGATCTGGCGGTTCCATCATGGATATAATGAATTCATTTATGATCTTGTGGCCGGATGGGGACCGCTTTTTTTTATCGCGGCGGCCATGTCCTTCGCTCTAGGCACCGCCTTTTGGTGGAAAAGCGGAAAAATCTTTTCCGAGTGGAAAACCCTGTTGCTAATCGCCCTGATGTTTCTGGCCGCCCAAGGCTCCTACCTCCTGCTGCCGGTCTATTCCATGACTGTTTCTCCCATGGATTGGGGCCATCCTCGCACGGTTGAAGGTTTCTTTCACGTAAACCATCGCGATGGTTGCGGGCCGCAGATAGTTCATGATCCGCTGGAACTGAGCCGGCGGGCCGGCATGATATTCATGCAGACCGGGCACGACTATGGATGGATTTATCTTTTTGCCGCGGCCCTTGGCGCAACCCGATGGCGAAAAACGTCTTCACCCGTTCAACGATGGCAGATGGGCCTGCTGCTGGCGTGGTTCATCCCGGCCGGCCAGGTATTGATGACCATGCATGATTGGATGTTAAACATGGACATAAGTTCCACGAACACGTGCTGCACCGCTTCCTATCTCCCGCTGGCCGTCTTCAGCGGCTTCGGCCTGATGCGCATCGTATCCTATTGTGCTAAATCGGAGGCCGCTATGACGAACGAACTCGGAGTCAGCTCGCCAACGCCTTCACCGTCGCCTCAAAACTTGCCACATCCGCCACATTCAACATCGTAACGGTCTTATCAATGCGCTTCATAAACCCGCTCAACGCCGTGCCCGGTCCGAGCTCGATGAACCGCGTAAAACCCTGCGCCAGCAACGCCCGCACCGAGTTCTCCCACAACACCGAGGCGCACACCTGCTCCACGAGCTTCGCCGAAATATCTGCCGGCGCACCATGCGCCTGTGCCGTCACGTTGGAGATTACCGGCACCGTCGGCGACACCAAATTTACCTTCGCCAGCTCCGCCGCGAGCTTCGGCTGCGCGGTCGCCATCAACGGTGAATGATACGCCCCCGCCACCGGCAACGGGATCGCCTTGCGCGCACCCTTGGCCTTCGCCAGTTCGCACGCCTTTTCGATCTTGTCCGCCGCGCCCGAGATCACCAATTGCCCCGGGCAGTTCAAGTTCGCCAGCACCACACCTGTTTCTGCGCACACCTCTCGCGTCGGCGCTTCATCCAACCCGATGACCGCCGCCATGCCGCCCTTGGTCACATCGCAAGCCTCCTGCATGAAACGTCCGCGCTGCCGCACCACCCGCAAACCATCCTCAAAACTCATCGCCCCCGCCGCCGTCAACGCCGTGAACTCGCCCAGCGAAAGCCCCGCCGTCGCCTCGAATTTTAATCCCGGCACCTGTTCCTGCAACAATTGCAACGCCACCCAGCTCACCAAAAAAATCCCCGGCTGCGCATTTTCCGTCTTCGTCAATTCCGCCTCCGGCCCGCCGAAACAGATCCCCGAAAGATCGTAACCCACCGCCTCATTGGCGCGGTCAAACCATGCTTTCGCGCTCGGAAATTTTTCAGCCAGGTCTTTGCCCATGCCGACGACTTGTGCGCCCTGGCCGGCAAAAAGAAGTGCAGTTTTGCTCATAGATTCGGCAAGTATAACCCCATTTTTCTCGCAAATAAAAGCGCAGATTTTCGGAGCGCGGCATTTATGCCGCTTCAACGTTCAAAACAAGGGTGGCGTCAAAACGCCTGATGCATAACCAAAACAAACCCCTCTGCGCCTCTCTGCGTCCTTAGCGTCTCTGCGTTAATTAAACCTCACGGAAACGACTTCACCCGGTAAAACTTCACCCCGCTCGTCGTATCGTTTGTAAAACTCATCACCCCGCTCGTATTCGTCAAATTCATCAGCGCCCCCCAGCTGCTCAGATCTGCCGACGTCTGCACCGTATAGATCCCCGCCGCCCCGCTGGCGTCCACCTTCACCTGTCCGCCGGCCAGCCCCGTGATCGCATCAAATTTCAACGGCCCCGCCGTGAAAAAATTCAGCACATCCGCCATGTACACATTGCGCACCGCCTCGCTCAAAATTGTCTCAAACGGAAAGCCGAGGTACACCACCTTGCCGCCGCCCGCCGTGCCGTTATACACCACCGCCGCCGCCCCGCTCGTCACATTGCTGTAGCTGATGCCCGTCAAGGTGCCGTAATTCGTCGGCGCGATCACGTCCGGAAAACCAACCATGTAAACCCCCTTCGATCCGTCGTCAAATGTTCCATTCATGTTGCCGGCAAAGAGCGAGGTGCCCGCCGCATTGAAATTCCACGCGCCCGAACTGTCTGCGACATACACCGCGTGCAGTTGGTTATGAAAAAAATTCCGGTCCGCCGCCGTCGGCCCGCTCGGACGGTCCAAGTCCCACGCGATCTCCGCGCCGGAAACAAACAGATTCCCGCCGCCCGCCAAAAACGTCGCCACCTTCGTCTCTTCAATGCTGCTGAAAGTTTCATCCGCCGTTGATTCGTTGCCCGCCTCCCAGATCACGATCGGATAATTCGTCAGCGACACCAGATCATTTGTGATCGCGCCGTGCTGGCATGAATCAAACGCCATGCCGTACGCGCTGAGTGCCTTGCCATGCGGCACGACGTAGTCAAACGAATTGATCCGCCGCGGCAGCACACGTTGGTTGCCGCCCGTCGGCCCCGGCGGAACATAATGCTGCGCCACCAGGTCCTGGTTCAGATCTGTGGTGCGATCAAACCGGTCAAACCCGTTCACAAAAAGCGCTTTGATCGATGTGCCCGTCGCCGGCGGACGGCAACCCACCACCGCCGAAGGAAACGATTCTCCGCCCGCATTCCCCGCCGCCACGCGAAAATAATAGTCCACCCCCGTCGCCAGATTGGAGACCGTATAATTCGTCACGTTACCCACGGAAATCGGATTCCCAAAACCATACCCGTTCGTCGATTGGTAGATGATGTAGTTCGTCGGCGCGCCGCTGTTCGCCACGCTCACTGGCATCGCCCACGTCAGCGCCACCGTTCCGTTCGGCGCGCCGATCGCCCGCACATTCACCGGCGGCTCCGGCAGATAGATCAGCGGCGGTGGATTGTTCGTGTCGAACTCGTTCATGTACTTGACCACCGCGTGCATCGCCGCCCGCGCCACGCCGTTGCGCACCCGCGGATCACGCAGCAGCGCCGCATCCGTCGGATTATCGTGGTAAGCCACCTCGATGATGGTCGCATCCATCACATCCAAAAAACTGTTGTCGCTCAATTCTCCATACGCCCCCGAAAAAACAATATTCGTCCCGCTGTTGAACCATGGAAATTCCAGCGGGGGCGAACCGAGCGAAACCATCTCATCATTCACCGTCTGCCCGCAAAGCCTCGCGAGCTCTGCTTGGTTGGGCGTCGGCACCGTTGTCACCAGCCCGTTCACCCCGCGCGATGTCGCCGTAGCCGGGACACCGGTGCTTGCATTCGAATGAAAGCTGATGTGGATGCGCTTAAAAAATGAAGTGCCGCTCGTCTCCGTCATCTCCACCGACATCCGTGGCGGCGCGGACCAGCTGTCCTGCTCGTCATTGCCGCTGGTCTCGAAGAGTGAGGTGGATTGCCCTTGGCCCAAGTTGCCTTGGATCCAGTACCGGCAGCTTTCCTCCTCGCGCGGATATCCGGACACGCCGCTCCCGCGGTTGACCGATCCCATTCCATTGCCAAACCGGATCGCATCCGCGATCACTACGCTTCCCGTTGCCGTGCCGCGCAGATTGCTGACCACCACCGATCCGCTCGCCGAATTGGACCCCGCATTGAAATAATATTCACCCAGATAAACCCAGCCATTGCCGACCAGATAATGCGGCACGCGATATAGCGTCTCCCCGCCCGTATGGCGGATGCGATAAAGCTGGTCGCCCCGGTCCGTGCCATGCAGCACCCAGGTGTAGACCGGATAATAGCCCGCCACCGGAATCGTCGGCGTATAGGTCGCCGTCGCGGTTTCTGTCGCGGCGAACGAAGCGAACCGGTAGGGCACCGCGCCCGGCTTCCCCCAATACACCGTTTGGCTGCTGTTATTCCATGTGCCGGCAAACGCCACCCCCGCATCTACATTGTCGATGATCACCTCATTCGTCTGCTGGCCCAACGGCCGCATCGAGGCGACGATCGCGCCGGCATTGAAACAATAGGCCGCAAAAAAATTCAATTGATCCCAGTTGCCATAATCCTCGTTCATCGAATTTAACGCCGACGGACGTTGCAAACCCCAGTTAGTGCTCGAACCGTTCGTATACCACGTCCACCCGTGACCTGAGTTCATGAACACCACCCTCCCGGACAACGCCCCTACCGGTTGATGTGCTGATGGCGTGATGGGGCTGAAATTTGGAGTGGCCGCTGCCGAAGATTGCTGTACCGCCTTGGCAGAAACGAGCGCAGCGGCTTCGACGCCTTCCGATGCGCTCGGCGTCAGCGCC
Organism: Verrucomicrobiia bacterium; assembly: GCA_035943555.1. Classification (GTDB taxonomy): domain Bacteria; phylum Verrucomicrobiota; class Verrucomicrobiia; order Limisphaerales; family UBA11358; genus UBA11358. Next base: position 5,279 of record DASZCA010000036.1, read on the forward strand.
GAACGCCATGCGGTGTTTTCCGCCGGCCCCCAAAAATTAGTTTCTTCCAGGGCATGGACCGAAAGCCCGCACGCAAACAGCATGCTGGCACAGATGCAGATACAACGACGCATCATCATTTGATCTCTCACAGTTTGACACCGCAGCCAACGCGACATGCGTGACCGCTCAATTCCTTGCTTGCCCTTATCCTCGTTCCAGTGGAAATTCTTCGCAAGTTAAAATTATGTTCTCCCACGTTGTCATTTTCTGGACCGACCCCGCGAAGCCCGAGGCCGCCGATGCCGTCATCGCCGGCGCCAACAAATTTCTTAAATCCATCCCCGGCCTCACATTTTTCCACATCGGCAAGATGGTCGGCAGCACCCGCCCCGTTGTGGACCAGACCTATCAGGTCGCGCTGAACACCGCCTTCACCAGCAAGCAGGCGCAGGACGATTATCAAATTCACCCGCAACACCTCGAATTCATCGCCCAATGCGTAAAACCTTACGTGAAAAAAGTCACCGTCTACGACTTCGAATGATGGTGTTTGGAGTTCCGCCTTCAGGCGGTTGTTTCGCATTGCCACATCTTTTGTGGTCATAACAACCAGTTCTGACGCCCGGTTCCGCAAAGCGGAATCCTCTGCCCCCGGGACGCGACTTTTAAGTCGCTTAAACGCCCACCTGCACAGGGGGCATAATTAAACCCGGCCTCCTCTCTCCTCATGCGTAGTTCGGCCACATCTGTGTGCATACGTGATTAAAAATTTGGTTTCACGCATCACACATCACTTTTTCTTTGGGCGTTGAATGTTGAGTGTGCTCTGCAGAAACCTTTCTAAAACCCGGCGTTTCAATGGGCGGCGGCTGTGTTGGGGAGACAGGGACCAGCCGCAGCGCGTGACCTGTAACCTCCGTATCCGTATTCAAGCACTCCTGTCGGCCCTAATCTTTTTTTGGTGTGAGAGGTTTCTACAAGGCATGTTGAGTGTTGAATGTTACCGCCTCTCAAATTTGCGAAAATTAGCGCAATTCGCGTCAAGTTCCCTGTCTGCAAATCCGTGTTCATCTGTGTCCATCCGTGGTTAAGGTGTTAAAAACCTCATGACTAAGGAGTTTATTGAGAAGACGGATGATTGCTGTCAGTGGAACTGCCAGTAACCAGCACGTTGCTGCGGTAACTCGCCGGCTACAACTCGCTGAAACTTCTCCAATACTGCCACAGATTGAACTCGACCCAGCATACCCAAATTTAAACTCTCTTTGCCAATTATCCTCGACGGTAATTCTCAAATCCGCTTTCATGAGCTTGTGATAACTGCCGCGCAGAAAATGTTATTCGTGCATGGGTTGCAGCCAATTCACTCTTAGCCGTCATGAGTAATCCATGTCATCGCTGCCGTCTCACTATTTTTGCCGACTACCACCAGTTTTATGTCTTGGATCCAAAGAAATCCGGCCAGCACGCACCTGAAGACTGGTCAAATCAAGATGTGACCAATCGTGCCAAGATAGCGCGAGGCGTTGTAGTTATTTGTCCGATTCGGGACATGGCCGTTCCAGTGGAAGTCAGCATTTGGGATTCAGAACCACAGGTGATATTTGGAGCTTGGCAGCATGTCATTGAGGCTCCTTTAGCGACAGAAGGCTCGATTGAAATACATGAATGCACTGGCGGTTCACTTGCTTGTTTTAGTGTGGATCCGGGCGATTACACGGTGCGTGGATTATATCGTGGTTTGGACACATTGTCCGAAGACGGACTTGAAGGGAAAGATTTCTATGAAATCCAAATCTGGAGATCGCCTTGTCCTGATTTACGTGTTGTTAAACAGTGGAGTGATGGCTAACAAGTGGATGGGCTGCAAACTCAAAAGAATTTAGCGTTTGGGCACTGTCAGTAGAACTGCCAGCGCAAGTGATGAATAGTAGTGAAAAGTTTTGGCGAGCAACGGCTAGTTTGTAATGATTTTACATGGTTTTTGCTGTTTTATTGATGTTCTGAATAGGGTTTGTAGACTGTGTCCATCCGTGGTTAAAAACTTAATTATTTGGACGCTCGAACGTTGGAGCTTTGAGCTTTCCCGCTACGCCCTCGGATGAAACTTCCGATGCACCTCCCGCAACCGGTTTCCCGCCACATGCGTGTAAATTTCCGTCGTGCCGATGTTCGCGTGGCCCAACAGTTCCTGGATCACCCGCAAATCCGCGCCGTGCTCCAATAGATGCGTTGCAAAACTGTGCCGCAACATATGCGGCGTGATGTTCCGTTCCACCCCTGCGCGCCGCACCCGGTTCTTGATGCGCAACCACAACGTCACCGCCGCGAACGGCGTCCCCCGCCTCGTCAAAAAAACATTCGCCGGCGACTTCGGCGTGATCAGCTTCGGCCGCCCCGCCTCGATGAACCCGTTCAGCGCCGCGATTGCCTTGCGCCCGATCGGCACCACGCGCTCCTTGTTCCCCTTGCCGATCACGTTGATGAACCCCGCGTCGAGATGCAGTTGCTCCAAGCGTAAGTTCCGCATCTCCGACAGCCGTAACCCGCACGCATACGCCAGTTCCATGATGGCTTGGTCACAAAGATTTTCCGGCGTTGCGGCCTCTTCCGGCAGCAACAGCTTCGTGATCTCGTCGTGGCTCAACGCCTTCGGCAACCGCTTCCACCGGCGCGGCAGCGAAAGATTTTCCGCCACGTTCACCGGCAAAATCTTTTCCAACTCCGCAAATTTATAAAACGCCCGCAGCGCTGCGATCTCTAGGTAAACGCTCTCGCCGCTCAACCGCTTCGTCGATGCCGCCGGCTCATCCGCCAGCGGCCGCACGCGCTCATGCTGCAAAAAAGCCATCAGCTGTTTTAACTCCACCTGCTTCCAATCCGTGACACCCTGCTTCTCCGCCCACGCCGTGAACTTCCCGAGCAACGCGGCATACGTCTTAGCCGTGTTATCTGATTGCCCGCGCTCATGGCGCAAGTACTGCAAAAAATCTTCAACGAGCGCTTGCATAAGATGCGGATTAAACAAGTCGCTCGCGTTGAGCAGAGAGATGTCGTTTCAACCCAACGCGTGTTCCTTCGCCCCCCTGGGGGAGAAGGCTAGGATGAGGGGGTCGGAATGCCAGTGAATTATCTTTCATTCGATGACAACGTTCATGCTTTAAACTCTACTTGCCCCCGCTTGGATTGTGAATGAAAACTCAATCACATATCTCCTCAAAACAGCGACAACTGCTCCCCTCCCGCACGCCGAAACGCCGCCGTCGACAGCTCCGGAAAATCATCCTTGAACCCCGCCTTCCGCCGCGCCACCTCAAACATCTGCGCAATCTGCTCCGCGAAAATCCCTTCGCCACGCATCCGCGTCCCCCACTCTGCATCATACAACTTCCCCCCGCGCATCGCCCGGATACGATTCAGCACCTTCTCCTTCCGGTCCGGAAAATTTGCCCCCAACCAGCTCTCAAACAAATCTTTGTCCCCATGCGGCAGCCGCACGATCGTAAAACCCGCCGACGTCGCCCCAGCCGCCGCTGCCGCTTGCAAGATCTTTGGCATCTCGTGATCCGTCAGCCCCGGGATGATCGGCGCCACATTCACGCTCACCGGGATGCCCGCCGCCGCCAGCTTCCGGATCGTCTCCAGCCGCGCCGCCGGCGGCGATGTCCGCGGCTCCATCACATTCCGCAACTTCACATCCAACGTCGTCACCGAGACCGTCACCGACGCCGCGTTGAACTTCGCCAGTTCTGACAGCAGATCGATGTCCCGCGCCACCAGCGAATTTTTTGTGATGATCGCCACTGGATTCCGAAATTCCGCCAACACCTCCAAACAACGCCGCGTTAATTTCAACTTCCGCTCCACCGGCTGGTAACAATCCGTCACACCGCTCATCACCACCGTCTGCGGCACCCATTTCGGCGATGACAATTCCGCCCGCAACAACTCCGGCGCCCGCGTCTTCACCATGATTTTCGTCTCAAAATCCAGCCCTGCTGAAAACCCCAGATACTCATGCGTCGGCCGCGCATAACAATAAATGCAACCATGCTCGCAACCGCGATACGGATTCAAGCTCGCCCCAAACCCCAGGTCCGGGCTTTTGTTATGACTGATCACCGTCGCGCTGTGATCCGTCAGAAACTGCGTGCGCGGCAGCACATCTTCATCCGGATTCCAGTCCGCATCCGGCTCGAGAAAAATTTTCTCAAACCGGTTCGCCGGATTCTCCAAGGCACCCCGGTGCCCCTTGATGATTCGTTCCGCCTGCATAAATGTATCAATCAATTTAGCTCAATTCCGCCCCCTCGCGAACGCAAACAAAACGCGCATCTGCTTGCTCGACTCTTCGCCCTCGTCCCCTGTCGCGCCATAGCTTTTTTGCGAAGGCGGATCGTCCTCGAATTTTTATCTTCAAGCAAGGCCGCCCCCTCTCTCCAAAAAAATTTCGTTGGGATTTGTTGGTATATCACTGTGCTTTGATGGATACGCCAAACCCATTTGACGCTCGGATCGCCCTCCAAGGTGGGCAGGGTTCGCGCCCTGTCCGCCATAGCCTTGGCGAAGGCGGATGCGACGTTGTCTGGCCGCGCAACGGCCACCTTTTGGCAGGGCCCACCCTCGATACCTGCGCATCACGATTCGCTCAATGAACGCGAAGCGTCCTGGAGTGCGGCAGTCCTCTGCCGCTTTCGCCTGCAACCGCATGCCTCTCACCCAAGAACATCCCCCGCTTGCAAACTGTCGCATTAATTTACCTTCCCCTATCACGCTTGATACACCCTCAAGCGCGCATGTTTGAAGAAAACAGACATCCCCCACCGCGCCCTCGCACAACTTCTTCCTCATCCCGTCTTCCAATTTCTGCCTTCGCACTTTCACGCCTCCACTCTCGCACACCCGGTTGGACAAAGACTGTCCAACCTGAAAATAAATAAAATTTGTTTTATCCGCTCCAATTTTGCCGGTCTGTCTTGGCATGTTGAGCGTTAAATGTTGGTTGTTGAATGTTTTCACCATTCGTCATCCATCATTAACTCCATTGGACACCCACTCCCTCTGGTGCCACATTCTCCCCATCAAACCAAAACCCAGAACTCCGCCCTCCTCCATGGAATCCGCCCGCGCGGTCGGCCTCCGCTATGTCCACGACCATCATCCCGGCATCCACCGCGAAAAAAATGGCCGCGGCTTTCGCTACGTCGATGCCGCCGGCAAGAGCATCCGTGACCGCTCGACCCTCCAGCGCATCGAATCTCTCGTCATTCCGCCCGCTTGGAATGACGTCTGGATTTGCCCTTCCGAAAACGGTCATCTCCAGGCCAGCGGACGCGATGAACGCAACCGCAAACAGCACGTCTATCACCAACGCTGGCGCGAAGTCCGCGATGAAACCAAATTCCACCGGCTGGTGGATTTTGCCCGCGTGCTGCCCGCCATTCGCCGCCGGCTCACCAAAGACCTCGCGCGCCAAGGCCTTTGCCGCGAAAAAGTCCTGGCTACCGTCGTGCGCCTGTTGGAAACCAGTCTCATTCGCGTGGGCAATGAAGGATCGGCGCGCGAAAATCATACGTACGGCCTGACCACGATGGAAAACCGCCATGCGACCGTGTCCGGCGGCACCATTCACTTTCATTTCCGGGGCAAGAGCAACAAGGAGCACGCCATCGCCGTCCATGACCCGCGCGTGGCCAAGATTGTCCGCGCCTGCCAACACCTTCCCGGACACGAACTGTTTCATTACGTGAACGAGGCGGGTGAAAAACACCATGTCGGTTCCCACGACGTGAATGAATATTTACGCGAAATTTCCGGGGAAGAATTTACCGCCAAAGAATTTCGCACCTGGGGCGGGACGCTCTCAGCCCTCACCGAATTGCGCAAGATGGGTCCCGCTGAAAAGGTCACGCAATGCCGTAAAAACATCGTGTCGGCCATCAAAACCGCCTCGCAGCATCTGGGCAATACCCCGACCGTATGCCGCAAATCTTACATCCACCCGGTCATCATTGAGGCCTATCTGGAAGGCTCGCTGATCCCCACGGCGGAAAGATTGATCAGCAAAATGAAATCAACCCACGCGATCCACCTGCGCCTGGATGAGCTTGTTCTCCTGGAATTTTTGACACTCGCCGGCAAATAGGCACTTTCAGGCGATTGCCAGCACCGTAGGTGCGCCATCTTTGTGGAAAGCCTCAAACCAAGGCTTCAGGCCCCGTCAGGGACGGCATATCTCTCGTGGTCGCCGATGTAACACACTTATCCAAACAAAAAACCCACGGTATTACCCGTGGGCTAAAATCACACCGTTGTTCGGAGCTTGCTTACAGCTTCTTCCCCGTCAACCGCTCATACGCCTCCACGTACTTCGCGCCCGTCTTGTTGATCACGTCTTCCGGCAGCACCGGCCCCGGCGGCGTCTTGTCCCAAGTCAACGTCTCCAAATAATCTCGCACGAACTGCTTGTCAAAACTCGGCTGCCCTTTGCCCGGTGAATACTGGTCCGCCGGCCAGAAACGCGATGAATCCGGCGTCAACACTTCATCGATCAAGATCAGCTTGCCTTCGAACAGGCCGAACTCAAACTTCGTGTCCGCAATGATGATACCGCGTTCGCGCGCATAATCGCGCCCTGCCTTGTAGATCTTCAGGCTCAGGTCCCGCGCCTGCGTGGCCAGATCCTTGCCCACGATCTCGCACGCCTGCTCAAAATTAATATTCTCGTCGTGGCCTTGTTCCGCTTTCGTGGACGGCGTAAAGATCGGCTCCGGCAACTCCGAGGAATCCACCAGCCCCGCCGGCAGTTGGATGCCGCAGACTGTCTGCGATTTCTTATATTCCTTCAAACCGCTCCCGGACAGATACCCGCGCACGATGCACTCGATCGCCAGCGGCTTTGCCTTCTTCACGATCATCGACCGCTTCGCCAGTTGCGCCGCGAACGGCTGCAGGTTGGCCGGCAACGGGTCATTCGACTTCGCCAGCAGATGATTCGGCACCAGCGCGGAAAATTTCTCGAACCAGAAATGCGACACCTGCGTCAGCACCTCGCCCTTGCGCGGGATGCCGTTCGGCAGGATCACGTCGAACGCCGAGATCCGGTCGCTCGCCACCAGCAAAAAGCTGTCACCAAGGTCAAACACTTCGCGGACCTTCCCGGAACGGACCTTTTTGATGCCGGGCAGATCAAGTTTCAAAATGGGGGCGTTGTTCATCGCGCAGAAAAATAATGACCCGCAGCCAAACTTCAAAGCCCAAAGTGGAAAATCTGCACACCTCCCGGGTTTCAAAGCAGCTTTTCAGCCCCTTCTCCCCTCCGAGGAGAGAAGGTTAGGATAAGGGGTACTGCGGGGCGTGCGCAATTTACTGGAAAACCACCGTCCAAATCGCGATCGCCCGCCTCCCTCTCCTCCATGCAATGGAGGAGAGGGCTGGGGAGAGGAGGCGCTTTCGTTTGTGGCATTGACGCTCTAATACCCCTGCGCTCTTTGAAGGTAGCCCGCCAAAATCTATCTGCCCGCCTGCCCGAACGGACAACCGCAAATACTTGGCCGCTCGGATGTTGATCCTTGGAACTTTCCCTGCTTACGCCGGCCGTTCCACCAGCTTCACCAGCAACGGCACGCTCGCCTGCGACAGATTGTCCAGCCGTACATCCACCGAATACAACCCCGGCTCCTCAAATTTCAGTTGCTGGATGTTCACGATGAAATTGCGCGTCAAAAAATGCGCATCATCCGGCAACGCCACCTGCACCGGCAGATCGATGCTCTGCATGATCGCCCGTCCGTCCGCATTGATGAAACTCAGCGTCAGCTTCCGCGCCCCCTCATCACCCGGCACAAACGTCACCCGCAACGCCACCGAGCACTGCGGATGCACCGCCGGCATCTGCGGCGCATAAATCGTGTCAAACGCCCCCAGCAAATTCAATTTGCAGTTAAGGTCTTCCGTCGCCGCGTCACAAAGCACGGCCACCTGGATATTCATGCATCCAGCTTAAGCCACCAGACCTTCAAATTAAATGGAATTCATTTTCGTGATAAAAATCAAAAGACATTCTGTGTGTCTTGATCATTCAACCACCACACGCGGTTCCTTCGCCCCCTTGGGGGAGAAGGCTAAATGCCGCCACCAATCAAAATATTTCCCCTCCAAAAATTTGCGAAAAGAAATTTGCAGACGATGTTGTTCGATTCAAAATGGACCTGTCCACCAAGCTCTCCATCCTCGCCGATGCCGCCAAATATGATGCCTCCTGCGCCAGCAGCGGCACCAACAAGCGCAATTCGCGCGATGGCGGCCTCGGCTCCACCACCGCCATGGGCATCTGCCACAGTTACACCCCCGATGGTCGCTGTATTTCGCTCCTAAAAATCCTGCTGACCAATTTTTGCGTCTACGATTGCCAATATTGCATCAACCGCCTCTCCAGCGACGTCCGCCGCGCCCGCTTCACGCCTGAAGAAGTCGTGACCCTGACGATGGATTTTTACCGCCGCAACTACATCGAAGGCCTGTTCCTCAGTTCCGGCATCATCCGTAACCCCGATTACACTATGGAGCAGGTGGTCAATGTCGCCCGTACTTTGCGGGAAGAACATCACTTTCGCGGTTACATCCATCTCAAAACCATCCCCGAAGCGTCGCCCGAACTCATCGCCGAAGCCGGGCGTTACGCGGACCGCCTCAGCATCAACATCGAACTGCCCACGCAGCAGGACCTGGAAAAACTCGCACCCGAAAAAAATCTCCCGCGCATCCGCCGCGCCATGGGCGTCATCCGCGACCGCATCACCCAGGCCAAAGCCGAGCGCAAAGAAAGCCCGAAATCCGACGTCTTCGCCCCCGCCGGCCAGTCCACCCAGATGATTGTCGGCGCCACCCCGGCGGCTGACCGCGAAATTCTGGCCCAAGCGTCTTCCCTGTACGGTGAACACCGGTTGCGCCGCGTCTATTATTCCGCGTTCAGCCCTATCCCTTCCGCCGCCGCTGGCCTCCCGCTCGTTGCCCCGCCTTTGGTACGCGAACATCGGCTGTATCAAGCCGATTGGCTCATGCGCTTCTACGGCTTCCATGTCGGCGAACTCACCACCACTGAAAGCCCCAACCTGCCGCTCGGCATGGATCCCAAGCTCGCGTGGGCGTTGCGCCATCCCGAAAAATTTCCCGTCGATCTCCACCGCGCCCCGCGGGAACTGCTCCTGCGCGTCCCCGGCCTCGGCGTCCGCAACGTGGACCGCCTGCTCCAGACCCGCCGTTGGCACCGCGTCACCGTCGCCGATCTGGCGCGCCTGCGCATCGCGGTAAAAAAGGTTTTGCCCTTCGTCATCACCGCCGATCACAAACCCAAGCTCGTCGGAACCGACCAATGGCGGGCCGCCATCCGCCCCGTGGAACAACTGGAACTGTTCGCACCCGATCCCTCCGTCTTCAGCGGCCAGTTATAGCTTATGCTCCGGCAACTGACCTTCGCCCCCAATTTTTCCGGCTGGCAAAAAGCCGCCCGCCGCGCCTTGGCCGCCAACTGGTCGCCCGGTGAAATCCTCTGGCAGGAACTGGCCTCCGATCAACCTCTCCTCGATATCGGCGCTGAACTGGAACCCGCTCAAGCTCCCGCCACCACCGCCAAAGTCCCCCGCGCCTTTCTCGACGCCGCCCGCCGCGTCGCCTGCCACTCGGACGCCCGCCGCTGGGGATTGCTATATCGCCTGCTCTGGCGCCTGGCCCACAAGGAATCGCACCTGTTGGAATTAGTCGTCGACCCCGACGTCCATAAATTTCAGCAGATGGACAAGGCCATCCGCCACGACGTCCATAAAATGCGCGCCTTTGTCCGTTTTCGCGCCGTAAAACACGAGGACGCTGAATGGTTCGTCGCCTGGTTCGAACCCCAGCACCACATTGTGGAACTGAACGCCCCGTTCTTCATCGACCGTTTCTCCAACATGCGCTGGTCCATTTTGACGCCCGACCTCTGCGCGCATTGGGATCAAAAACAACTCACCTTCACCCCCGGCGTCACCCGCGATCAAGCCCCCGGCGAGGATGCCGCCGAAGATCTTTGGCTCCGTTACTACTCCAGCATCTTCAATCCCGCCCGCGTGAAGATCCGCGCCATGCAAAAGGAGATGCCCAAGTATTATTGGAAAAATCTCCCCGAAGCCGCGCTCATTCCCGCCTTGCTGAACGATGCCCCCGCGCGGGTTGCCACCATGTTAAAAAACAGCCAGCTCACGACTCACGCAAAGAAGTTGCTATCCCCGCAAAAAAAGGCCCGCCATACCTCCGGAACGCCGAACTCCGATTCGGCAAGTGAATAGGAGCGTTAATCTTGCCCCAGGACCGCAGGCAAACCGCCCGCAAAAAATTCAAAAGCCAACATTTGCCTATAGGCGGTAGGGCGCGTCGCTCCGCGCGCGCCGCCGCCCGCCAGCCGACTGGCTCTAATTTCCAAACCTCATACAACCATCATTCGTCATTCGGATTTCGTCATTCCAATCCTGCAACGGGATCGCCTTGACATACCTAGCACCTCAATGTATAGTGCCTCTATGATTCGTAAAGAACTCGTCGCCGCCTCTGCCGAACCGCTGATTCTCTCCCTCCTCGCCTCCGGTGAAAGCTACGGCTACGCCATTATCCAGGAGGTCAAGACCCGCTCCGGCGGCAAGCTCAACTGGACCGATGGCATGCTCTATCCCGTCCTCCACCGCCTCGAACACCGCGGCCTCATCAAATCCCGCTGGGGCGAAAGCGAGACCGGCCGCAAACGCAAATACTACTCCCTCAAAAAAGACGGCAAAGCTGCCATGGCCAAACATCACGAACAATGGTCCCTGATCCACGGCGTCCTCAACGGCCTGAAAACCGCCTGAAAAAAACCCTATGTTCAACCTTGAACAATCAATCGCCGTCTGGCGCCAGCAAATGCTCGCCGCCGGTATCCGGTCACCAGAACCGATTGAAGAATTGGAAAGCCATCTGCGCGAAGAAATCAGCCGCCAGATCCAAGCCGGCGCAACCGAACCTCAAGCCTTCGCTTCCGCCTTCGCCCAAATCGGCCGGGCGGACCTGCTCAAATTAGAGTTTAAAAAAACCACCGGTTGGCTTGGCTGGCTGGGGGCCACGTCTGAAGTTCGCTCCCGCCGCGCTCTTGGTCTGCTCTGGTTTATCCTTTGTTCCATCCAGTTGATCTCAGGCGCCATCGTTGCCGGGACCATCTGCAGTGGTCATTATGTTCGCATTACGACGGTGATTTTTGGAGTTTTAGTAAGTCAAATCGGCATCATTCTGGCTTCGCTAATCTTTAACACACTGCTTCTAAGCTTCGGATTGTTGGCCAGCATACGGCTCTTCCTCGGCCGGGGCGGTGATCGGACGATCCTGCTCCTTGCTCTTTGGAGCCTGATTGTATGCGTTAGTCAGATGAACGTGATTTTTCACTACGCTTCTCTCTTGGGAATCGCATGGACGGCCCTGTACCCGATCACCATCTTTGCCCTCTGGCCTAGTAAAAAAATCAAATCAGCCATGGAGTAAAACCCTATGTTCAACCTTGAACAATCTATCACGGCCTGGCGCAACCAAATGCTCGCCGCCGGCATCCAGTCACCCATCCCGTTGATAGAATTGGAAAACCATCTTCGCGAGGAAGTGGAACACCAGTTGCGATCTGGGCTGGCGGCGGACGCGGCCTTCACCATGGCCGTTCAGAAAATCGGCGCCGCTTCTTCTCTTCAAACTGAATTTTCAAAAACCCGCCGCTTCAATCCGCCCGGGAAATGGGAGCGCATTCTCGCCATTGTGATTTCCCTCGGCGTGGTCATCCCCTTTGGAGCCTATGGTCTTCTCAAAAACGAACTCAGCCCGGGCTGGCGCATCTTGGGATTGGCCAATCTCGCTGTCATCGTCATCACCATTTTTGGCTGCCGATATATCAATCGGCTTTTCCCCGTGGTTTCCGACCGACGAATTCGGACGCTCATTGGCCTCACGTTTGGCGCCATCAGCCTGATCGGTATCATCGTCTTCATGAACTTCCTCCTGCCAAAATTTGAACTCACCCAAGGCCAGTTGACCGTCATTGTCCTCTGGTCCATGACTTTGATGGCCGCCCTCGGCGCCGTATGGGCCGGGCTGGAAGAAGCTGCCCGCCGCCAAACCGCCTTGCCCACTGCATAAATATGTTCCGCCTCGAAACCTCCATCACCAACTGGCGCCAGCAGATGCTCGCCGCCGGCGTCAAAAACCCCACCCCGCTGGAGGAACTGGAAAGCCACCTCCGCGAAGACATCGCCGCCTTGCAAGCGTCCGGTCTGACCGAAGCCGACGCCTTTCAATCCGCCGTTCAAAAAATCGGCCCGCCCCCGGCCGTCCACAATGAATTTAAAAAAGTGGCCGCCACAAATACCGGCCTCAACTGGAAGCACCTTGAACTCTTGTTCGCCGGCTATGCTTTGTTGTTTCCTTTGGTCATAGGCTCCTTGGCCTATGTCTCAACAAATGGCGATCTCGCCGACCTGACACCGGGGGAGAAATTATCAGCCCTGGCCGCGGCCATCACTTTTTCATTGCTCGCCTATGCCCTGCGTGTAAGCCATGAAAAGTTTCCGCTCCTTCAGACCAACCGCATCCGGGATGTCATCTTTGTTCCCGTCATGCTTTGGCTGGTCATTTTAGCCTATGTCATCATGCCGCACACAGTCTTGGCGTCGGCCCAAAAAACCATTGCCTCACTCTGGGGGCTCGCTCCTTTCGGCATCATTATTGGTTGGTGTTGGGGATTCGCTACGACCAGTCGGAAGAATTTAGCACCGGCCAATATTTAACCCGAAAACTTATGTTCCACCTCGAACCCTCCATAACAAACTGGCGCCAGCAAATGCTCGCCGCTGATATCACCTCCGCATCGTTGGATGAATTGGAACTTCATCTCCGCGAAGAGATTGAGCGGCAGATGCAATCCGGCTTGAATGGCGAACTCAGTTTCCACGCCGCCGTCCGGATCATCGGTCGCGCCGTGTCGCTCGGGACAGAATTTCAAAAAGTCGAACGCTCCCCGGGTTCACGTCTGGTCAAATTGCTCGGCCTCGGCTGTGCCGTGGCCGCCGGCCTTTTTGCTTCCTGGATGCTGTTCGTGTTGCTGACCGTCCACGAAGCGGACTGGTCCGAACGCCTGCTGGGCGTGCTTGCCATCGTTGCCATCATGATCATCTGGCGCCAGAGCGGCAAATGGCTCCCCGCCATCCGGCACGCCTGGCTCCGCCCCCTGTCCGGGGCGCTCTGCTGCCTCGCCAGCATGGGCGGCATGAAACTTTTTATCACTTCCATCGTGCCACCCTGCCTCGGGCGGATGACTGGCGCTAACCCACCGATTGGCTTGGTCTTGGTCGCCTTCATCTGGACTTGGGCCGCCGTGACCATGCTCGGCGTCCTCGCTTATAAACTTCAGATAACGACCGTCAAAAACGAGGTGCGCCATGTTTGATCTCGAATCCTCCGTCACCGGGTGGCGGCAGAAATTATTTTCCGCCGGCAT
>DASZCA010000037.1:0-7422 GCA_035943555.1 Verrucomicrobiia bacterium
TCCCCGGCACCGACATCGGCCGCGCCTTGAGCGAGGCCAGCCGTGCGATGGATAAAAATGCCCGGCGCAAAATGGTCGTGCTGGTGACTGATGGCGAAGACTTGGAGAAATCCGGCATCGCCGCGGCCAAACGGCTTGCCACCAATGGGGTCGTGATCTTCACCATTGGCGTGGGCACGCCGACGGGCAAGGAAGTCGTGACCCTCAGTGCCGCCGGCCAGATGGAAACGTTGCGCGATGCCAAAGGCCAAGCGGTACGCAGCCAGCTTGACGAGGTAACGCTCCGCGAAATCGCCCGCGTCACCGGCGGCAGTTATTTTCCGCTCGGCCGGCAGGGCGATGGCCTGATGCAAGTCCGTTCCGCCATGCACACGCTGGACACTTCCAGCAGTGCGCAGGCGGCCACCAAACGTGGCGTCGATCGTTTTTATGTCCCGCTCGCTTTGGCCTTGTTCCTGATGATCATCGAACCCCTTATCAGCACACGCCGAAAGAACTTGGCCACGTCAACATGAGCTGTTTTTCATCAAAACTGATGTTGTGGCTGCTCATCGCATGGGCGGCGGATTTTCGGATTTTTGCCGCCGATGAAACGAACGTACCGGTAAACGCCCGCGATTTATACAATACTGGAACAAAGTTCCTTGCCGCGCAAAAATATGCCGATGCCGAGCGGGCGTTCTCGGCTGCGCTAGTTGCTCAGGATGACCGCGTGCAATCGGCGGCAATGTTTAACCTTGCTCACGTCCGTTTTGCCGACGGCATGGAGATTTTGAAAAAAGGTCCCGACGCGCAAAAGATTTCGGTCCAGGGGAAGGCCGCGCTGGCCGCAGGGGCAGATGCCATCCGCAACGGGGAATCGGCGCTGGCTGAAAACCAGATGGATAAAATGATCACGGCCTACCTTGAAGGCCGGGGTGCGCGGCGACAATTGGTCGCGGCGGAAAAAGCCGTGAAGGCCGCGATGGACACGTATGGCAAGACATTGACCCGCTGGCAGCGGGCGGATGATGATTTCAAGGGCGTGGCCGAAATGAATCCATCGGATACCAACGCGGCCTACAACAGCAAAGTGATCGAGCAAGCCATCGCCAAGCTCGTGGACTCCGTGCATCAAATGCAACAGATGGCCGGGCAGATGGCCGGCCAAAAACAACAATTGGGCAAAACGCTCAGCAAACTCAAAGGCCAGATTCCCGCGCCCAATGCCCCGCCCGGTGGCAAGGGCGAGGACGACGATGATCAAGACAAAGGAGAAGGCAGCAAAGGCGACATAAAACCCGAATCGCTTTCCGGCAAAGAGGAAAACGCCGGCCGCGAAGGTAACGAGATGCAGGCTCCGCTTTCACCTGACCAGGCAGGCCAGATGCTCGATGGCCTGCCGGTGGATGGCGGCCGCGGGTTGCCCCTGAAAGGTGATCAACAGGGCCAGCCGGCCGGAGACCGGCATGGCCGCAATTGGTGACAGACAATGCGCTATTCACAAACCATATTGATGCTGGCGTTGCTCACGCCGTTGCTGGCGACCGGGCAGCCCGCACCGCAATTGCCGCCAGGCGGCGCCGCCCAGTTGATGGTGCCACAGTCCGTCGTGGACAGGACTCCGCTGGAAAATATCAGCGCGACGGCGATGTTCGATCCGCCCGTCGTACCTGCCGGTGGAAAAACATTTTACCGGGTTACCGTGGATGCAACCCAGAACTCGGTCGATTGGCCGGATGCGATATCCGCGCCGTCGGAATTGAAATTGGGCGCGGCTCTGAGCGGCCAAATTTCCCGCGTCGAAGGAAACCGGTTTCTCCCGCTGACCTCGTACGTTTACGAGGTTAAACCCTCGGCAGCCGGGCATTTCGCCATTTCGAGTTTTGTCATCCAGGCAAATGGCCATGCCGTGACGGTTCCGGCGGCAGAATTGCATGTTTTGGAAAGCAATTCTGCGCCCGCGCTGCCCGCGCGGCAGGTGTTGCTGGATGTTTCCGCGACGAATCTGTTCGTCGGCCAGCCCTTTCGTGTCCGGGTGTTGTTGCCGGCTGGCGCCGGGAATCAAATCGAAGCGCTGCGTGAGATCCAATTCAACGGCAGCGGTTTCATGACGGATAAGATTGCAACCCGGCAATCAGTTGAGATGGTGAAATACGAAGGGCAGCAGAAACCCGCATATATTTTTGAAACGGCGGCGACCCCGCTGGCTGCCGGGTCCGTTGCAATTTCAGCACAAGGGTTCGCCTCCGGACGCGATTTTGGCGGCCCAATAACCATTAGCGGGCAGGGGCAAGTAGTGATTTCCGGTGGGGCACCGCAATACGTCCTGCTGGTCTCCGATGAAACACGACTTAATGTTCGTCCGCTGCCACCGGAGGGTGAACTGCCCGGTTTCACCGGCGCCATCGGCATGTTCCATGCGACCGGACCACAGCTTTCCACGGATCATGTGCACGTTGGTGAGCCGATTTACCTGAAATACAATTTTCCGTCCACCAATCTCTCCCGGTTCGTGCCGCCGGCGGCACCGCGCTCGCGGGAATGGCAGATCATCGCCGACCCTGCGCCCGGCAACGGTTTCACCTTGATCCCATTGACGGATGAAGTCACGCAAACTCCCGAGATCCCCTTCAGTGCGTTCGATCCCACAACGGGAAAATATTATGATCTGACGATCTTCCCCTTGCCGGTGACTGTCACCGGCGATGGCCTGCCGGTGCAGTTGCCGGTCTGGAGTTCAACAGAAACAAATGCTGCACCGCTTAAATTAAGCGGCTTTGCAACGGTTCCAGGGAAAGCCGTCGCCAGCTTGAAACCGTTGCAATTGCAAGGTGGGTTTGTTTGCCTCCAAATCCTGCCGGTGCTGGCCTTCATTGCGCTCTGGCGCTGGGACGAACGGCGGCGCTTTTTGGAGGCACATCCGGACCTCGTCCGCCGTCGGAAAGCAAAACGCGACCTGCGCCGCGAGAAGATCAAGATGCAACGCGCGATAGTCGCCGTAGATGAGGATGCCTTCGCCAAACACGCGGCGATGGCGCTGCGGATTGCCGTCGCCCCCCATCTTCAAGCCGAAGCTCAAGCGCTGGTCGGCGCCGATGTGCTGGCGCAGTTGGATGATGCCGGACGCAGCGGTCCGGCTGGTGAAACCGTGCGCAAGATTTTTGCGGCGGCCGATGTGCAATTCGCCGCAATCAAACCGTCACGCGAAAATCTGCTCGAATTGCAAAACAATCTTGATGTTGTCCTGAATGGATTGGAGGAAAAACTGTGAACCACATTTTTTCCCAATTTCAACAGGCCGCGCGATTGCTGGGAGTGCGTTGGTGGACTGCCGTTTTGGTTTTGGCGTTGGCTTGTCTGCTGGTGAAAGCGCGGGCCGCTGACGATGCTTCCTTCACCCGTGGCGTTGAATCAGCTCGCGCTGGACAGCTTTCCGAAGCGGGGCACGTCTTTGAGAAATCGGTGCAAGCCCGTCCGTCTGCCGGCGGCTTTGTGAACTTGGGCATCACTGAATGGCAGCGTGGTCACGCGGGAGCGGCAATTTTGGCTTGGGAGCGCGCAACTTGGCTCGATCCCCATGATGCCCGCGCCGTCCAGAATTTGAAATTCGCCCGCGCGGCCGTGCAAGTGGACGAGCCGGAACTGCGCTGGTTTGAGACCGCATCGACGTGGCTGCCGGCGAACCTGTGGCTTTGGCTGGCCGGCATGAGCCTGTGGCTTGCGTTGGGAGCCTTGGTGCTGCCGAGCGTGTTTCGCCGTCGCAAATCCGGCTGGCAGCAGTCCCTTGCGGCCCTAGGTTTGTGCGCTTTTATTTTCAGTGTCACTGCCAATGTCGGCGTAGTCAGCCGCACGGACATTGGTTTTGTTTTGAAGAAAAACGTCCCTTTGCGACTGACACCCACCAGTGGCAGCGAAGTGACTTCCATCTTGTCCGCCGGTGAACCGGTCCGCCGGTTGAAAACGCGCGGAAATTATTTTTTCATCCGAACATCCGTGGCGGCGGGCTGGATTGAACAGGGCCAGATCGGGCTGATCAACGAGTAGCGAACGGGGATGTTATGCTTGGTTGCGTTCCGAGAAGTAGCGGTAGCGATTGACGCGATAAACCCACGCCAAGATTTCTGCCACCGCCGCATAAAGATTTGCCGGCACTTCGCTGCCAACCTTGGCGTGCTTGAATAACATCCGTGCGAGCGGTTTGTTTTCCATGATGGGAATCTGATGCCGCGTGGCGATCTCGCGGATTTTGGCGGCGTTCAGACGGATGCCCTTGGCGACCACTTTCGGCGCTTTCATGGTCTTGCGATCATAGCGCAAGGCGATGGCGATACGGGTCGGGTTCGTGATGATCACGTCGGCCTTGGCGACCTCGGCGAGTTGTTTGGCCTTGCTGACGGTCTTGCGCCGCCGCCGTGCCGCTTTCATCTGCGGATTGCCTTCCGTGCTTTTCGCTTCTTCCTTCAGCTCCTCTTTCGTCATCATTAGGTCGCGGCTGGTGCGCCAAAATTGGTAGCCATAATCAACACCCGCGATGACCAGCAATGCCATGGTGACCCGCAACAGGATGGTCATGGCCGTCGACCCAAGAAACTCCGCCAACCGGCCGACGCTGACCGAAGTTGTAAAGATCGGATCAGCCAACACCTTTTGAATTTCGGAATAAGTGAGCGCGATGATGAGCGAGAATTTGACGAAGGCGATCGCCGTGGGCACCGCTGATTTGGCGGAAAACAGCTTTTGAAAACCCGCGATCGGATTAAGCCGGTTCCAATTGGGTGAAAGAACTTCGGAAGCCGTTTGAAACCGGTTTTGGATCGCCCCGGCGATGAGACCTCCCAGCATGGTGGCGATGACGACCGGTCCTGCGCATTTCATCACAAACAACATGCCTGTGACGCCATAGGCTTGAAGGGAATTGGCCGAAAGCGGCGTGTCATACAGATGTCCCAGTGTCTGCACCATGGCATTCACCAATTGATGCCACGATTCCCGTCCGCTGAAACTCAGCGCGGCAATGGCCCCCAGCAGCACGAAAACCGTCTGCACTTCCGCGCTGCGCGGAATCTGGCCCTGCTTGATGGCGTCTTCCAGCCTTCGCTGTGTCGGTTGTTCTGTCTTTTCGCCGGAATCTTCAGCCATATCAACCTCCGTTCAAGAGCTGGCCGACATACATCAGGTCTTCCGGTATCCGCCGCAAATGGTTGGCAACATATTGCGCGGTGATCTGCAGGGTGAAACCGAAGACGATCAGGCCGCCCGCGATGCGGATGCCGAAACTTTCCGCAAAAACATTCATCTGCGGCACCGCCCGGCTCATGATCGAGAAGAACACGGTGATGACAATCGACACAGCCATCACCGGGGCGGCGATCTGCAACGCCACGGAAAAGATCTGCCCGGTGCGGCCGACCACCAGTTCAAACAAGGACGGGCTCAGGTGGCCGCCGCCGATCGGCAGAACCTCGAAGGTTTTCACAAAGCCCAGCAGCAAACCATGATGCAAGTCCAAGGTAAGCATGGTGAGGATGGCAAGGAAGGACAGCATCAATCCTGGCACTTGTTCGGACTGTTGCGAAGAAGGATCGAACACCTGTCCCATGCTTAATCCGAGTTCCGAGGAAATGATCATGCCGGCGATGTCCACTGCGTAAAAAATGATCCGCCCGATAAATCCAAGCAGGAGCCCGATGCTGACCTCACGAAACATAAGGCCAATCAGCGAAAAATAGTTCAGATGATCAACGGTAAATGGTGGCAGTTGCGGCGAGATCATCAGCGCGGTCAGCGCTGACAGCGCGATACGCATCATCACCGGAAAATTCACCGCCGAAAAAAACGGCAGCGCCAGCAGGAACGCGCCGACGCGGACGAACACCAGCACCCAGTTATAGAAATCGAGTTCCATTTCATTGCACCATCTGCGGCATCTTCATGATGACGGCGGTGGTGAATTCCATGAGCGTGCGGACGATCCACGGCAGCAACAGCAGCATGATGCCGATCACCGCCAGCGCCTTGGGTACGAAGGCCAGTGTCTGTTCATGAATGGTGGTTACTGCCTGGAACAGGCTGACCGCGAGGCCGATGATCATCGCGGTGATTAAAATGGGCGCGGCGATCGTCAACGCCAGCGTGATCATGCTCTTCAGGAGATCGATCGCAAATTCAGGATTCATATGACTTTAACCAGCAACCTGGTGCAGTTGCTGGTAAAGCATTGCCTGTGCCATGACCGCTCCAGAGCTTTTTGCCCTTTAACGGAGGAGAAAATGTGAAATTCAGAGACCAATTGGCCGGGCGGCGGTCAAATTTGCCGGTTACGACGGCCGTTTTTTTCGCGGGGCGCATGATGGCCTCGTTACATCCCAAAGCTGCGTACCAAGGATTGCACGACGAGCGTCCAGCCGTCCACCAGTACAAATAACAGCAGCTTGAGCGGCATGGAAATCGTCGCCGGCGGCATCATCATCATGCCCATGCTCATCAGCACGGTGGCCACGACGATGTCGATCAGGATGAACGGCACATAAATCAAGAAGCCCATCTGGAACGCCGTACGCAGCTCGCTGATGATGAAAGAAGGAATGACCACGCGCAGCGGCAGATCTTCCACTGCGGTGGGCGGCAGCTTGGCCATGGAGACAAACAACTCCAGATCCTTGGGCCGCGTCTGCTTGAGCATGAACGCGGAGATTTCATGGCTGGCGCGATCCAACGCCACCTGGCTCGTGATCTGTTTGGCCTGATATGGCGCCAGTGCGTCGGTATTGATGCGTTCCCAAACCGGTGCCATCACAAAGTAAGTGATGAAAAGCGAGAGGCCGATGATGATCTGGTTGGCTGGCGCGCCTTGCAATTGCAGGGCCGAGCGGATGAACGAAAGCACGATCGCAATCCGCGTGAAGCACGTCATCAACAGCAAGATCGACGGTGCGAGCGAGAGCAGGGTCAGGGTGAAAAGGATTTTTATGCCCGAATCCACGTCCGGCGCGCCATTGTTCGGCCCCATCGAAATGGCCAGCGGCCCGAGGTTTACCGCGGCATTCGTCTGCGCGGAAGCGTGGGCTGCGCCAAGCGCCACCAGCAACACCACCAGCGCGATTTTGAAAATTGATTTCATTTCCGTTTGAGGACGTTGGAAAGCGCCTGGGCAAACGGCATGGGGCCGGAGGGAACTTCCGTCGCCGGCGTGGTATCGCCCGCCTCTGCATCCGGAAGGTGGCTCAGCAAAGTCACGCCCGCCGGTGAAGTCGCGATGAGAAACCGTTGTTTGTCGTAACCCAGCACACAAACCCCCTGGCGCGCGCCGAGCGAACGGCTTTCCAACACGTTCAATTTGGGCTGCTGTCCACGTTTGAGGGCAAGCCGCTGCCAGTTCTTGAACAGCCAGGCACCGCCGAGAAAAAGTCCGAGCACGAGGATCAGCGAGCCCATCACGCG
>DASZCA010000038.1:0-11236 GCA_035943555.1 Verrucomicrobiia bacterium
GTTGTCGGACTGGCCGTAGTTTTGGTCGTAGTTCAGGCCGTAGAAACGGTATTGGTCAGCGCCGTCGTAAACGTAAATGGTCGGGGCGTACATTTTTTCGGCGTGGACGAATTCGACCTGCTTGGTTTCGTGGTCGTGCAACGTGGTCGGACGCGCGATGGAGTAGAGGTGGAATTCGTCGAAGGCTTTTTCGGAGACGGCGGGGGCCATGGCGGCGTCGTCCATTGCTTTGGCGGCAAACATCCGGTACGCCATCGGACGATTTTGCGGCTGAATTTTATTTACGTCGCCCGCCATAAGTTTGATTTTGGCGTTCTCGAAGGTTTTGCCGGAGTTGTTGTTCATGGTGATCCAGCCGACGAGGTCAACGAGATCGCCTTTTTCCGGTGAAACAAGATTGTAGCTGGCGTTCCAATCGAAACCGGCGGTGACGTAGCCGACTTCGGCATCGAAGGCGCCGGCTTTGTCGGATTGCAGGAGCCAGTTGAAGGCGGGTTTGAGCACGGTGTCATCGCCGAGATCGGGAAAGAGCGGCTGGCCGGGGAGGGAGAACTGCATCTTGTCGCCGACTTGGATGATAGGCGATTGAGCCTCGCCGCCGGGGACGTAGCCACTGCGGATGATTTTGCCGGGGATCAACTGACGGGAGGTGGAATTATTCACCAGCGAGTCTTTTTGGAAATCGATGGTCTTGCCTTCGAAGAGCGAGAGGAGAAGCGATTCGCTGACAGGGTCGTTGCGGTAATTTTGCTCAAGGATTTGGAGCGAATGTTTGCCGGCGGGGTCGCGGAGAATGACGGAATCCGGCTCCACCTGCGCGGTGGCGCCGGCGTAGCGCACGGCGTTCGGGCCAGATTTGAGATCGAGCGGCACGGTATCACGGACGACGGCAAAGTTTTGGTTGTAGATGGTCAGCGCGGGCTCGGCGAGGGCCGGGAGCGCAAGGGAAAGGGCGAGGGCGGCGGCAAAGGTAAGCGGGCGTGGGGTGTTTTTCATAGGATAACGTCTGGCGTCTAGGGATATGACACGCGAGGAGGGAAGTCATTAGAAAAATGTTTTGTGAAGTCTTGTGTGAAAAGCGAACTTTGGGTTGAATTCCACCCCTCACCCCAGCCCTCTCCCCTCCGAGGGGAGAGGGAATCCGCGCAAGTTATTTGGATACGCAAGACTGCAAGCGGCTCGCTTTTTCGAAGATTAGTTGGAATGCCGACCTTGCATCAGATGTGCACAAATTCGAAAGCGGGTGTGCATTGCGAGGAAGAATCGGGCATTGACTACCAGGGGCAAACATGGAGGATTTTCGGTGTGAATCCTTTTTTGCTCCGCTCGCTATGCCTGCTGGTGGCATGTGCCGTTTTGTTTGATATATCGAAGGCGCGGGCGTTTGACCGGACGAACGAGGTTTTCAAGGTTTTTCAATTTCCGGCGGATCAGATTCCGCGCATCGACGGGGAGACGAATGATTGGAACGTGGTGCCGGAGAGTTATGTGATCGGCACGGACCAGTTGGTGGAGGATTTTGGGAAACATCAGGTGACGGATCCGTCCACGCCGAAGATCCGGGTAAAGATTGGATGGGTGAAGGGATTGAACCGGCTGTATTTTTTGTATGAGGCGGATGATGATTATTGGGATTTTTCCGAACCGGGGCTGCACAATGATACGTTTGAACTGGTGGTGGATGGCGACCTGTCAGGCGGACCGTTGATCGAGAAATTTTCGCCGGCGAAACCGTTGGTCGGACAGTGGGAGACTTATTTTACGCTTCAGGGCACGCAGGCGCAGAATTATCACATCTTCACGCCATCGGCGGGCAAGGATTGGTGCATGGCATGGGGGCCGGCGCAATGGACGAAGGCGCTGCCGTACGCGAATTCGGCGCAGAAGTATGATTTCAAGCCGGGCGAGCCGGGGCATTACGTGCTGGAATTTTGGATCACGCCGTTCGATTACGCGGGAGCGGAGGGGCCGCAACGGGCGGTGGAATCGGTGTTGAAGGACAACAAGCTGATCGGGATGTCGTTTGCGTTGATCGACTATGATGATGTCCATTCGAGCGAAACGAATAACGGTTTTTGGAATCTTTCCCGGCATCACACGATGTATGGGCAGGCGGATGAGTTATGCGTGTTCAAGCTGATGCCGCTGGAGCCGTCGTTGCAGAAGAAGCTTGAGGCGCAATGGTCGTTTCAAGTGGTTGACATGGAGCGGCGGTTGGTGGCGTTCAAGGATCTGAGCGTGGGTGAAGTTACGAAGTGGCATTGGGATTTTGGAGATGGGGAGACGTCCGGGGAACAAAATCCGATCCACGCTTACAAAAAGCCGGATCATTATATCGTGGTGCTGGATGTGGAAGGGGCGGCCGGCAAGTCTCGTCGCGCAAAGGTTTGGGATGTGGCGGTGAAATAGAATGTATGAAGAATAGTTTTTTAAAGATGAGTTTTGGCCTCTGCGGACTTCGAAAATCGACGGTAAAACGTGAGCGCCACCTCTCCCCAGCCCTCTCCACCGCTGCGCGGCGGAGAGGGAGTCAGAGGCATCGGGTTAGAGACGGGTTTTGGACCGGTGGGAGTGCGAGTGGTGAATTTTTGCGAGGATTTGTTTTTGTGTTGTGGCTGGGATTTCTGTCGACACTGCCGTCCGCGTTATCGGCGAAGGATTTTAATGTGCTGGATTTTGGGGCGAAGGGTGATGGAGTGACGTTGGATACGGCGGCGATCCAGCGCGCGATTGATGCGGCGGCGGCAGGCACAAATGCACGGGTGGTCATTCCGCATTGGAAGCGGTTTCTTATCGGGACCTTGCAGTTGAAGGGCGGGATTGATTTTCATCTGAATGGCGAGTTGATCATCAGCACGAACCAGGCGGATTATTCGGGCGATGGTGTGATCATGGCCTCGAATTCAGCTAATTTAACTATTTCGGGTGGTGGCAAAATCAGCGGGCGTTCGTTGGAATTCATGACGGGTTATGACACGGCGGGGGAATGGTGGCTGTTCAAGGAATGGCGGCCGAAGATGTTTGTGCTGACGGGGTGCAAGGACCTGGTGGTGCGCGATATCACGTTTGGCGATGCGCCGTATTGGGGATTGCACATGCTGGGCTGTGAGAATGTGCTGGTCGACAATGTGAAGGTGCGGAACCGGTTGGATGTGCCGAATGACGATGGCATTGATCCCGACCATTGCCGGAATGTGGAAATCCGCGATTGCGATCTGGTATGCGGTGATGATGCCATCGTGATCAAGTCCACGCGGCAGACCAATGATTTTGGGGCGTGTGCAAACATCCATGTGCATGACTGTGTGATCCGCACGCAGGATGCGGGGTTGAAGATCGGCACGGAAACGACGGGGGACATCCATGACATCGTTTTTGAGCGGTGCAGGATTCTTTCCAGCAGCCGCGGGTTGTGTATCCAGTTGCGCGATGAGGGTGAGATTTCGCACGTCACATTTCGCGACATCAAATTTGTTTCGCGTTATCACAGCGATCCTTGGTGGGGCAGGGGCGAGGCGATCTCGTTCACGGCGCATCCGCGAAATCCGGACGGTAAAGTTGGACGGCTGCATGACGTGCTGGTGCAGAATGTTTCCGGCAAGGCGGAGAACAGCGTGCGCATCAATGGCAGCGAGGGTAGCCGGATCGAGAATGTGAGGCTGGAAAATGTCTCCGTGAAGTTTGCGCGGTGGACGAAATATAAGGGCGGGGTTTATGACAACCGGCCGACGAAGGCGATCACGCCGGTCGAAGCGCATGTGACGGACGGGTTTAATATCCGGTTTGCGGATAACGTGAGTTTGGAGCAATGCGCGGTTAAATGGGCGGAGAATGGGCCGGATTATTTTCAGAGTTCGGTGGCTTCGGAGCAGGTGACGGGGGTAAAGGTGGTTGGGTTTGAGGGGGAAACGGCGGGGCATCCGGTGAGGGTTAAGTAGTGAGTTGTTATAATGTGTTTAGAACGAGCGGGATGGGACGAAGAAGGCGGATGGGGCGCATAGAAATTATACGGGTGATGTGATCTCCCAAACGCCCGAACAGCCTGAAGGCTGAACTCCAACCCCTGCAAAATTAGCATTGTCAGGGGCGGGTTATCTGGTAACTTGTTCGTCCTCTGTCGCCGGAATTTTCCGGGGGTGGGGAAAACGGCCTTATATTCTTATCCGGGTGGATGGGGAGCGGCCATAATAACATCAACAAAAATCCTGTGTTCCGCAGGATGCCCTTGGCAAAGTCCGGGGTCATAACCAAAGGAAAATTAGTTAGCATGAGCACTGCAAATACGACCACCATCGGCGTGAAAGAACTGTTGGACGCCGGCGTCCATTTCGGACATCAGACCAAGCGTTGGAATCCCAAGATGAAGCCGTTCATTTTTGACGCGCGCAACGGGATCCACATCATCGATTTGAGCAAGACCGAGGCGCAGTTGAATGCGGCCCTGACCTTTCTCGCCACCACCGTCCGCAAAGGCGGCAAGGTGCTGTTTGTCGGCACCAAGAAGCAGGCGCAGCAAACCGTGAAGGACACGGCGAAGGAAACCGGCCAGATGTTCGTGACCGAACGTTGGTTGGGCGGCACGTTGACGAACTACACGACCGTCAAGACCTCCATCAAGCGCCTCAAAGAAATTGAAAAGATGGACGCCGACGGCTCCATCAGCAACTACGTGAAGCAGGAGCAATCCGTGATCCGCCGCGAAGGCGCCCGGTTGCACAAGTATTTCGACGGTCTCCGCGAACTGGACAAGATGCCCGCCGCGATGTTCATCGTGGACCTCAAGCGCGAGCACAACGCCGTGGCGGAAGCCCGCAAGCTGAAGATCCCGGTCGTGGCCCTCGTGGACACGAACAGCGATCCGGACCTGGCGGATTATCCGATCGCCGCGAACGACGACGCGATCCGTTCCGTGCGCCTGATCCTGCAGGCCATCTCGCAATCGATCACGCAAGCGCGCGCGGAATTTGAATCCAAGCGTTCCCGCAAGGTGGGCGATGAAGCGGCCCCGGCGTCAGCGCCGGCCGCGGAAGCCGCCCCGGTCGCCGCTTAACGAACCAATCTGCGGCGGGATGCGGAGCGTTTTTATAACGTATTCTTCGCATCCCGCCGCTCAACTTTTAAACCAGAACTCCTTACTTTTTTATGGCTGAAATCACTGCTGGAAATGTTGCCAAGCTCCGCGAAATGACGGGCGTTGGCATGATGGATTGCAAAAAGGCGCTCACGGAGGCCAACGGCGACATCGATGCCGCCGTGGACATCCTGCGCAAGACCGGTGCGGCCAGCGCCGCCAAGAAGGCCACGCGTGATGCACGCGAAGGCGTGATCGCCCAATACATCGCGCCCGGCGGCAAGTCCGGCGTGCTGGTTGAAGTGAATTGCGAAACCGATTTCGTGGCGCGCAACGACGCGTTCCGCGCCTTCTGCGACGAGATCGCGAAGAAGGTCGCCAATGACGCGAACGTGAACCTGGAAGCGGACCGCGAGGCGGCCGTGGGCAAGATGGGCGAGAACATCAAGTTCCCGCGCAATGCCCGCATGGAAGTCTCCGGCAACGGCGCCGTGGCGGCGTACATCCACACGGGCGCCAAGGTCGGCGTGCTGGTGGAAGTCGGTTGCACGAAGGCGGACACCGCCTCGAAGGAAGAATTCAAGCAACTGGTGAAGGACATCACGCTCCAGATCGCGGCGGGTTTCCCGCACGTGGTTTCGCGCGAAGAAGTGAAGCCGGAAGTGATCGCGAAGGAACGCGAGATCGCTTCCCAGTCCGACCGCCTCAAAGGCAAGCCGGCCGCGGCGATGGAAAAGATTCTGCAAGGCGTGCTGGACAAGTTTTTCCAGACCTACTGCCTCGTGGACCAGGGCTTCGTGAAGCGCAATTCCGAAGTCAGCGTCAAGGAGCATGTCGCGCAGATCGGCAAGCAACTCGGTGACGAGATCGTGATCCGCCGTTTTGTGCGGTTCCAAGTTGGCGAAGTGACGGCTTAAGGTTGTCGCGAAAGTTTCAAAGGCGTCCGGAAACGGACGCCTTTTTTGTTTTTTGGGGAGATGGATTGATGGATGAATGGGGGTGTTATTGCAGGCGGCGGCACTCGCGAACATGCCTGCGCAAAGGCTACGGCAATGTAGAATCATTTTGCATCTTTGTCGGCATGTGTGCTTACGGATTATTGGATGCCATAAGGTGCCTGCTGCGCAGGCAAACAGGGTCGCAGTGTGAACCCTGTCCACCTTTTTAGGCGATATGGGTGCCGTGGCTACGGGCGAAAGCGGCGTGGCGCTGCGCTTCCCGCCGCAGTCCAAAACGCGGCGGGCTTAAGGAAAGTGACTGGGGCAAGGAAACTGGCAGGGCTGCCTATTCTTTCAATTTGAAATTTTGAGGATATGGGCGAGAATCAAAGCCGTGAACCGTAAATCCATTTGTTTTTGTTTGTTGGTGACGTTTTTTGTCCTTTCGGCAGCTCTCAAGTCTTTTGGGCAGGGTACTGCTTTCACCTATCAGGGGAGGTTGAATGACGGCGGTTCACCGGCGAATGGCTCTTACGACCTGCGTTTTACACTCTTCGACTCTTCGACGAACGGCAATGCCATCGGACTGCCGCAGACCAACTTGGCAGTGGCGGTGAGCGCGGGCATTTTCACCACGAACGTGGATTTTGGGCCGGTATTCAATGGCAACAGCTATTGGCTGTCCATCAGCGTGCGTACCAATGGCAATACGGGCGCCTTTACCTTGCTTTCGCCGCGGCAGGCGTTGTTGCCGGTGCCGTATGCCATTTTTGCCAACACCGCTAGCAATGTGGTGGGCAGCGTGTCCGCGACGCAATTGATCGGCACGCTGTCGTCTGCGCAGGTTGCAGGCACCTATGGCGGATCGGTGAATTTTACGAACTCGACGAACTCGTTTAACGGCAGGTATTCAGGCGATGGCGGGAACCTGACCAACTTGAACGGTTCGGCGGTGGCCTTTGGCACGGTGGCGGATGCGCGCCTGTCCCACAACGTGGCCTTGTTGAACACGAACCAGACATTCACAGGGACGAATATTTTTACCGGGACAAACACGTTCACGGGGGCCAATTATTTCGACGGGCTGAATTCTTTCACCAACCGGCTGAATGCGTTCACGGGAAGTTTCTTCGGGAACGGACTGGTCGGGTTTATCCCGACATTTGGCACGGCGACGCAGGCGGTGGCCAATGCCGGGTATCTGATACTCAATCCGAAGTTCACCAAGGTCACTTTGCCGCCATCGGGTTCCGTTTTCGCGGGAGACGTGGTGCGGGTTTCGGGCGCGGGCGGTGGCGGGTGGCTGGCGAAGGTCAATGCGGGCCAAACGATTTTGGGCAACTTTGCGAGTTTTCAAAATGTGTATCCGATCACGCCACCCAACCCCATCAACAGCTATAGCGGTGTCGCCGTCACGGCGGATGGCATCCGCATGTTTGTGGTGGGCAGTACCTTTACGGGAGTTTTGGGCTCTTCGGATTCCGGCAAAAATTTCGTCCAGGTGAGCAGCAGTTCGCTGGGCGGGAGCTGGAATTCGATCGCGTGTTCAGCCAACGGAAAAACAGTATATATCGCGCCAAGCGGGTCCGGCACGATCCAAGTATCGACTGACGGCGGGGTGCATTTCACCCAATACAGCAGCACGGTCGGCAACTGGCAGGGAATTTCTTGCACGGCCGACGGCAGCAAACTTTTTGTGGGAAATGTGGCGTGCTCGGGTGATGGAACGAACCTGGCGAGCGTGACGGGCGGTACCATTTCCGTTTCCACGAATGGCGGGACGAGCTGGACCGCCATCGCGGTGCCGGCGGCCGGTGTGGCTTGTCTGGCGGCCTCGAGAGACTGCACCAAGATAATAGCGGGGGTGACCAATGGCTTGCTCTACGGCACGGCGAACCAAGGCGGGACCTGGACGGCACTGACCGCCACGAACCAATTTTGGTCCGGATTGAGCATGACGGGGGATGGCAGCCGATTTGCCGGAGCCGTGAGCACGGGCGGCGGGTTCACGGGGGCGATCTTCTACTATGGCGTACAACCGCAACCGGACACGGCGACCACCAATTCGATCGGCGGCGGACGGGGTGATGCGGTGGAACTGCAATATAACGGCAACAACCAGTTCCTACCGATCAGTTCCACGGGGCTAATCTGGGCGAATTAGCGGGCGGCTGACACTTTGCGGACGGTCGCAAAAATTCAAACTGAAATGGGCCGGGAACCGCAACTTGGCAGTGTCTTAAGTTGTGTACTGGCAGGGGAACGTTGGCGGAACATTCAACACTCAACATTTAACGCCCAACTTCCAAGGCAGGGAAAATGTATGGCTATCGATGTTGAGTGTTGAGCCTTAAATGTCGAATGTTTCTGATTTGCAAATTAAGACACGACCCGCAATTTTGGAACCTTGCGCATCCGGTGTGTTTTCTTCATAAATAGGCTTTCATGTTTAAAGTAGAAAAACACGGTTCATACGCGGATCATCTGATGCGGGCGGCGCAGTTTCACCTGGTTCAATTGAGTTCCATGGCGGACATGAAGGCGAACATGCTGCTGACCATGTCTTCCGTGGTGATGACCCTGGCATTGCCGCAACTGCTCAAGAACACGCACCTATGGCCGCTCTTTATTCTCGTGGGGTTCTGTCTGCTAACAATCTGCCTGGCGACGTATGCGGTGATGCCCAAACTGCCGCCTTCCAACCTGCCGGCGCCGGACCCGAGCAGCCCGACATTCAACCCGCTGTTTTTCGGTGATTTTACCCGCATGAGCCAGGAACATTTTGAGACAACAATGGGCGAGATCATGAGCAGCCACGAAAAGACGTATGCGGCGCAGGTGCGCGAGCTATATCTGCTGGGATCTTTTTTGGCGAAGAAGAAATACCGGTTTTTGCGGCTGGCTTACATATCTTTTATCGCGGGGCTGTCGCTGACGTTTCTTTGTTTTATTGTTTTGGCATTGGTGTGAGGAGCGGTGGTTGGCCGGTGTTTTTTTGGCCGAACAGGCTATGCGAATTACTTTAACAGGAACACCGGACTGGATAGTCCGGTGAACCGGCAGGCTGGAAAGCCTGCCCTACATCGTTGATCGGATGAACATCGATTTTGGCGATGTTGGTGATTTTATTTCAATGTGCGGGTTTGGGACGGTTGGGTTAATGTCCGGTATCAGACCGGGCAGGGTAATTATGGAAAACGCAGCAGCATCCAAAATGGCGAGTTTGAAAAAATCTGGGTTGTGGCTGGGGTTGGTGGTGGCGTGTTTTCAGGCGGCTTATTTCTCGTTAAAATATCCGCAGGCGTGTTTTTTCATCTTTGGGTATGCGTATTTTTTAGTGCGGTTGACGGAGCAGCCGAATGTGCGGCGAGCGTTTTATTTTGGGCTGGCGGCGGGTTGTTTGAGTTATTCGCCGCAGTTATTTTTCATGTGGAATATTTTTGGGCCGTTCGCGGTGCTGCTGTGGTTCGTGCTGGCGTTTTGGGTCGGGTTGTTCACGGCCATCATTTGTGGGGCAAGGCAGCGATGGGGCGCGGCGCGGGCGGCGTGGTTGATTCCGGTGGTGTGGACGGGGTTGGAATATTTCAGGAGCGAGTTGTATTATTTAAGATTTTCCTGGCTGAATATCGGGTATGCATTGCCGCCGTGGTTTGATGGCGTAGGAATGTACGGGGCAGGGTTTGTGGTTTTCAGCTTGATGGCCTTCTTTAACGCCAGGGCTTTTGTAAAACTTACCTTGATGGAGCTGCTGGGAATCACGGTTTTGATCGCAATCATTCTCGCAATGATTCTGCCGTCGTTAGCGGAGACGAAGTCACGGGCGTTTAAGCCGCTTTCCATCACAGGTGTTCAGCTTGAATTTCCACCCGCTGGCATTTTACCGGAGGTGTTGGACCAGGCATTCGCCAAAAATACCAACTCACAAATTTTTGTTCTCAGCGAATATACGTTGAAAGAGGGTGTGCCGGATACGCTCAAGGATTGGTGCCGGGAGCATGCGCGCTATCTGGTGGTGGGTGGCGAGGACGTGGTGACGAATGAGGTCTATTACAACACGGCTTTCGTCATTGGCACGAACGGGGACGTGGTCTTCAAGCAGGCGAAGAGCGTGCCGATCCAGTTTTTTCGGGACGGGTTGCCGGCGACGAAGCAGGAGCTTTGGAATTCGCCGTGGGGCAAGATCGGTATCTGCATCTGTTATGACCTGAGCTATACGCGGGTGACGGATGAACTTATCCGGCAAGGGGCGCAACTGATTATCGTGCCGACGATGGATGTGGAGAACTGGGGCCGGCATCAGCATGAATTGCATTCGCTCGTGGCACCGGTGCGGGCGGCGGAATATGGGGTGCCGATTTTTCGGCTGGCGAGTTCGGGGATATCGCAGGCGGTCACGGCGTCGGGGCGGGTGGTGGCGCAGACGACGATGCCGGGGCCGGAGGAGGTTTTATCGGCGCAATTGCGATTGCCGCCGAGAGGGGCTTTGCCGTGGGACCGGATTTTTGCGCCAGTTTGTTCGGGGGGCACGGTGTTGGTGGTTGCGTGGCTATTGTGGTTGGAATGGAAAAAGAAAGATGAGGTAAAAGACCCTCCTTCGAAAACATCATGAAAGATGAGTTCAACAAAACTCCGCAGGACACGCAGGCAACTGTAGATGTCTCAACGTGGCTAAGGTTAGGGCTGTGGTTCGCCGCCGTGATCGGCGTGGCGGGTGTTTTTCTGACAAAAAATCCGGTGTATTTCACTCTTACACTTTATTTTCCGATGGGGTTGGGGTCCATTCTTCCGGGCAAAGCGGGAACCGATGCCGTTTTTTTGTCTTGGACCTATGGAGGGTTGGCGATCGGCTGGGGGCTCTATGCCACGTTGACAATGTTGCTTTTCACAGTGGCGGGTCGCCGTGCGTTCATCATCCATTACATCATTTTTTGCGGGCTGTTGCTGCTCAACACGGGCGGTTGTTTGCGAATGGGAGATCCGACACGGCATATCGAATGAAAGTTTTGGGTTGGACAGCCTGTGTCCAAGTGGGGATGGGAGACTGGGAGCGTGAATAATGATAGAAAAATGGCGAGGATGAGGAAGACGAAGATTAAGAGCGGCGGAGGGGGCGGCATCGACGGGGTGATCAGCACGGCGGTTGCCATTCACACGCTGCGGCTGGTTCCTTGTGCCCGACACAGCCGCCGCCCATTCGGGAACTTGCGGGCGGGCCGCCGGCGCTCCG
>DASZCA010000039.1:0-7898 GCA_035943555.1 Verrucomicrobiia bacterium
GTTGCCCATCTCGTCCAGCGTCTCGGCGCCGACGCCGTAATACCGTTTCAACGCCTTCTCGATCTCCGGCTTCGTCGCCATGGCGAAGGATACGGGCATCTTGGCATCAAAGCGCACCGCGCTGGCCAGCGCGGCGTCAAACGGGTCGCTCGCGGCCACCTGCAACACGCCGTTGGTGATGGCGGTGGGCAACACGGAATATTGGAAAGCGATCTTGGTGGTGATTTTGTTGCGGACTTCGTCCTCGATGGTCAGCTTGGCGAGATCGAGGAACGGCCAGCCGAGCGCCACGGCCAAGCGCTGGAAAAAAACTTCCTCGGACAGACCCCGCTCGCGGGCCACAAACGTCAGCAACGGCTCCGTGGAACCGGCGTCCGCCGCGGCGCGCCAAGTCCGGCGCCAGTCGTCGAACTGCGCCGGCGACGCCTCCGCGACTGTCGCGACTAGATTTTTAACCGAGCTAAAGGCCATTTTTCGTTCAGATTTAACAACTTGAGCCGCGAAAAGTTGCAGAAAATCGACCAGATGACAATGTAATCCGCCGCCGGATTCGCCCCGTCACCCGGTCGGAACCCGCCTTGCAGGGCCAAAATGCCTGAAATCCTTTGAATTTGCCTGAATTCAAGGGTATTCCTGTCCCTGAAATGAAGCAATTTGCCACGATCACGGTCATCGGGCGCGACAAGACCGGGGTAATCGCCCGGGTGACCAACTTTCTGTTCGAACAGCACGCCAATATCGAGGCGTTGGAGGAACAGGTCACCCGTGGGCAGTTCAGCATGACCCTCCAAGCTTCTTGGAAACGGGGCGCTTTCAAGGCCAATGCCCTCCGCACCGGCCTAGCCACCCTCGCCCAGTCGCTCGGCATGGAAATCAAATTGCGCCTGACCGATCCGCGCCGCCGCCAGCGGTTCGCCCTCATGGTCACGAAGGAGACGCACTGCTTTGACGCCCTGCTAAGCACCAAACTGAGCGCCGACCCGGCCTTGGTCATCGGCAACTACGCCGATTTTGCCCCGCGCGCCAAAAAAGCCCGGTTGCCCTTCGCCCACCTGAACTGGCAAGACCGCGTCAAATCCGAGGATGAAGCGCTCAAATTGTTGGAAGAACACGAGATCGATTTCATCGTACTCGCGCGGTTCATGAAGATTCTGTCACCGAATTTCGTCTGGCGGCATAAAAACAAGATCATAAACATCCATCCCTCGCTGCTGCCGAGTTTCCCTGGTCCGCAGGCCTATCGACAGGCGTATGAGGGCGGGGTGAAGATCGCCGGGGTCACCGCCCATTTCGTTTCCATGAGGCTGGACGAAGGCCCGATCATCGCGCAAGGATCGTTCGCCATCACCCCCGGCATGGAATTGAAGGACATTGTTGCCAGCGGTCAGAAATTGGAAGCCGCCGTGCTGGTCAAGGCGGTGAAACTGTATCTGGGCAAACGGCTGGACGTGCATTGGGGCGTGGTGCGGGAGGTGTGAGGCTGGTAGGGATGGCGCGCTGCGCCGTCCCCGCCCGAAAAGCGAAGCTGAGGGCGGAATGAGTGTGGTAAGATATGCGCTTTGCGTGTTCGATTCCGTCGCCTGACGCTACGCTCGGCGACGGGGACATCGCAGCGCGATGTCCCTACCTCGATGTCCCTACCTGCGTCCGCCTCAAATCTTTTTTCGTGTGTTTCCCGCATTTCGTGGTTTCTTAACTTCATGATCGTTGAAATCGTCAATACCGGCAGTGAACTGATGTTGGGTCGCGTCCTGAATACGCATCAGCAATGGCTTTGCCGCCGACTGGCCGATCTCGGCCACGTCGTCACGCGTCAGGTGGCCGTGGCGGATACGGGCGCGGATATCCAGACGGCCGTGCGTGAAGCCCTCGGCCGCGCCGACCTGATCATCACCACCGGTGGCCTTGGCCCGACGTCGGACGATATCACGCGCGAACTCATCGCTGATCTGCTTGGTAAAAAATTAGTGGAAAACCGGGACATCCTTACGCACATCGAAAATTATTTCGCCAAGCGCGGACGTCCGCGTCCCGCCGCCACCAGCGTGGAAACGTTCGTGCCCGAGGGCGCGCTGGTTTTCATCAATCAAAACGGTACTGCGCCCGGGCTGGCGATGGCGGTGGAAAGGGAGGAATTGGGGAAACATTCAACAGTGAACATTCAACTTCCAACATCCAAGGAGGGAGTGCGGGCGAAAAAGTGGCTCATCATGCTGCCCGGACCGCCGCGCGAGTTGCGGCCGATGTTCGATCATTCCATCGTGCCGTTTTTGAAGCGGGAATTTGCAGATGAAACATTTGTCTGCCGCACTTTGCGTTCGGTTAGCGTGGGCGAATCGCGTGTGCAGGAAGCCGTGGGTGAACACCTGTTGCCATTTGTTCAACGCGGCATGGAAGTCGGCTACTGCGCCCGTCCATGGTCGGTAGATGTGCGCCTGACCGCCAGCGGCCCCGGCGCGGCGGAACTGGTGGCGGAAGGTGAAGCCACGGTGCAACGCATCTTAGGCAAACATATTTTTGGCTACGACGATGAGGAGATCGAAACCGTCATCGTGCGACTGCTGACGGAGCGGAAGCAAACGCTCGCGCTGGCAGAATCTTGCACGGGTGGAAATATTGCGCATCGGATCACCAACATCCCCGGCGCCTCCGCCATCCTGCTCGGCGGCGTGGTGACGTATGCAGATTCGGCGAAGGAAAAGCTGATCGGCGTCCGGGCGGAAACCCTGGCCAAACATGGCGCGGTGAGCGAAGAGGTCGCGCGCGAAATGGCCGTGGGTGTGCGGGAAAAATTTGGCTCGGATTACGCCATCGCGGTCACCGGCATCGCGGGTCCGGGCGGCGGGTCGCCGGAAAAACCGGTCGGCACCGTGTTCATCGCCCATGCGTCAGCGGCGGGTGTGGAAGTCAAAAAGATGCTGAATCCTTGGGACCGCGCGACGTTCAAGGAAGTGACGGCGACGCAGGCGTTGGAAGGGGTGAGGGAGCAAATGAAGAAGGCAGAGTGAAGAATGAAGAAAAAATTTCCTGCAATGCGGGGATCTTCGTAGCCGAGCCCATCTTTTGCGAAGCAAACTACAACATTTTGGGCATAGCGGGGATGGATTGGGAAAAGCGGAAAGCGTCCGTCTCCGTGGCACTACGACGCGACAGGGGAAAGCGAGAAAGCGGAAACAAAAAACGGCGGCTTGGTTGGCAATTAGATGAGGCAGGGATAGATTGAAGAGGACATAGCTGGCGAGGTCGCAGCCATTACCGAAAGCGAACGAGGAATTGTGGGTGAAACATTCTTATACAATTCCCCTGGTTGACCCGGACTAACGCTCCGAGGCGGGCATGGCGTTTGGCTGTTCAGTCGATGTAGGCGAGCTTTTTTGACGTTCGTAGCCGAGAAGCCGCGCCAACGTCTGTTTCCATGGCATCTCGCGTGCTATGGTTGGCGTGTTGAGTTCACCTTGGAGAGCTCACCTATTTATGCAATGATAATTTTATTTGCAGAGTCTTGGGCACTTGCAATTTCTCTAACAGGAAAAAATCAGAAACATTATTATTTATTTTGATAAGAAGGATCAATGGAGAGTTTGGCTTGTAGTTTTCAACCCGCGTCAAAATAATCCGCCCAGATCGAGTGATATCTGTATTATGAATACGCCATTCTTTGTTAAAGAACTCATCAATTTTAGGCAATTTTACCGACGCTATTTTATTGGACCCATCAAGCAAATTGATTTCACCATAAAAAAACCAGCGCCCAAGGATAGCTCGATAAACAACCAGTGTGGAACGCTATTGGGGATATTTAATTGAATTTCAATTTTTTCATTAATTGGAATTTCACTTTCAATTGTCGCGCTCCATAAACGAGGCTTAAAAATTGAGATTAATCTTGGTCGCAATACAAAGTAAAACGCAAAAGCCAAGCTTAAAAAAAGCAAGGAGGAAATCATATAAAAAATTTAAAGTTAAGGCATTGCTATTTAAATATTAAGCCGCCGCCCATAAAGCCGCCGCCAAACCGTTTGCTTGCAGGTGTTTCTATGTATGCAAAAATACTTAATTCTCCATCACTTGACAAAAGATATCCCACCCCAAAATCGCCAGCATCAAGCTCTTGCATTTGGACACCACGATCAAGAAAAGAATTTGGCTTTTGGGTCTGAAATCCCCCCTCCATTCCCTCACCTGAAACTAAACGTAACGGCCCAAGAGGAATCTTATTCGCTAATAAAGCATTTAATCCCCCTATACTTGCACCATGGTCACGATCATATCCACCAAATGTGGCATGCTCTCTCTCCCCTACATGACCAGGTAATGGATATTCTCCGCCCGCAAAACAAAATATTCCATTAGCGGGGGGAGTTTGTGGTGGAGTTGGCTTGGCAAGCAAGTGTCAGTCCTCACTGGCCAAGTGACAGGGGATGCGGGTCGGGTAGGTGACAGCGCATGGGGGTCGCTGCCGGGTTTAAATTTTGTTAGTTTCGGGGATGAAAAAGTAAAGAACAGCGTCGGCGTGAGATGGTGAAGCTGATCCGGAGCGGTCATTCCCAGCGTGCGGTCGCCAAAAAGTTTAAGGTGGCCTTGCATACCGTGCAGCGGTGGCTTCAACGGGCGGGGAAGGAGAGGTTGGAGGCGGTGGATTGGCGCAATCACGCCAAAGCCGCCTATCGCGTGGCCAATAAAACTTCCGCCGAACTGGAACAACGAGTCTGCCAGATGCGTAAACAACTGGCGACGACTGGCGCGTTAGGCTTCATCGGGGCACAGGCCATTCATGATGCGCTGGTCCACTCCGGAACTCAATGCTCGTTGCCGAGCGTACGCACCATTGGCCGCATCCTGCGCCGACAGGGATTGCTAGACGTCCAGCATCGCATCCGCCGGGCGGCGCCGCCGCCGGGTTGGTATTTGCCGGCGGTATCTCGACAGCAGGCCGAACTGGACAGCTTCGATGTGGTGGAGGATTTACGGATGGAGGGGTTGGGGTTGTTTCAACTGTTCACCACGCGCGCCTTGTGGGGTGCCATGGCGGAAGCCTGGCCAGCCAACGTGGCCTCCACTTCGTTCATCCTCCAAGCAATGCAGGCGCATTGGGAGCTTCATGGATTGCCAGCGTTTGCCCAGTTTGACAACGACGCCCGCTTTCAGGGCGGGCACAACCATCCAGACGTGATTGGCCGGGTCATGCGCTTTTGTCTGGCCCTGGGTGTCACTCCGGTCTTCGCTCCGCCTTTGGAGACAGGCTTTCAAGCGGTGATTGAAAATTTCAACGGCTTGTGGCAGCGGAAAGTCTGGGCGCGCTTTCAACATGAGAGCCTTGAGTCCTTGAGTTTGGCCTCAAGACGCTTTACCCAAGCCTATCGACGGCACCTGTTGCGCAGCCGCGATCCGGAAACAGCCCGGCGCCCATTTCCTGGCAACTGGCACGCCGACTGGCAAAGTCATCCGACTGGCACAATTATTTACCTCCGCCGAACCAATGAGCATAGAGCTGTCAAAATCCTCGGCCATACGTGGGATGTCGACCCCCTGTGGCCGCATCGGTTGCTCCGCTGCCATGTAGATCTTACCCATCACCACATCAATTTCTACCGGCTGCGCCGTCGTGCACCGGAGGACCAACCTCTCATTAAGACGCTGCCTTACCATTTGCCACAACGCCGCTTTGACACACGATCCCGTCACAACCACCCTCTGACCCCCATCCGCTGACACTCCATTTTTGTGCTCGCCACCCGACCCGCATCCCCTGTCACTTGGCCAGTGAGGACTGACACTTGCTCTTGCTTTGGTCGAAAGATATTTGAGGGGCAAAAGAAGTGAGGACGAATGGCTGGCCCAAGATAGAAAAATCGAGGGCTGATGACTTTTATCCGTTGACCACGTACACGAATGGGTGACCCATTTATGTCATTTTTATAGGACTGACCCTTTCAAGTTCACTTGCTCGATGTTTTATTGCCGCGCGGGGCGATATCTTAGGAGTTCTTTTTTTGCTTTTCGGCGTATTCTAACTTGGCCACTTCAGATAGTGTTAATTTAGAAAGCAATGGTTTGAAGAATTTAACAATGGTTGCGTAATCCTTCACACGCCATGCAGCTTCCACTTCAACTCGTGCAATCCGCAAGGCTCGTTCAACTGAGTAAATCTGAACATCTTGCTTTCGTTGCTCCATGGCCATCATGAAACTTGCCATATTTCCAGCTATAAAATCATTTCCATATTTCACCAAGGCTTCAGCAATTTTCTTTAACCAAATGTTCATTGATTCAATTGTTGTCACTTGAACCAATGAAAATAATTCAGCCTCGGGTGCATCATGTGACCGCAAGATTTCGCCAATTGAAAACGGATGGTCTTTTGATTTTATGACACCAACTAACAGGCCAAGCTCGTATGAGAAATCGTCAAATACTACTTCAATAAACACAGTTGCCGACTCAAAACGGACACAATTGCGTTTGGCATCAACGCATCGATAACCTTTTGACGATACAAGGAAGCTGAAGTGTTGTTCTACCAGAATCTGAAAATCAATATTTTGCATGGGAAATTTATTTAGGTGGGTACCACGCACCTTTTGCAGGATTGTATACCCAACCGCGATTTTGAAGCAAATTACGCTCCGCGTTTAGAAACCCCTTCGCGGGAATCAGTTGGCCACCTACATCCCGGTATGAATCATAAATCGGGTTTCCCTTGTTCATTTCATCCCTTAAACGACCGGAGTTTTGCAGCCAATTTTTCTGCGGCGTTCCTTGATTTGGCAAATATAAGAAATAATCACCATCTTTCCAGTCTTTATCTTTTATTGACGTTGGGTGTTTCCATTTGAACAAATTAAGCCCACCTGGATCAGCAGTTTCGCATTTGCTCAGACCTTGTGCAGCGTCTGCCGCATCAGTAGCGTCACCTAGTTCAGCCATTTCGCTTTCTGGACCAGTAATTCCGCTTGCTAAAATCATCCCTGCTTGCTCGCCCACAAATTTGACATCTTTTCCCGCTTTTTCGCACTGATCTTTGGTCATCCTACTGCCACCGTAAGAATAGTTGCCGTTATTGCCATTCTTATCAAAACGGCTTTCGTCATCATCATCCCCATTGTTGTTTCTTTGAGAAGGTGGCGTGTCATAATGATTACCCCCATTTGGATCAATCCATGTAGGAGGCTTGCCAAATCCAAACGGCCCAATTTGGAAATACAATCCTAACATGTCCACATGTGACAGAGGATTGTTTCCCACGAACCCATACGAGTTTAAACCTCCCAATTCGCCGATTGGATCCCGTTGCGCCCAATGTTGAAGGTTGGGAAAATATACACGGTATGCATACAATACAGCCCCTGCTGGGTCATAGGTTTCCATTGAAGAAAATCGGTAGTTGTTAGCGTCAGCTAACATTCCCCACGCTCCCAGCGTGTTTCCGTAAGGATCGTAAAGATACTTCGCCAATATTGCCCCAGTATTATTAACCAGCATGGTGATGTTGCCATTGCCATCCGCATGATAAAGTGCACTGCCAACTGGATCAGTTCGTGCCAGCAGCCCACCGATGCCGCCAGCGTTCTGCCTTTCTCCACTAATGTCCGCCCCGCGTGTGTACGTGACCAGCGGCGTGTTATTGCTGGCACGTTCCTGTATTACCAGCATGCCGTCGTAGACATAGTGGATTTGGTTCGTTTCCGCCCAGTTGTTGGTCTGCCAGGTAAATTCCTTGCGGATTCTTTTCCGACCAAATCCGTAAAGGGGTCAGTCCCGAATGGCCCTTAGTTAAGGCCTAAAACTTTCTTGGTTAAGCGTTTGCGGCGGACGACGCCGGGGATTTTTTCAAAGAGGATGTGACGGGAGAAGATCTGCATCTCTTCGACGATCTGTTCGAGTTCCCGTTGATTGGC
>DASZCA010000040.1:0-14437 GCA_035943555.1 Verrucomicrobiia bacterium
GGATACCGGAAAATCTCTGGCCGGAAATCGCGCGCGTGGTGGGGCTTGGCTCGGTGAAATACGCCGACCTGCTGCCGAATCGCCAGAGTGATTATATTTTTAGCTGGGACAAGATGCTGGCCTTCACCGGTAACACAGCGCCGTATCTGCAATATGCATATGTGCGTATTCAAGGCATTTTTCGGAAAGTGCCAACATTCAACATCCAACATTCAACGCCCAACATTCAATTGCTTGCCCCGGAAGAACTCACCTTGGCAAAGCATCTGCTGAATTTTGGTTTTACCCTGGAAGCGGTCGCGGAAGAATATCGCCCTAATTATCTCTGCAATTATCTCTATGACCTTGCCGGGCACTTCATGCGCTTCTTTGAAAGCTGCCCGGTGTTGAAGGCCGAGGACGAAGTCACGCGGAATTCCCGGCTAGCACTGTGCGACCTGACCGCGAGGGTTTTGAAGCAAGGATTGGAAACGCTGGGGATTGAGACGGTGGAGCAGATGTAAGCCTCTGTTCGGCGCGCTAAAGCAGCCGTTTGGTCATATCCTGCGATAGCTCAAGCCTGCCGGATATGGAGATTTCTGGTAAAAACATTGCCTCCTTTCCGTATCGGCTGAATAAAAATAAACTTTAATTCATTTTTCTCTTGAAGATTTCCCCCACCTTGTTATTTTTAACAAGAGTTAAGGGGAATTTGTCAGCAAGCCGAGACAAACAAAATACCATGTTTAATAA
Source organism: Verrucomicrobiia bacterium (assembly GCA_035943555.1). Classification (GTDB taxonomy): domain Bacteria; phylum Verrucomicrobiota; class Verrucomicrobiia; order Limisphaerales; family UBA11358; genus UBA11358. Next base: position 733 of record DASZCA010000040.1, read on the forward strand.
ACATAGGTGAACCATATCTTGAGAGCCAGTTTGTTTGATGATTTGATCAGAAGTGAAGTTGGTAAAAAAGAGGAAATAAAAACCCAATAGCCATGAAAAAAACATCTGTCATAAAATCCATTTCCGCCGCTGCCGCGCTGGGTGCCCTTTTTGTAACCACCGCCAAAGCGGATACGCTTGCTGGTTGGACTTTTGAAACAAGTGCTCCTGCCCGTGCTGCAGCCGGAGCCGGAGTTTGGTATACAAATATCGCTTCAGAAGTGGGACTCGGCACTGCATCTGCTTTCCACGCCGGCAATACGGTATATTCCACTCCTGCGGGCAACGGCTCCGCCCATTCATTCAGCTCGACCATTTGGGCAGTGGGAGATTTTTATCAGTTTTCTTTAAGCACGGTTGGTTTTCAGGGCATCAATGTTTCATATGACCAAACCGGAAGTTCTACCGGACCCCGTGACTTCAATTTTGAATATAGCCTGGATGGAACGACTTTCACGACTGTAAATGGTACGTTTTACCAATTGGCATCACCTGCTGTCGGATGGTCTGCTGGAACCCCCGTTACCACCACCAGCTTTTCATACGACTTGAGTGCCATTACCAGTTTGAACAATGCAACCACGGTTTATTTCCGGGTTGCCGATGCTGATACCATTGCAATCAGCGGAGGAACCGTTGCAACTGGCGGCACTGACCGCGTTGATAATTTTGTGGTGTCGGTTCCCGAACCCTCCACCTTTGCCCTCGCTACGATCGGCGGCCTCGGTTGCCTGTTCGCCATGCGCCGCAACAAGCGCTGATTTTCCTCCAACGTTGTTTGGAATGCAGTTCAAGAGAGCCGGAGCAATCCGGCTTTTTTTGATTTTCCATCCCGCAGCCGAAATTTCATCGCCTGCCCTCCCCACCTCTGCCATTATTTGACCAATGACGCGCACGGAAAGACTGCTCGCGGAAATCATCGCGCTACCCAGCGTGAACCCGGCCTTTCTGCCGCCGCGCCATCCGTTCGCGGGCGAACATCGCGTCGCGGATTTTCTCGCCAGCACCGCCGCACGGGCCGGTCTGGAGATCGAATATCAGCCGGTTTTACCAGGTCGTCGCAATTTCATCGCCCGCCTCCTCCCCAAGAACTCCATCCGTCAGACTATTTTGCTCGCGCCGCACCTTGATACCGTGGGCGCGGATGGCACCCGCTTCATTCCGCAACGCAAGAACGGCCGGCTGCACGGCCGTGGCGCGTGCGATACCAAAGGCTCCGTGGCCGCGATGCTCAGCGCCTTGTGTGAGCTGGCGGAATCCAGGTCCCGCCCACAATCGACCCAGATCGTTTTCGCCGGTTTGATGGATGAAGAGAATGCGCAGGCCGGTTCGCGCGCCCTCGCCGACAGCGGTTTTCAGGCGGACCTCGCCATCGTGGGCGAACCGACCAAACTGCAAGTCGTCACCGCGCACAAGGGCAGCCTGTGGTTGCAACTCGCCACGGAAGGCAAGGCCGCGCATGGCGCCACGCCGCACCTCGGCAAAAATGCCGTGCACGAGATGGCGCGCATCGTGGACGTCATCGAGACCCAATACGCCGCGCAGTTGAAAAAGAAGAAGCACAAGCTGCTCGGCAACGCCACGGTGAACGTCGGCAAAATTTCCGGCGGCACCCAGCCGAACATCGTGCCGGATGTTTGCACCATCGAGATCGACCGCCGCACCTTGCCCGGTGAAACGGACAAGTCCGTGCGTCGCGAGATCGCCGCGCTGCTCGCCGCTAAAAAATTGTCCGCGACTTTTTCCAGCGCCAAGCATGCGCCAGCATTGTCCTTGGAGACCGACCCCAAGCTGCCGCTGGTCCAAAGTTTTCTCCGCAGCGTGAAGCAATCGCGGCCGGCGGGTGTGGATTATTTTTGTGATGCCGCCGTGCTGGCGGCGGGCGGCATCCCGAGCGTCGTGTTCGGCCCGGGCGATATCGCCCAGGCGCACACGGTTGATGAATGGATCTCGCTGGCCGAACTGGAACGGGCGAAAGATTTATTGGTCGGTTTTTTCCGGACTTTACCCTAAAATGATTTCTCAATCCGTCCCGGCGGTCAGAAGCGGGAACGGGAAACACTGATTCATGAGCCAACCTAAAAAAGAAGCGATTCCGACGATCGACCACAAGCCGCACAAGGCGTTCTTCAGGCAAAGCGGCTGGCTCATGATCTCCGCCATCACCGGCGGATTGCTGACGTGGCTGGTTCACCTGCTCGCCAAATCCAAATCCGTCGATGAAACGCAATATGCGGCCTTTGGCACCTTGCTGACGCTGGTGATGACGTGCGTGCCGTCCATGCCATTGCAGATGATCTTCGCCCAGCAAACCGCGCAGGCGCTGGCCCACGGCAAGGAACGGCAACTGTCGGGCATCATCCGCCTCGCGCGGTGGTGGACGTTTGTGGCGTGGGCGGTGGGCGCGTTACTGGTCGTGATCTTTCAAAAACAGATCGTCGCCGGCTGGCATCTGCCGGATGCGACGGGTTTGCTGGTGACGCTGCCGCTGATCCTCGTCTCGATCTGGTTTCCGATGTTCACCGGTGTGCTGCAAGGGCGGCAGGATTTTTTCTGGATGGGCTGGGCGCAGATCATCTCCGGCATCGGCCGGTTCGGGGCGGCGGCGTTTTTGGTGCTGGCGCTGGCGTTCGGGGCGACGGGCATGATGGCGGGTGCATTGATCGGCGTGGGCATCGCGGGCAGCGTGTGCATCTGGCGTTCGCGTGATATCTGGTCATTGCCATCAGAAAAATTCGACGGCCGGAAATTTCTCCGGCAGGTGCTGCCGTTGCTGTTCGGTTTTGGCGCGTGCCAGTTCCTGTTCACGGCGGACACCATGTACGCGAAAGTTTATTTTGATGACGCACAGATGGCGCCGTATGTGGCCGTGGGCACGTTGTCACGAGGGTTGCTGTGGCTGGTGCTGCCGCTGGCGGCAGTGATGTTTCCGAAGATCGTCCATGCCAGCGCGAAGGCGCAAAAGACCAACCTGTTCGGCCTCGTGGTGCTGGGCACGGCGGTGTTGTCCATCGGCGGCGCGCTGGGTTTGTATATCACCGGGCCAATCCTGGTTAAGATTGTTTATAACTCAACGTATGTGGCCGAGGCGGTGAAATTGTTGCCGTGGTATGCCGGCGCCATGGTGCCGCTGGCTTTGGCGAACGTGATGGTGAACGATCTGCTGGCACGCGAACGTTACGGCGTGGTGCCGTGGATGGTGCTGCTGGCGCTGGGTTACGGTTTCACGCTGCCGTGGATGCTCAACCATCATCCGGGGAAAATCGAGGTCGTGCTGCAGACGCTGGGGGCGTTCAACTTGCTGCTGTTTGGCATTTGCGCTTGGTTTACCTGGGGGCAGAAGGCGCCGGTAGCTGGCGCTAAATAACGATTTGTCTGCGGTTTACTGCCGCAGGTGTTTTGACCATCGAAGCGGCCTGAAGGCCGCGCTCCGTCTTAATTTACCCCGCCGCCTTTTTCTTCGGCGGCTTTTTTGGCGGCACGTTGTTCGGCGAAGAAACTCTGGAGCAACGAACGGCATTCTTCCAAGCGCACGCCGGAGGTGATCTCACAGTGATGGTTTAGCGTGGGAAATTGCAGCAGGTTCAACGCGCCACCCGCCGCGCCGCCTTTGGGATCGCCCGCGCCGAAAACCACGCGCGCGAGCCGCGTGTGGACGATGGCCCCGGCGCACATGGGGCACGGTTCCTTGGTGACGTAGAGCGTGCAGTCGGTGAGACGCCAGTCGCCCACGGCATTCTCGGCCTGCGTTAGCGCCAGCATTTCGGCATGCGCGGTGGCGTCTTTCAGCATCTCGACCTGGTTAAAGGCACGCGCGATGATGCGGCCTTCCCGCACGATAACGGCGCCCACGGGCACTTCCTCGTGTTCGTAGGCCTTCGCCGCCTGCCGCAACGCCTCGCCCATGAAATACTCGTCGCTGTGAAGATCGATGATGGGTTCTTCGCTCATGTTCTTGTTTCGGAGGAAGAAGGTAGAATGAAGGGTGAAGAAGTAAAAACTTAAAACGGATTGGGCGGGGTGATGGCGTGTGGAAATCAGCGGATCCTTGTTGCAGGTGGCGGCGCGCGCGGAGCGACGCGCCCTACCGACACAAGCGGCTTAAACGCCGGTGGTCTCCTCCAGCGTCCAATCGTTGCGGCCGTCGGGGTGGCAATGGCAGTGGGCGGAAAAGAATCCGCCGCGATATTGCCAGAACCAGGGCCAGATTTGCTCGCGATCGGTCTGCGGGATGTGCAGTCCGGAGATTTTTTCGCGCGGGAAAAATTCAAACCGGCCTTCGCTCATCGGCGGCGGCAGGGTCTTCAATTTTACTTTCACCTCGAACAAGAACATCAGCCAGTGCGAGTGGCCTTGAAAACCGTGTTCGCTGACCATGCCGGCGAGATGCAGGTCCGACGGCGTGAGTTTTATGCCCATCTCCTCTTCGGCTTCGCGGCAGGCGCAGGTGTAGGGAGATTCGCCGATATCCATCTTCAACTTCCCGCCGCAGGGGCTCCAGAAGCCGCGGTTCGGTTGCTGCGCGCGTTCGAGCAACAGGACTTCCTCGCGTTCGTTGAAGCAGTAGAGCAGCGTGGCAACTTTGTAGGGCAGCACCATCGGGCAAGTTTGGATTTCCGCCGGGCAATGTCCAGTTTGGATAATGGACGCCGGATAATCGACCTTTGCAAACCGTAAAATTTGCTTAAAAGTAGCGGGATGTCGCGCCCCCGTTTACTGGCTTTGCTGCTCGCGCTCACCACCCTGGTGATCTACCTGCCGGCCGTGCGCCATGCTTTTGTGACTTACGACGATGGCGACTACGTCACGGAAAACCGGATGGTACAAAACGGTCTCACGTTCGCAGGTTTGCAATGGGCGTTCACCACGGGGCATGCTCAAAACTGGCATCCACTGACCTGGCTCTCGCACATGGCGGATTGCCAGTTTTTTGGCATGAACGCCGGGGCGCATCATGCCATTTCCGTGCTGTTTCATGCCGCCAACACGGCGCTGCTGTTCCTGTTCCTGCTCCGGCTCACACAAAAAATATGGCCGGCGGCGCTGGTGGCCGCGCTGTTCGCCTGGCACCCGCTGCATGTCGAATCCGTGGCGTGGATCGCCGAGCGCAAGGATGTGCTGAGCACATTTTTTGCGCTGTTGACGCTGTTAAGCTATACGGATTACGCCCGGAATAAATCCGGCGGCAAGCTGTGGCTGGCGGTGCTTTTTTTTGCGCTTGGCTTGATGTCCAAGCCGATGCTGGTCACGTTGCCTTTTGTGCTGCTGTTGTTGGATTACTGGCCGTTGCAACGGTTTTGTTCCGTGCGCGACTGGCGGCCGTTGCTGGTCGAAAAAATTCCGTTTTTTCTCCTCACCTTGGCCGCCTGCATTGTCACGCTGCTAGTCCAGCGGGCCACGGAAGCTTCGCTCCATGAATATCCGCTGTGGTTCCGGTGTGAAAACTCCGCCGTCGCCACCGCCAAATATTTATTAAAGATGGCGTGGCCGGACAACCTTGCTGTTTTTTATCCGCTGACGACGGTTTCGGCGGCGGCAGTGGTGGGATCGATACTCACGCTGGCTGCCATTTCCGTGGCGGCATGGATTTGGCGCAAGGACCGGCCGTATTTCATCATCGGCTGGCTTTGGTTTCTCGGCACATTGGTGCCGGTGATCGGTTTGGTGCAAGTCGGTTCCGCCGCGATGGCGGACCGCTATGCTTACATTCCTTCGGTGGGAATTTTCATCATTATCGCGTTTGGGTTGGAGGAATTGGCGGGAAAAATTCCGCGCATCCGGTCATGGCTGCCAGCGGGGGCGGCAGTGGTGCTCATTGCTTGCGTGGTGGTGACAGAACGACAACTGGCTTACTGGCAGGACACGGAAACGCTTTTTAAACATGCCCTCGCCGTCACCAAAGATAACTATCTCGCGTATGACAACTTGGGACTCGCCTTGGAAAGACAAAGCCGACCGACGGAGGCGCTGGCGGCGTACCGCGAATCGCTCCGGCTGGATCCCAGCCATCGCTCCTTGCAACTGTGCATCGGTAACATGCTTGAAAAAATGGGTCAGCCCGGGCCAGCGCTGGCCGAATACCAGTTATGCCTGGCACAAGATCCGCAGATCGCGGCATTGCACGGCGCGGCGGCGGGAGCCCTCGCGACCTTGGGAAAACAGGATGAGGCGCGCGCGGAGATTTTCCAGGCCGAACAGTTGGATCCCAAATATGCCCTGCCACACATCGTCGCCGGCAAAATTTTTCTGACGCAAAACCAGACCAGCAATGCCGTCGCCGAATTGTGGGCGGCGGTGCGCGCCGAGCCTTACAACCCCGAGGTGCTGACCACCGTGGCCCGCTGCCTCGCCGCCGATCCGGATGCCGCCGTGCGGGATGGCCGGAACGCCGTAGTCTTCGCCATGAAAGCCAATGAGCTGGCCTATGAACATAACGCGGCGGTCTTTGATGTGCTGGGAATGGCGTTTGCCGAGACGGGAGATTTCACGAATGCCGTGGCGAGCGCCGAGAATGCGATTGAACTTGGGACAGAGGCAAAAATGGCGGATGTGCCGGCGTTTCAGAACCGGCTGGAGTTATATCGAAAACAGCAGCCGTGGCGGGAGGCGTTTGCCGCGACTAATGCTCCGGCGCAAAATTAAACTGTGCTTGATTTTGAATTGCAACTGGACGTCATTTTGATGTTTGGACGCGACGGCGGCGGTTGAAAGCGGCGCTAAAGCGACCGCACTCCAGACGCTTCGCGATTGCCACGCGGCTGGCAAACTACGCGTGCATGCAGTGTGCGCAGTTGACCGCCGCTTTTGGGATAACGAACTCGCCGAATCGGAGTTCGGCGCTCCATGAAAACTGGCGGCGGGAAAGGGCACCTGTCTTTTTATGGATGCAATGGTGCAAAAGCAAAAGGAACACCGGACTGGAAAGTCCGGTAAACCGGCAGGATGGAAAGCCTGCCTTACATGGGATACCCGATTCACCTGCAAAAATTCCATTGTCACTGGGCGCTAAAAAATTAAACTGTCCGCTCGCTTTAATGAAAACTTACAACATCGCAGCGCTCGCCGGCGACGGCATCGGCAACGAAGTCATGGCGGAGGCCATCAAGGTTCTCCGGGCCACCGAAAAGAAATTCGGCTTCACCCTCAACATCACCGCCGCACCGGTCGGCTGGGCGGGCATTGATGCCGCCGGCAAGGCGTTGCCGGATGCGACGCTCGCGCTGTGCAAAAAATCTGACTCCATCCTGTTCGGTTCCGTCGGTTTGCCGGACCGTGATCCGACGATCCCGAAGGAGGAACGTCCCGAGCGCGCGGCGTTGCTGCGGTTGCGCAAGGAGTTCGGGCTGTTCGCCAACTTGCGTCCGGTCAAGCTGCCCAAGGTGCTTTCCCATGCGTGCCCGCTGGCGAAGGAACGCCAGGGCGACGGCATTGATATCCTGGTCGTGCGCGAACTGACGGGCGGCATGTATTTCGGCCAGCCGAAGAAGACCGAGGACATCGGCGGCGGTAATTTCCGCGCGATCGATACGATGGTCTATACGACGCCGGAGATCGAACGCATCGCGCATGTCGCGTTCAAGGCCGCGCAGTTGCGTCGCAAGAAATTGACGAGCATCGACAAGGCGAACGTTTTGGAAAACGGCATCCTGTGGCGCGAAGTCGTCACGCGCGTCGGCAAAAATTATCCTGATGTCGCGCTGGAACACATGTTCGTGGATAACGGCGCGATGCAATTGATGCTCAAGCCCACGCAGTTCGACGTGATGCTGTGCGAAAACATGTTTGGCGACATCCTGAGCGATGAAGCGGCGGCGCTGGGCGGTTCGTTGGGCATGTTGCCGAGCGCGAGCCTGGGCGCGACGAATGGCAACCAGACGTTTGGTTTCTATGAACCCGCAGGCGGCACCGCGCCGGACATCGCGGGCAAAAATCTCGCGAATCCGATCGCGCAAATCCTGTCGAGCGCGATGATGTTGCGCCAGAGCTTCGGCTTGAATGACGCGGCGGCGGCGATCGAGAACGCCGTAACAAAGGCCATCGAGGCGGGAAATCGCACGGGAGATATCTTTAATGCGGTTGAAACCAATGCGAAGCGCGTTGGCACCAGCCAGATGGGCGATGCCATCGCGGCGGGGGTTTGACATGGCAGGGAAGGCGCGCTGCGCCATCTCCGCCGCCGAGCGCAGCGTCAGGCGGCGGAAACGTTCGGAAGTAATGCAGGCCATGCCACAACCATTCCGCCCTCAGCTTCGCTTTTCGGGCGGGGACATCGCAGCGCGATGTCCCTACCCTTCCAGCTTTCCAAAGATTGATTGCGGTTCGGCTAACTGTTATTGAATGCGCGTGCCCGACCCCAGCCTGTTGCTCCTGATCCCGGCTTACAATGAAGAAGCGCGCATCGAACCGGTGCTGCGCAAGTACGCCGCTTTTTTTCAGCAGCATTACAAGGGCAAGTTTCAACTCGTGGTCGTCCTCAACGGTTGCCGCGATAACACGCTCAGTGTGGTGCAGAATGCGGCCAAGGAGTTTCCGTCCATCGAGTGGATGGATTTTCCCGCGCCCATCGGCAAGGGCGGTGCGCTGATCGAGGGGCTCAAACTGGCGGGCCAGTCGGAGATCATCGGCTATGTGGACGCCGACGGGGCGACCGGGCCGGAGGCGGTGCTGAAATTGATCCCACACTTGGAGAAGGCGGATTGTGTGATCGGTTCCCGCTGGCTGCCGGGCAGCGTGCTGCTGAAGGCGCAGCCGGTGTTTCGCCAGATCATCAGCCGTTGTTTTCATGGCATCGTGGAATTTCTCTTCTGGCTGCATATCAAGGATACGCAATGTCCGTGCAAGCTGATGCACCGGCGCGTGGTGGAAAAAATCCATCCGACGTTGCGGATCGCCGATCTGGCGTTTGACGTGAATTTGCTGGTGTCGATCAAACGCGCGGGCTTCACCATCGATGAGGTGCCGATTGAATGGACGGATGTGGTCGGCTCGAAAGTGACGACGTCGCTATTCCGCAGTTCGACGGCGATGTTTTTATCGGTGGTGCGCGTGTGGCTGATCAATTCGCCACGATTTTACCGGCTGTTAAAGCCGTTGCGTCCGCTGGAAGGCTGGGTGTATTCGAAATTGCGGGCGCCAGCGCCGCTCTCGGCGAATCAGGAAAAGAAGGGTGAGGAGGGAGCGGGGAAAAGTACGAAGGGGTGAAGGCGAGGGCAGAGCAACGAGATGACACGGCTTCCGAACGCACGGCGTTTTATCTTCATTACGAGACCATAGTCCGCACAAAGCGGCGTGGCGCTAAGCTTCCCGCCGCAGTCCATAACGCGGCAGGGCATATATATGCTTTGGGCGTTGAACATTATCCAACCGGAGTTCCACACTTTCTTGGAACTGGCGACTGGAAAGTCGCCAGAACCGGCAGGCTGGAAAGCTGCTCTGTAGAAACCTTTCCAACAAAGCAACGGACCATTTCAGTGTGGGCGTTTTTATGTTCCGAACAGAACATGGCGAATGATTTTAGAAGGAAAGCACCACCTCTCCCCTGTCCATAGTCGCTGTCGCTGCTCCCCCATTTCATGGCGGAGAGGGAGTCAGAGACGTCAGGTTTAAGAAGGTTTCTACAGAGCAGCTGGAAAGCCTGCCCTGCATCATACTCGCGACAATTTTCTTAATGTCCGTTTTACTTGCGGATTTTTGAGGGCCAGTGTGGTTGATATTTTTTTACCGAGCCAGGGGAGGAGCAGGATGTTTTTTGCGGGAGTGAATTCCGCCAGCAATTTTGCATTGGTTGATGTGGCGGCGTCTGATTTGGCGGGGAACATCAGGACGATCACCGCTTGAGCGCGCTGTTTTTTGGGCAGGGCTTCGAGGGTCAGGCGGATGTGGTTGACGACACCCAGTTTGTTGGCGGCGACGATGATGGGAGTGGCACGCAAGGCCAGCAGCAGATCGCGCGAATCAAAATCTTCACCCATCGGACTCAACAAGCCGCCGGCGCCTTCGACCAGTACGACGTTGCATTTGACCGAGTGAGAGCGGATGTGGGCGCGGACTTGGGCGAGTTTTATGGTTTTCTTTTCAATCCGCGCGGCCAGCAGAGGGGCCAGCGGGGCGCGGAAATGCCAGGGGTTGATTTCATCCAGCGCCAGTGTGCCACCCAAGGCGGCGTGCAGGGCCTCCGCGTCTTCGCGTCCGCCGGAGCAGAGTGGTTTGTAGGCGGCAACGTTGACTTTGCGGCGGTGCAAATAGGCGGCCCAGAGCGCGGTCAGGACGGTTTTGCCGACGCCGGTATCGGTGCCGGTGATGAAATAGACGGGCTGCATCTGAACATATCAAAGCGGAAAGCGGGAAAGCGGGAAAGCGGAAAGGGACGAATGAGGGGGTCGACTTCAAAAACATTCAACATTTAACATGCTTTGTAGAAACCTTTCACACCAAAAAAAGATAAGGGCCGAGATGAGTGCCTGAATACGGATACGGTGGTTACAGGCCACGCGCTGCGGCTGGTCCCTGTCTCCCCAACACAGCCGCCACCCATTGAAACGCCGGGTTTTAGAAAGGTTTCTACAGAGCACATTCAACGCCCAATATCGAAGGAAGGCGTGAACGGAATACCCTTGGAAATTGAATGTTGAATGTTGGGCGTTGAATGTTTTCGCTCACCGCAGGAGATAGCGGGCGGCGGGGGCGTTGTTGCGGCCGAGATATTGGGCGGCGAGGTCGAATTTATCGTCGTGAATTTCGGAGAGGTTTTGGGAGCCGGTGGTGCGGACGATGGTGTCGTAGGAAAAATCGGATCGTTTGGAGAGCAGGCAGGTCCATGGGCGGGTGAGCGGAAAGATGGCTCCGAGCGCGAGGCTGCCTAGGAGGAACAGCCAAAGCGGACGTTTTAGGGACAGGCTTCCGTTGCGCAAGATTCGGTCGGCCGCTAGGGCCAGGAGCAGCAACGCGGGGGCGGAGGCTTGCATCCGCAGATCGCCGGCAAAACCTAGTTTGTAGAGCGGCAGCACGATGAGGGTAACGATGGCGATGAAAAATAATGGGCGTCCTTCACCGAGGAGGCGGTATTTTTGCTCGGCCAAGGCCAGGAACAGCAGCGGGCTCAGGGTCAGGATCAGAAACAACGCGTAGTAGCCCAGCCAGTCCGCACCGTTAGAAAATTTCCAAATGAAGCCGCTTTCGGACAGCGCCATGTGCCCTTGAAAATAGATTCCTAAAATCGCGACCAGCACACCGCCGCCGATCAGATTAATGGGTTCAAAATAATTCTGCCAGCGCACACGTCCAAGCGTGGCCAGCGGGATGATGAGCAGGCCCAGACAGGTCAGCGGGCTCCAAAGCAGGCAGGCGGACCAGACGAAGACGAGGCCGCGCGGATCGCGTTGTCGCCAGAGTCTTTCAAGAAACACCGCCGCGCAGAGCCAAGCGGCCAGTGCGTGTTGCGGTTGATAGTCGAAGCGCGTGAAGCTATCGCTGTAATTGAAATAGAGGCCATTCTTCAACAGGGCGGTTTCCAGCGTGTCCGGGCTGATGTGCCCGGGCAGTCCGTATTTTTTGAAGAGCGACCAGACAATGGCCGTTGTGGAAAAGAGCAGCACCGCCGCCAAGGTTTTCCCAGGCGATGGAGTCAGCGTGGCGATCCAATAAAAGAACAGGACCAAACCAGCGAAAGTCCAGAGGAAGGTGGCGAAGGGCAACGCCGCGAGGCCGAGCAGTTTTCCGATGGCCGTCGGGACTAAATAGTAGCCCAGGCCATAGCACAGATAACCGCCATGGTCACTCGACTGATATTTGACCGGCCATTGCATCGTGGTGAGGTCGTGAAACAGAAGGTTATGTTTCAGGTAATCGTTGCTCTGGGGGAAGATGCCGCCGACACCGATGATCAGCGTCCATACGCCCGCGAGGGCGATGATGGCGAATAACAGGTTGCGGGATAAGGGCGGACGCGAAGCTGCGGCTTTGACTTGCAGCATGAGCCGGCAAAACGCGGCAAGCACGATCAGCGCCGCCGGGATGCCGATCAGCGGCCGCACCCAGGTCAGCAAAAAAATCAGGCTGGGAACGGCAAGATAGGCCACCATCAACGCGAAAAGCGCATCGGGTCGGGAACGCGAGGTGGCGGCGGGTTGCACGCGGGGGAATTTGCCGTCCGGGGTGGTTGGCGGCAAGCGGCAAGTGGCGAAGGAGTTGACACGAATTGCGCGAATGGGCGCGAATTTTTGGGGATTTAAATGGGAATTTTTAACCACGAAATACACGGAAACGAACTAAAGCGGACTGTGGGAAATGGGTGGGGGTTTCGGTCAACGCCGGGAAGGCGTTGACGCGCCCAGCGGAGGGTTTTTAAAAATGATGATTTTTAAAAGCGACGCGTATCCGGTCGTAAAAACAGGTGACATTTACGTCCGGTCCATCGACACTGTAAAACATTATGGCCAAAGGTAATCGCAGTCAGAAAAAAGAAGTCAAGAAACCGAAAAAAGAGAAGCCGAAGGCGGCGCCAGCCACCCGAAGCAGGAGTTGAGCGTTGGCGGGCCATTCGGAACGAGGGCGGCGGATGGCTGCGAATTGAAGTTTGAGGCTCGTTGATTCGGGGGCGGCCGGACTTTAGGTCGGCGACGCCTTACGTTGTCGCCTGCAAGGGGTTTATAACCATTTTGATTTGAGCCTCGTTACCTCGGTTACTACGGGCGGAGAGGGACAAGCTGAAGCTTGAACTCCAACTTTTGTTTTTTGGAGATCTGGCGATTTGCTGGGGAATTTGCGTTTTTTGACCGGATGACGGCTTTGGACACACTGGTTCTCGTCAATGGCCATGAGGGGATTATGATTTTCTCGGAATTTTTTGGGCAGGACCCCCTTCCTCCTCCTTCGCCAAAACGCTACGGAGGACAGGCACTCCTCAAACAACCGACCGCCAGAAAAGCGCGCTGCTGGTTCCGGCTTCTGCCTAAGTGCGCCTCCGGCGTAAAAGGGATCAATCACCTCTTTTTTAATTTTTCAAAAATCTGCAAAAAACCCTGCAAAAGCGCAGTTTTTGTCTTCAGTTGATTTTTTAGCACACCATTTCCATTCAATAGTCATAAGGGGTTTATAATTTACTCGGAATTTTTCGGGCCGGACCCCCTTCCCACCCGGGAAAAATGAAAATAAATGGCATAAATCTGCCAGTTACATTCCCAGCACGAATTCAGATTTGGGGGAGGTGTGGTTTAATAGGGGTATGGAACATGTTAATGACGAAGTACTGGCGTACGGCCACCGAATGACGAATGGGCGGGGTGGACGTTGCGGGGATGATCCAAACCTCGGTTGCAGGTCACATGCTGCGGCTGATCCCGCTCGGAGCGGGACATCCGCCTACGCCAAGGCTACGGCGGGACGGGCAGCCGCGCTCCGTTCTTTGCGGGTGTCGCCGACGAGTCCGTTGGGCTTTGTTGGGCTTTGTTGGACCAAAAAGTTTTATGAACGGTCTAATGGACACGCCGATTGGCGGCTTATCCGGTCTAAAGATATGAAAACGCGGATTGGCATAAATGGGGGAAGAAGTTTGAGCCGACTTACATCGGCTGCTACAGGATCAGGTTGCGGGCGCAGGGTGGCGGAGTTTCCGGGTAAATCCGGGTAAATCCGGCCTAAAAAATTTAAACGCAGGTCGATGATCGAC
>DASZCA010000041.1:0-43340 GCA_035943555.1 Verrucomicrobiia bacterium
CAACGTCTGGTAGATGGTGCCGTCAATGTCACACATGAAATGGACGCTCAGATCGCGGTCATCTTGCAGCACCAAGAAGCATGTCCGGCTCACGCCGCAGACGTCGAAGTGCAGGACGAACTGGTCTACGACACTTTGCAGCAACGGCAAATCCCAGCCGCCGCCGCGTACGCGCTCGATCTCGTTCGTCGTGAGCGTTTTCTTACGCATGCCGTAACGGTTCGGGCTGGTCAGGGTACGCACCTCGGCGCAGGAATTAGACCAGTCCGAATGGTCGATCGGCGCGAACCGGCGCTCGACGCGGTAACCGTCATAACCGCCGGGATCCATCCACAACACTACGGGCGTGCCCGTGTGGAAAAACTGGCCGGCGGCGACGATCTCATCACCCGTACGCGGCTCGAGCCGCCCCGTGCGTTGAAGCGTACCGCAGCCGGTAATAGCGAGAACGCACAGAAGACCGGCGGCTAAAAATGTTGTTTTCATATCATTTGATGTCGGTGAGCGGACGGTCAAAAACCCATTGCAAACCGCGCTGCAGGCGTTCGCGGACGTGATCGGCATGGTGACCGGGCGGTTCGTAAAAGGTGCAGCGGGAGGAACGCGTTTGCAGCACTTCGTAAATCTTGCGCGCACCGATGTTGGCGGAGTATTGGTCCTGCGCCGCACCTTCGAGATAGATCATCTGCGCCGGGCTGAAGGCGTGCGGATTTTTGCGGACAACAGTCAGCGGATCGTTGTCCAGCCAGCGTTGCCAGACGTTGGTACGAAAAGCTCCTTGGTCATCATACAGCCACTCAAACGTCCCGCGGTGCGGCCAGCCGCGCGCGGCGTAGGCGCAGGACAGGCCCAGCGCGTAGTTGATGTCCTCGTCCTTGGACATGGGCAGTTCGCCAGCCATGTATTTTTGCGCGTCGGTTGGCGAGAGTTTCGCGACAGACGGAACGGTCACGAGCGGCAGGTGACTCGTCGGAAAATCGGAATCGGGGCTCAAGGCAATCACGGCATCAAACAGTTTTTGCCGGGCGCTGCCCAGGCGTAATGCGCCGAATCCGCCGCTGGAGTGGCCACCGATGATGCGGCGGATGCCGGTGGTCGGAGCCGGATAGCGTGATTCGACAGCATGAACGACTTCATCGCAGACGAAATCGGCGTAATTGCCCTGTGCGGGCGAATTTAAAAACTGGCCGCCGCCCCAGCGCGTCCAACCATCCGCCACCACCAAAATCACGGGCGTGCCTTCATCGGCAATCTTCTGGGTGAATTTCAGCCAGATGTTTGAGTTAGAAAGGATTTTGGCAGAAGAGTTACCATAGCCGGGGAGATAATAGAGGATGGGCAATGGCAGGCCGTTCGTCGCTTGCGCGGGGAGAAAGATGGGAACGAGGCGCGTATCAGGATCGTGCAGGACGTTATTTTTTAACGCGGTGCTGTGGAGGGTGATGACCTCTAATTGCGCGCCGGCGGCAGACAGTTGTGCCGCCGCCAAAAACAGCAGCAGCGCCAATGCGTGACCGAAAACCGGTTTAAATTTTTTGCCAGCCCGGTTTTTGTTCATAGACCCAGCGGTAATATTCTTTCATCTTCAATTCGGCGGCGGCGGCTTCGTCGAGAAACACCGTCACCTTCGGATGCATCTGCAACGCGCTGGCGGGATTCATCGCGGTGATGGGGCCTTCGACGGCCTCGGCGATGGCGCGCGCTTTTTTGGCGCCGAAGGCCAGCAGCACACAATGGCGTGATCCCAGAATGGTGCCGATACCCATGGTGATGACGTGATGCGGCACCTCGGATTCGTTGCCGAAGAAGCGCGCGTTATCGCGCAAGGTCTGCGGGGTGAGCGTCTTGATCCGCGTGCGCGAGGCGAGCGAGGACGTCGGTTCATTGAAGCCGATATGGCCGGAGGTGCCGATGCCAAGCAATTGCACATCGATGCCGCCGGAGGAAAAAATTTTGCGTTCGTAGTTTTCACACGCGGCGGGAACGTCTTTCGCCAAGCCGTCCGGAATGTTCACGCTTTTGATAGCGACGTTCACATGGCTGAACAAGTTTTCCCACATGAAGCTGTGGTACGACTGGGGATGCTGCGGCGAGAGGCCGACGTACTCATCGAGATTGAAGGTGGTGAGCTTGCTCCAATCCAGCTTCATGCCCACGAGTTCGCGGTAGAGCGCCTCCATGGTGCCGCCGGTGGCGAGACCGAGGACGGAAGCGGGTTTGTCAGTGATTAGCTTGCCAAGCAGGCGCGCGGCGATATGCGTCGCGGCTTCCGGCGTGGGTTGGATGATGATTTCCATGGTTCAAATGGTTCCGAGTCGTTGGCTGATCTTGGATTTCACGTCGCCGCGAAATTCATCGATAAAATTTAAAGCGTACTCCGCGATATCGAGTTTTGGATTCTGCACGAGCGGCGTGAGGTCCATGCCGAAGATGACCTGCGTGGCGGCGTCGGTTGAGTGGGAATTAAAGAACGTGGCGTTCGCGGAGCGGCGGCCAAGGGTGGCGAGATCGTAGCGTTTCCCGCCAGAGATCTGAGAATCGAACATGCCGTTCAATTTTGCCGCCAGCTTGTCGTGTCCGCTGACGTCCATGACGACTTTTTTGGCATCGGCAAGCCAGTCGAGATCGCGCCAGACTTCGCAGCCGATGACTTTGACCGGGCGCCTGGCTTTGGGCAGTTCTCGCATGGCCTGGATCGCGGCGACCACCACGCCGATGTGCGTATCGTGCTTGTCGGCGAGATTGTGCGTGTAGACGACCTGCGCCTGCGTGGCGGTGAAGATCGCCTTCAGATCGTCTTTTAAAGAAGCGTCCGTCGAGCTTTTGACGGCGCCGCTGGAATAATCGAGCTGGATCATCGCGGCGTAACCGCCGAACTTGGCGGCCTTGTCCTGTTCGCGCCGGCGCACCGCCATCATCTGCTCGTCGGTGAATTTTTTATATTCGCCGGTGCGCGCGCTGCCCGAACCGTTGGTGCAGGTCACGCCGCCGAACCATTTTGATCTGCTGCCGCGGCATTCGACGATGCCTTGGAGGGCCATAAATTCCAGATCGTCCTGATGCGCGCCGATGCCCAGATGGGTCACACGCTTGAGGGCGGCGAGCACGGGTTTGCCATCCGGAACATAAACCGACGCCTGGGGATGATTGAACTTCATAAAATCACTTCTTCAATGAGGGCAAGCTCGCCGCCGCCACCGCCTGGCCGACGCGCCGAGATTTTTCATCGGGCACGCGGATCTCAATCTTCCGCGACACTTCAGGGAAATGGTTCTTCAACACTTCTTCCGCCTTGGCGATGACGATGTCACCGCCCTTGCCGGTGGTGACGCGGCCGAGGATGAGTGCCTGTTCGTAATCGTAAAAATCCGTGTACTGCGCGAGCGCGCAGCCGAGATAGATGCCGATGGTCTCGTAGATCTTGACGGTGCGGGCATCGCCCTTGGCCATAAGGTTTTGGACTTCCTTGAGGCGTTCGGGCAGGCCGAGTTTTTCAGGCATTTTGATCTTCGCGGCGGGCAGCAGCTTGTTCACGGCTTGCTGCGAGAAATACATCACACCGGTGCCTTTGTCCTGCGACCATTCGTCCACGGCGGCATTCGGTTGGAGATCGACAGGCACGAACGCGAGTTCGTTGAGCCAACCGAGGATACGACCTTGGCGGTCCATGAAGCCGGCGGCCTGGCTGGAGCCCATGGCGATGCCGAGCATACCACGGCTGCCGAGCGAGAGCGCACCGGCGAGCGCGGTGACATCGCCGTCGTTCATCACCTGCACGGGCACGTTCCATTCGCGTTGGATTCGCTTGAAGACCTTCGCGACTTTTTGGAAATCTTTTTTGGGAATGGCGCGCAGCAAGGAAGCGACACGGATTTCGTTGTCCACAATGATCCCGGCGGAACTGCCGCCGATGGCATCCACGCGCGGCAAGTAGGCGGCGGCACGATGCAGGCCGGAGACAATGTGATGGTAGTGGTACTCCGGATTAGATTGCGTCTTGGGATCCCACGGCACTTCGTCGGTGTAGACGGCGGTGCCATCAATAACGGCGGAAAACTTATAATCGCTCGCGCCGAGGTCGAAACCGATACGGCAGCCCTTGAGATGACCGCCGGCGGCGGTCTTGGCTTCCTTGGTGGCGGGAACTTTTTCAGCCGTGGTCACGACGACTTCAAACGGCTTGGCGTAGGCCAGCGTCATCATGTCGTAATCAAACTTGCGGGCACCGCGCGGGGAATAGGCTTTGCGGATGGCTTCGCCAATGGCTTTGGGGCCGCCAACGTAGAGTTTGCCGCCGCCCCAAGCCCACAGGAGGAATTTCACCAGGCGCTCGACGTAGAGTTGCGTGGTGGCATCGGCTTCCGGCAGGACGACGGTTTCGTAGCGGGAGAGCAGCTTGTTTTCACGTTCCAAGCCGATGACCAGCGGCACAGCGCGACCGGTTTTTTTCGCGGCGGCGACGTAGTTGCGGTTGAACAAGATCGCCGGCTGAAAGGTCGGGTCCAGCGGCGCGGGAAAAATGGCGGACGGCAGATTCATGGCGTTCAGCTTTTATTCGTTTTTCGAGAGCGGGCGGTAATTCACGCCCATGACATCGAGGCGTTTTTCGTTCACGGCGGTGCGGTTTTGGAAGCTGGCCCAATCACGGGATTCTTTGGATGACCAATCGACTTCGGCCAGGGCGCTGAGACGCGGGAGGATCATGTATTCCACGTAGCGGATGTTGGGAATGTATTCCGTCCAAAGGTTGGCCTGGCCGCCGAGAACGTGCGCGCGGTTTTCCGGGGCGAGTTTTTCCGGCATGGGGTCGAACTCATACACTTGCTTCAACGGCAGGAAACCGCCGATGGCTTTGGGTTCGCTGGTATGGTTGGTGGATTGATAATGGTCAAAATAGCCGTATTTCGTGGGCGACATCACCACATCGTGACCACTGGCCGCCGATTCCGCGCCACCGCCGATCCAGTCCATGAGCCCGGCGCTCGGGGTCAGGCCGCCTTCGCGGATTTCGCTCCAGCCGATGATGCTTTTGCCGTTGGTGTTGACGATGGCCTCGATGCGGGCGGTGAAATAACTTTGCAGTTCTTTTTCATCTTTCAATCCCTTGGCTTTCATCAAGGCCTGGCAGGCGGCGGAGTTTTGCCACACTTTCTTGGGCACCTCGTCGCCGCCGATGTGGATGAATTTACCGGGGAACAATCCGGCCACTTCGTGCACGATGTCGCCGAGGAAAACGTACGTGGCGTCGTCGCTCACGTTATAGATGCCGTCGTAGACGCCGCCATCGTGATCCGTGGTGTACGGTCCGCCGGTGCAACTAAATTGCGGATAGGCCGCGAGCGCGGCCATCGAGTGACCGGGCATTTCGATCTCGGGGACGATGGTGATATGGCGGGCGGCGGCGTAGGCGATCACGTCGCGGACCTGCTTCTGCGTGTAGAAACCGCCATAACGGCCGTCCGGGCCGTAAGCGGTGGTGGATTTTGGATCGAGCTTGAAGCCGACGCCTTTGCGCCATGCGCCGACCGAGGTGAGCTTGGGATATTTTTTGATCTCGATGCGCCAGCCCTGGTCATCCGTGAGGTGCCAATGGAATGTGTTCAGCTTGTACATCGCCATGAGGTCAAGCACATGCTCCACCTCGGGGACGGTGTAAAAGTGGCGGCTGACATCGAGCATGAAGCCGCGCCAGATGAAGCGCGGGGAATCGGTGATCTCGACGCATTGCGCCCGCCAGAACACGCGGCGCATCTTGTTGGCGGAAAAGATTTCCGGCGGCAGCAACTGGAGCAAGGTTTGTGAACCGTAAAACAACCCGGCGGGCGTGGCGGCGGTGATGCCGACGCGGGTGAAAGTCACGGAGAGCTTGTAACCTTCGGGGCCGAGTGCTTCGGCGAGGTTTGTATCGAGCAGGAAGGAGATTTCACTCTTGGCCGGGAGGGTGGCGGCTGAGCTTACGGGCAATTTGTAACCAGTCGATTTCCTGAGCGTGGTGGCAAGCAGCTTGGCCTCGGCCTCGCCGCCGGCGAAAGTGATCTTGGTCTTGGCCTGGAGTTCGAATTCGCCGGGCATGTTGGACACGGTCTGCGGCTGGGGGATGAGGGAAACAATGCCGGCGGCGTGCAACAGGGTGCAGGTCGCGGCAACAAACGTGGCGCAGAGAATTTTTTTCACAGGATTATTTTTCATCAAAATCAATGTTTGCCTTTAAAATGTTCTTCGATCTCTTCCAAAGTTTTGCCCTTGGTTTCGGGCAGGAAGAAGGCGGCGGTGATAAAATAAACCACGGTGCAGCCGGCGAAGATGAAGAACATTGTGGAGTAACCGTATTTGCCGACGGTCGGCAGGAAAAACGCCGCGATGGCGGTGGAGACACAGTGATTGATGAGCAGCGCGACGCTCATGCCTTTGGAACGGATGCGCGTGGGCATGAGTTCGGACAAAGCGAGCCAAACACAGACACCGGGGCCCATGGCGAAGAACGCCATGAAGCAATAGACCAGCGCGGCGGTGAGCCAGCCGTTATTGGCGGACGGCACCGGCGTGATGATGGCGTTTTCAATCTTCAGCGGCGCAGTCTGGGCGGCATCGAGATTCGCGAAAGGATTTTGGAAGAACGCGGCGACTTTGGTATCAGGCACGCAACTGGAACGATCAATTGAAAGCTTTGCGCCGGCAACATCGGAGCGGACGACCTTGGTGGCGGCTTTGAAATCACCATAAGAGTATATGACAACCAACGTATGGGGCTGGGAACTCGTTGCAGCAGCCGGCAACAGGGTGGCCGCTGTCAGTTCATTGAACTCCACAACTGCGGTTTGGTTCGAGGAGATGACCATCGACTGCACTGCGTCCTTCACATCGATCCGTTGCGTTTCGGTCTTGTGAAACACCAGTCCGATGCAGAGCAACGACACGATGACGCCGGCGCTGCCGACGGAGAGCAGAAATTTCCGGCCCTTGCGATCAACGAGCACCACGGCGACAATGGTCATCAGGAAATTGACGATAGTCTGGATGACACCGCCAAGGTGCGCCCAGTAATCGCTCAAGCCGGCCTGGATGAAAATGGTAGTGTTGTAGCCGATGATGGAATTGATGCCGGTGGCCTGGTTGCAGGCGAGGATGATGCAGGCAAGCACGAAGGGCAGGACGTATTTGCGTTGGAACAACGACTCGGAATGTCTGCCGGCGGCGTTACGCCCGGCTTGCTCTGTCGCGGCGGTCTCTTCCATCTCGCGCAGTTCGATGTCCGCCTGCGCTTCCGTGCGTGAGCGAAGCAACGCGGCACGGGCGGCGATCTTGTTGCCTTTGCGGAACAACCAACGGGGCGACTCGGAAACCATGAACGCGCCGAGGACGAACAAGATTCCGGGCGGCAAGGACACCCAAAAAATCCCGCGCCACGCGGCGTCCTTGAACGCGAACAATTTTTGCGGATCGCCCAGTTTGGCAACTTCATCCACGCGTCCGCTCCAATAAAATCCGATGATCGCCGCCGCGACGATGCCCAGCGTCAGCATCCATTGAAAGATGCCGGTGCCCTTGCCACGCGAAGAAGCGGAAAGACATTCGGCCAGATAAAGCGGGACGCCGACACCGATCAGGCCACCGCTAATGCCTTGCAAAAGGCGGCCAAAAATCAAAGCGCCGTAGCCGTGTGACAGGGCGATGACCGGCACGCTTAGCACGAACAAAACACCGCTCGCGACCATCATCGGCTTGCGCCCGATAAAATCAGCCAGCACGCCCGCAAAGAGGCTCGAGATGACGCTGCCGAGCAAAACGGCGGCGACGATGAAAGAAAGCTGGCTGCCCGTGAGCCCCGAAGTATCGGACAAATACGGCAAGGCACCGGAGATGATGCCGACGTCCACGCCGAAGAGCAGGCCGCCGAGGCCGGCGACGAGCAGGAGAAACCGGTTGTAGCGCGATTGGGCGGGGGCGGCAGAACTGGTAGGGTTCATTTGTGATTTCGTAACAATGATTTATGGGTGGCCCGGCCGGACAACGTCCGCAGTGAAAGGCGACTCCGCGCCGTGTTCCTAGGCTTTGGCGCGGAAAGCTTTACCGTTTCCCCGCAGGGAAAAAAGCCAAAAGTTGTCGCTTTTATTTTGTTTTTGTAACAGGTAGCTTTTGCCGCAACGATGAGTCTGCCGACCAATCCTGACTGGTGGCCCGACCGGCAGTTGCAACGCAACCCGGTGAAGAAGGTGCTGGTATGCGGCCGCCGCCTGAACCCGCCGCTGTTCAGCCACGTCGTGAATTTTCCGCGCCTCGAGATCCCGCTGCACGGGCAGTATCGCAACCAGATGGAATCCGGCGGGGCGATCGCGCACGTGGTGTTGCAGCCCGGCATGGCGCTGTTCGCCGCGCCGAACTGCTGGAACCTGCCCGAATGGCAGCCGGGTCTGGAATTGTTAAGCATCTTTTTTGGCAAATCACAACTGGGCGTCAGTTTGGTCTCCGCCCGTTCAAAAAATTATCCGCAGCTCGCGGCTAAAAAATATTCGGTCCCCCGCCCCATCGGCGGGCCGGTGCCGCATCTGCTCAATGCGCTGGACGAACTGCTCACCGAGGACGATCCCGGCGACGCGCTGCCCGACCTCATCGGCGCGCTCATCCACTGCGTCGAAAACCTGCTGCGCCAGCCGGCGGCCCAGCCCGGCAGCCGCGCACAATCACTGCTCGAGGATGTCCGCGTCTTCCTGCAAAGCCATTATCAATACGAGATCACGCGCGATTCCGTGGCCGAGCAATTCAACGTCACACCGAACCATCTTTCGCGGCTCTTCCAGACGCATGGCCGCATGACGTTCAGCGGCTACCTCACGCAGGTGCGCATCGACCGCGCCAAGCATCTGTTGCATAACTACAATCTCAAGCTGGACGACATTGCCGCCCGCTGCGGTTACCATGACACGCCGTATTTCTGCCATGTCTTCAAAAAAATGACCAAGGCCACGCCGATGCAATACCGGCTGAAAATCCGGCACAGCACGCAACAACCGTTAAATCCGCCCGAAGCGGCCTGATCCATCACGTCTTCGCGGGTGCCACATGGCGCAACGCCTGCCCCGGCCGCGCGCTGGTCTCCACACTGTTCTTGATAACCGTGACGCCATTCACCAACACAAAAGGAATGCCTTCGGCGTAATGGTGTGGGTCGGCGTAAGTGGACGGTGAATTGACCTTCGCTGGATCAAACACGGTGATGTCCGCCGCCCAGCCCACACGGAGCTGGCCGCGATCTGCAAACTCAAACGTGTTCGCCGGCAGGCTGGTCATCTTCCGCACGGCGTCTTCGAGGCGCAGCACTTTCAATTCGCGGACATAATGGCCAAGGATGCGGGCGTTATTGCCGTAGCCGCGCGGATGCGGCATGCCTTTGCCAAATTCCCGGATGCCGCTGTCGCTGATGAACATGGTGTTGGGATGGCGCATGAAGATTTGCAGGTCATCCTCGTTCATGCCATGAAACACGCCCTGCCCGCTGCCATTGTGTTCAATGTCTAAAATGGTTTCGATCTGCGCCTCCAAGGAATCCGAACCGTGGGTTTTCTGCGCGGCTTCCACGATGCTCAGGCCATCGAGCGAAGGATCGTGCGGATAATGGGCGATGACGGCGTAGGCATAGTTCGTTGCGCCGCGATCAAGGATCTTGTGCTTCATCTCCGTGACGAGCTTTGCTTTTTCCGCCGGGTCGGCGAGGAGCGCTTCAAATTTCTTTTTACCGCCGTCAAAGGCGCGGTCGGGAATCAATTGCGAGAGCGTGGTGCTGGAGGCGGTATAGGCGTATTGATCCTGCGTGATGTCCAAGCCTTCGGCGCGGGCGGCGTCGATCCGGGCGAGAATGCGGTCGGCCTGGCCCCAAGCGCGCTGGCCGGTCAGCTTGATGTGGGAAATTTCAGCACGCACATGGGCCTGGCGCGCGACGTTGAAGACTTCATCCATCGCGGAATCAATCTGCCAGTCCTCGTGCCGCATGTGGCTGGTGTAGATGCCGTCGAAAGGGGCGATGACCTTGGCAAGTTCCACGATCTCATCGGAACTGGAAAACGTTCCGGGGCGGTAGATCAAACCGGTGGACAGGCCGACCGCGCCATCCTGCATTGCCTGGCGAACGATTTCTTTCATCCTGGCGCGCTCGGCGAGCGTCGGTTCGCGGTCGAAGGTGCCGCCCATGGCATTTTCGCGGACGGAATTATGGCCGATGAGCGACGCGACGTTGAGAGCGACGCGAGTCCGTTCGATGCCGGCGAAAAGCTTGCCGATGTCCAAATCCGAATCACCACAATTGCCGACGACGATGCTGGTGACGCCCATGCGGAGAAAATTTTCGGCGGCGGGAAATTTGGCGATGTCATCAGCGTGCGTGTGGACATCGATGAAGCCGGGGGCGACGACGAGGTTGGAGGCATCAATCTCCTCCGGCGCGGCACCGGCGATCTTGCCGATGGCGGCGATGTGGCCGTCCTTCACGGCGACATCCGCGTGATAGCCGGGATTGCCGGAGCCGTCCACGACGAGGCCGTGGCGGATGATGACATCATACGTTT
Organism: Verrucomicrobiia bacterium; assembly: GCA_035943555.1. Taxonomy (GTDB): domain Bacteria; phylum Verrucomicrobiota; class Verrucomicrobiia; order Limisphaerales; family UBA11358; genus UBA11358. The sequence continues at coordinate 10,560 of DASZCA010000041.1, forward strand.
GCGCCCGGGCGGCCAGCGGCAACGCCAGCAGCAACAAGAGCCGTGTGAAAATATTCATGCAGAGAGGTCAGGGACCGACGCGGGCGCGGAAAAATTGTTGGGGCGCGTTGGTGACGGAACTGGCCGCCACATTGAACGAGCCATTGGCACTGGTCACATTGGTCAGACTGCTCCAACTGGTGAGGTTCGTGGAAACTTCAATCGTATAGGTCCAATACGCCGTGCCGGTGAAGCCGACTTGCACGGTGCCATCGCCAGCGATGCTGATGGATTGGAATTGCGCGGCGGCGGGCGGAAGGAGTGAAAGCAGCGCATTGGTGCTGATGATCGCGCCCATAAAATTGGTGGCGATGACGGAATAATTGCCGGCGTTCGTGGCGGTGACGAAAGCGAGCGCATAGCTGGCGTTCGTGGCGTTAAGGATATTGGTGCCGTTGATCTGCCACTGATAAGTGGGCGACGGCACGCCGGTCGCGGCGGCGGTAAAGGTGAGATTGGTACCGAGCGGCACGGTCGCGGCCACGGGCTGCAAGGTGAACACCGGAAGTGTCGCCGGCGATTCCACGCGCACGTTATCAATGAGGCCAAAGTTGATGGCGTTACTGGAGGAGAGCGAGGAGAACGGATCCCAGAAGCCCACGAAAACATTGTTGGCGGTGAACGTCGCGTTCGAGATGGTGCCGAAACGGATGCCATCGATCACCCAATCCACCGTGTTGCCGCGCTTGGAGATAATGACGTCGTGCCAAAGCAAGCCAAAGGTGCCGAGGTCAAGGCCATCGGTTTGCTGGGGATATTTCAACAGTTGAGACGCGGGGGCCGTATGGAGGCTGGGAAAGGCGGTTTGATAATAGACATTGGCCGCACCCCGGGCGGTGGAATCCGTGCCCGCGAGAATAGTGCCGGTGCTGGAAGCCTCGACCGTGGTGCCGATGAAGGCGGAATAATCATTCACACCGGTGCTGGAGGGAGCGATGCCACCATCGCCATCGACGGCGAAATAATAACCGTCGGCCGAGGAGCCGGGGCCATTCCATTCGGCATGGGTGCCGGAAGTGCCCAGACCGGCACTCAGCATTTCCGTGGACCCCGCGCCGCCGCCGGGGAACGGGCCGTTGACGTTGATCCAGGCATCAAAATGCAGGCGATAGTCGCCGCTAAAAATTTGATTGGTCGGCGAAATTGAAAGCCCGGAGATGACGCCGGCCGAAAGGTTGGCCTGCAGCTGCACGCCGCGGGTCGTGCCGCCGGTGGAGTTCGGGGCGGAAGGAATGCCGACGGTGGCATAATTAAAATTAAAGGTGACCGCCGTGTCCGCCGAACTTTTATTCACGATCCAGCTGGTCGCCGTGTTTGCATCAAAGTTGTCGGCGAACACGATACCTTGGACCGGATAGACGAGCAGCGAAACCGGGCTGCTGGTAATGCTGCCGAAACTGTTGTTGACGACGAGGGTATAATATCCGGCGTTGGTGGCCTGGGCGGAGGCGATGTTCAGGGTGGGGCTGGTGGCGTTCAACATATTCGTGCCGTTGAGATACCACTGATAGCTGAGGGGCAAGCCGCCGCCGGCGCTGGCGGAAAACTTGACGCTGTTGCCCGCATCCACCGCGCGGCTGATGACGGGTTGGGCCAGAAAAAACGGAGGCAGGGCGTTGGTGATGACCAGTGACGGCAACGTGGCGGCGGTGCCGTTGAAAACATCGCCATCCCAGCCGTGGGTGACGCCCGCGACGGTGTTGCTGCCGGTGTACTGCCAGACCGCCCAGGCTCCGGTGGGCCAGGGGGCGTAGGCGCCAGGGGTACCGGTCTGGTTGTTTGGACTGGACGGATAGGAGGCCATCCACAACGGCCAGTTGGTGACGAAAGTGTTCAGCCAGGTGGAAGAATACGAGGTGTAGGTATAAAGCACCGGTTTGAGGGCGACCCCGTTCGTGGCCGCGACCAGCACCAGATAATCGCACCAGGCATTTGCCCATTGGGACGCCGCATCCTTGGTAAAGGTGGTGGGGGCGGAACTTAAATCCTGCTCGAAATCGAGCATCGGCTGCAAATAAAACCCGTTCGTCTTGAGCCAATTTCTGGACGTGGCCCAAAAATGTTGCGCCTCCAACTGGGCGCCGGCGATGCCGGGATGCAGTTCCGGATGCGCATAATGATACGCGCCGATCAAAACCCCGGCGGTCTTGGCGTTGTTCTCATTGTTCGTGAAGGTGGTTTCGTAACTGTTCGCACCTTCAGTAGCCTTGGCCCAGGCAAAGGTGACACCCGCGCTCTTCACACTCGTCCAATTGATGGTGCCCTGATAATCGGAGACATCCACGCCCACAGGCCTTTGGGCGAAGGCGGGCAGCAGGCCCAAAAGGAGCAATAGAATGGACAAGGGCAGTACTCCAAAATTTATTGAAGGAGATTTTTTTGGGAGAGAGTGATCAACAGGTTGAACTTCACCCCTCACCCTGACCCACTCCCTCTCCCCCCGGAGGGACGAAGGGATCCGCGCAAGGCTGTTGGGAACACAAGACAATGAGCGGCTTTTATTTTTTATCTTCCCGGCAGTACAGGCCAAGAGTCCGCCGTGACGGAAACAACCGGAGATATTTCCCCGGGCGGACATTTTAGGCACGGCGGGCATGGCGGGTGGGTACGACTTTTTTTATCCGACCGTCACATCGGGATACCGTGCGCCTCGGCGACGGCCTTGTAGGTGACCTTGCCGTTGCGGACGTTGATACCGCCGATGATCGCGGGGTTTTTGGCGCAGGCCTCGTCCACGCCGTGATCGGCGAGCATTTCGAGATAGCGATAGGTGACGTTGGTCAGCGCTTGCGTGGCGGTGCGCGCATACGCACCGGGCATGTTGGCGACGCAGTAATGCGTGACGCCTTCCTCGACATACACGGGATTGTGATGCGTGGTGGCGCGCGAGGTCTCGGCGCAACCGCCTTGGTCGATGGCGATATCCACGAGGACGCTGCCCTTGCGCATGCGGCTGAGCATCTGGCGGGAGATCAATTTTGGCGCTTTCGCCCCGGGCACGAGCACGGCGCCGATGAGGAGATCGACCGTCGGCAACAGGTCGGAGAGATGCGCCTCACTGGAAAACAACGTGTGCGCGGTGTGCAGCGTGATGTCAAGAAAGCGCATGCGTTCCAAATCAACTTCGAGAATGGTGACATCCGCGCCGAGGCCTTGCGCCATGCGCGCGGCATTGACGCCGGCTGCGCCGCCGCCGAGAACGACAACCTTGCCGGGCAACACGCCGGGGACGCCGCCGAGCAACGTGCCGCTGCCGCCAAAATGTTTCGCGAGAAAATATCCGCCGACGAGCACGCTCATACGCCCGGCGATCTCGCTCATGGGTTCGAGCAACGGCAGGCGGCGGTTGACCTCGATGGTTTCATACGCGATGCAGGTGGCGCCGGATTTCATCAGCGCCTCGGTGAGCGGTTTGCTCGCGGCGAGGTGCAGATAGGTGAAAAGAATCTGGCCGGGGCGGAGCAAGGGCAGTTCGACGGACAAGGGCTCCTTGACCTTGATGATCAGTTCGGCTTTGGCAAACACTTCTTCGTGCGTACCGACCATCTTGGCACCGGCGGCCACGTATTCGGTATCCGCATAGCCCGCACCAACGCCGGCGCCGGTTTCGAAGATGACGGTGTGGCCGCGCTTGATGAGTTGATAGGCGCCGCTGGGCAGCAACGCGACACGATATTCCTGTTCCTTGATCTCTTTCGGTACGCCAATAATCATATAAAAAATAAAAAACTCCGCCTGCGGCGGTGATGGTCATTTCTTCGCACGTTTCCTTTTAGCCGTGCCAATGGAGTCACGCTATCAGAGTGGTGGCAGGTGTCAACTGCTTGCGCAGAAAGCCGTAAATTTCAACATTCCAGGCTGGAGAAATCACTTCAAAGAATGACAACGAATAGCGAACGGGAATGAACGACATCATAAATGGCTCGGGAAAAACAATGAGGGATAATTATGGCGGCATGTACACCGCTCAAATTTCGGCTTGTGCTTCCCTTTACTTGGCCGATTGGTATCGTGTAATTCAGATGGAACATCCATTGACGCACCTTTTTTCGCCTCTGCGTCACCGCCGAGGTTTGACGGAGTATTTCTTGATCTGCTTGTTGCTGATGATAGGCACCGCCGGTATTTCGACCTTTGCCACGCCGTCGAGATACGAGAATTCAAGCTACCTTATCGATAACTGGCAGGGGAATGATGCCGATAGCTTGGGTTTACAAGAAAATTCAGCCTCTGCCTTGGCACAGACGCCGGACGGGTATATTTGGGTGGGGACGTATGGCGGATTGGTTCGGTTTAACGGAAATGAGTTCAATTCATCGGGAACCTCCACGAACGCCCCGCAGCCGGGCGAGACCATCCATCGTATGTATGCGGATCGCACTGGCCAGTTGTGGGTGGCCACGGAAAAGAGAATCCTCGCCCTGAACAACGGGACATGGCGGACGATCACAAGATTTGACGGACAAGACCTGGTCTTCCGTTCTTTTGCGGAAGATACGACCGGCCAGATCTGGTGTGGCACGTTGAACGGCAGGTTGTTCACCATTAAAAAAGACCGGCTCGAGGAAGTTGTTCCGCCGTCGCCATTTTTCCCCAGCGGCGTGTTTTGTTGTACCGATCAAAAGGACGGCAGCCTGTGGGTGGCGAACCGAGGCTACATCGGTCATCTCACGGACAAGGGCTGGCAGGCGGCGGCCGGTTCAGAGGCGGCGGACCGCAAGCCGTTGGTGGCTGCGCCGGCGCGGGATGGCGGGTTATGGGTTTTTTGCCAGCTTAAACATCAATTGCAACATCATCATGCGGACGGTTCGGTGGAGACTTTCGTCGGACCGGGCATCCTCGAGATGCGCGAATTATTTGAAGACCACAATGGCCTGCTCTGGGTCGGTTCCACCTTGAGCGGGCTGACGCGTTTGAAGCCGGGGGACACGAATTTCAACCTGACCATCACCATCACGAACGGGCTGGCGAACAATGTGGTGATCGCCCTGATGGAAGATCGTGAAAATAATCTGTGGGTGGGCACCGGCAGCGGCGGCCTGCACCGGCTGGTGGAACGGCGGTTCTCCAACATCGGCCTGGCGCAGGGGCTGCCCAATCCCATCTGCCGTTCGATCATCGAGGAATCGCCGGGGCATTATCTGGTGGGCACACATGGCGGCGGCATGGCACGGGTACAAAACGGCCATGTGGTTTCCGTACATCATGCTCCCGATGATCTGGCTTCGCCGAGTTCGTTCATCTGGACAGAATTATGTGACCATACCGGCCATGTCTGGCTGGGCAGCTATAACGGGGGTGTCCTGACAGAAGATGCCGGCGTGGAGCGCGCGCTACCGGGCTGGCCGGACGGATTGAGCAAAAGCGTGAATGCGCTTTACGAAGATTCCAAAAATCGCATCTGGGTGGGCACTTATTCCGGAGTCGGCATGATTGAAAAAAATCATATCAGCGTGTTCATGGGAGAATCCAACCAGCCGCTGGCGAAAGCCAATGTCCGGGTGATCACCGAGGATAAACGGACGGGAACCTTCTGGCTCGGCACTTATGACAACGGCATTTTATGCGTGACCGGCGATTACGTGATGCATTTCGGGCCGGAAGAAGGCGTACCGGAAGGCCATATCTGCTCCCTGGCGTTGTGCGGTGACAACTGTATCTGGGCGGGAGTTTATGAAAAGGGGTTGGTGGGCATCCGGGATGGCAAGGTGGCCTGCATCAACCGTGACAACGGACTGCCGGCCAACACCATCGGTTCCATCGTGGAAGACGGATCGGGCTATGTGTGGATGGGCTCGGATCACGGCATTTTACGCGTACTGAAAACCGAACTGGACCAGGTGTGGAAAGATCCGACGGCACAGATCACTTTCAAGGTGTTTGACGCGAACGACGGGCTGCAATCATTGGAATGCGCGGCGGCGTTTGAGAACACGGCGTTGCGCGATCATGCGGGGAGGCTGTGGTTCGCCACCCAAAAAGGCGTGGCCTCGGTGGATCCGCTCAGCGTGAAACTGAACACGAATCCGCCGCCGGTGATCATCGAGCGCGTGACCTACTCGGACCGGGCGGGCAACCGGACCGTGGTGGACTACCCGGACGGAACCACGCAAATCCTGCCCGCCGGGGCGACAGAACTAATCATCAACTACGCCGCCTTGAGCTATACGGCCCCGGACAAAATCCGGTTCGCGACCCGGTTGGAAGGCCCGCGGCGGACATGGGCGGAAACCAACCAGCTCCGCACACAAATCTTCCACGCGCCGTCACCGGGCAAATATCGTTTTGCCGTGCGTGCGGCCAACAATGACGGCATCTGGAACCAACACGACACGGTGTTCACTTTTACGGTAAAACCGTTTGTGTGGCAGACGGTGTGGTTTTGGACGGTGGCACTGGGCGGCCTGGCGATCATGGTGGGTTTTGGCGGGTGGCGATTGGCGCGCATCCAGCTCCGGCATCAACTCGAAAAATTAAGGCTGCAACGCGAACGCGTACGGCTCGCCGCCGTGCTGGAAGCCACGAGCGACCTCGTGGTGTTCACGGATGACGACCGGAACATTTTACACATCAACCCCGCCGGCAAACGGTTGCTGGGCGCGGACGGTCCGGCTGCGCCGCCCATCTTGAAATGGTCCGACCTGTATTTCCTGAAAGAATATCAGCGCATGGAAAGCGAAGGCATTCCGGCGGCGGAAAAAGCGGGCACCTGGGAGGGCGAAACATTGATCCGCGACCGCGCCGGCCGCGAGATACCGGTCTCGGCAGTGATCATCGTGGACAAGGATGCGAACGGGAAAATTAATTTCATCTCGGCCATCGCGCGGGACATCTCGGAACGCAAGAGCGCGGAGGAAAAGCAGGCGCGACTGGAGGAACAATTGCGGCAGTCGCAAAAAATGGAGGCGGTGGGCCGGCTTTCCGGCGGCGTGGCGCATGATTTCAACAACCTGCTCGCGGTCATCACCGGCAATGTATCGTTGCTGGAACTGGATGAAACGTTGATGCCCAGCCAGCGCGAGGCGCTGGATGAGATCAAACAGGCCTCGGATCGCGCGGCGGCGTTGACGCGGCAACTGCTGGCGTTCAGCCGGCGCCAGACGATCAAGCCGCGCAACTTGGATCTCAATTCGGTGGTGGAAAACATGGGCAAGATGTTCCGGCGCATCTTGACGGAAGAGATCCGCATGAAGCTGGCGCCGGCCTCTGTCCCGGTGGTAGTGCAAGCGGATGTGGGCATGATCGAACAGGTGCTCCTCAACCTCGTGGTCAACGCGCGCGATGCGATGCCCGAGGGCGGCGAGCTGGAGATAGCGATCACCACCGTGACACTGGATGCCGCCCATAGCGCGCAGATGTCCGGGACCAACACGGGAAATTTTGCCGTGTTGACCGTGCAGGACAGCGGTTGCGGCATCGCGCCGGAAATTTTGCCGCGCATTTTTGAACCGTTCTTTACCACGAAGGATGTGGGCAAAGGCACCGGTCTCGGCCTGGCCACGGTTTATGGCATCGTGCAGCAACACCATGGCTGGGTGGAGGTGCAAAGCCAGCCGGGGCGCGGCACGCGTTTTCAGATCTATCTGCCGTTGCTGGCGAACACCGAAATCTCCGAACCCGCGGCCAACGTGCCGCTCAAACCGCCCGGGGGCACGGAAACCGTTTTGGTGGTGGAAGACGAACCGGCGGTGCGCAAGCTCGTGGTCCGCACATTGTCACAACTCGGCTACACGATCATCGAGGCGGCCAGCGGCAAACAGGCGCTGGAAGCGTGGGAGAAAAATCAGGCGGCCATCCGGCTGGTGTTGACGGACATGGTAATGCCCGAGGGCATCAGCGGACTGGAACTGGCGCGGCGGTTGCGGTTGCAGGTGCCGCAATTGAAGATCATCTTCATGAGCGGTTACAGTGCGGAGATCGCCGGCAAGTCGAGCGACATGGTGGAGGGCGCAAATTTTATTCCGAAACCGTTCAATCAATTTCAACTGGCGACCATCGTGCGGACAAACTTGGACCGGACGTGAAAACAGCATGGCCATTGACCATAAATCGCGGGGAAAAATGGCGGGAGTGGCGGGGCTCGAACCCGTAACCTCTGCCGTGACAGGGCAGCGCTCTAACCAATTGAGCTACACCCCCGCGAAGGGGGACGTGACATTAGAGAAAGTTCCACTCCACGTCAAGGTTTGCTTGGGGAGTTTTTTTAAAAAATTTATCAGTAGTAAAATCCGGGCAGCAGACGCCAAGGAGGTGGGGGTGGGGAACCCCGCTGAAGAAACGTACTGCTACCCGAATGCCCAATGTTACAACCTGGAAACGCTTTGTCAATAAACTTGTTGATTTGTGCCATATCTGTGCCAAAAAATGCATTTCCCGCCTTTACCCAAGGGGGTTTTACCCTAAAGTGACATGGTGATGTCCTTGGACGCCATCCCGTTATTCCGCACTTTGACCCCGGTCGAATTGCAGGCGCTCCGTTTGATCACCCAAGAACGACACGTTGCAGCCGGACAGGATATTTTTTTGGAAGGCGCGGCCGGGGACGGTGTTTATTTCGTAAAAGAAGGCTTGGTGGAGATTTCAGCGGGCCGGGGTTCGCGGCATGTTTTTTCCCGGCTGGGTCCGGGCGAAATTTTTGGCGAGATGGCGGTCATCGAGCATCGCCCTCGTTCGGCCAACGCCTCGGCGGCGGTGGACTCCGAAGTTTATTTTTTGCCGCGTGGCGAGATGCTCTCGTTCATCCAGAACTCTCCCAACCTCGCCTTCGCCCTGCTCCAGCAGATCAGCCACCGGTTGCGCGAGTTTAACCAGCTCCATTTGCGAAAGCTGGTGCAGGCGGAAAGCTTGGCGGTCATCGGCCGGTTTGCGCAGGGCATCGTACATGACCTGAAAAATCCCCTGAGCATCATCAGCCTTTCCTCTGAGATGTTCGACATGCCGGGCATCGGCCCGGAAATCCGCGCCAAATCACAGATCCGCATCCGCAAGCAGGTTGAGCGGGTGAGCGACATGGTCAGCGACATCCTGGTTTTCACGCAGGGCGAACGGAAGATGGGCGCGCTCAAGCCCGGTGATTTCCGCACGTTCGTGCTCGACCTGATCGGCGACCTGCGTTCCGAGGCGGAAATGAAGCAGTCGCAGATCGAGATGGAAAGCGTCCCGCCTGCCGGCGCGGTGTTATTTGATCCGCGCAGCCTGAGCCGGGTTTTCTTCAACCTGGTGGGCAACGCCACGGACATCATGTTGAACGGCGGAAAGATTTTCATGCGTTTCTCGGCGGATGACCGGGAGATCACCACGGAGATCGAGGATACCGGCCCCGGCATTTCCCCGGAGATCGCCGACAAGCTGTTTCAGCCTTTCGCCACGCACGGCAAGACCAAGGGCACGGGCTTGGGACTGTCCATCTGCAAAAAAATCGTCGAGGACCATGGCGGGGTGATTTCCGTGCGCGGGGAAGCGGGACGCGGCGCGATTTTCTCCTTCACACTGCCGTTGGCAAAATGACCGCGTCCGCCTAGAATCTTGCCCGAAGTGAACCGCATCCGCCTCCTTTCCGAACAGGTCGCCAACCAGATCGCCGCCGGCGAAGTGGTGGAACGTCCGGCCAGCGTGGTGAAGGAGCTCGTGGAAAATTCCCTTGATGCGGAAGCGGCCAAGATCACCGTGGAGATCGGCGCGGGCGGGCGCAGCCTCATCCGCATCACGGACGACGGCTTTGGCATGAGCCGGGACGACGCCCTGCTATCCCTTGAACGTCACGCCACCAGCAAGATCCAGCGCGCGGAAGATCTGAGTTCCATCGCCACGATGGGCTTTCGCGGCGAAGCGCTGCCGAGCATCGCCAGCGTCAGCCGCTTCATTTTGGCGACGCGTGAACGCGAGAACACATCACCCGAAGGCACGCAGATCACCGTGAATGGCGGAACGATCGCCGAGGTGCGCGCGGCGGGCAGCGCCACCGGTACGAGCATCGAAGTGCGGCAGTTATTTTACAATTTGCCGGCGCGGAGAAAATTTTTGCGCACGGAAGAAACCGAGGCGGCGCACATCCAGCATTATCTCACCCTAGCTGCGTTAGCGCATCCGGCGGTCGCTTTCACTTTCATCAAGGACGGGCGGAACGTGTGGCAATTGCCATCGCAAAAATCCGGCGCGGCCATCTCCAGCCGGATCGACGCCTTGCGCGAACGCCTGCGCGCCCTGCTAGGTGATGAAAAATTATTGCCGGTAAATTTTTCCGCGCCGCTCGAAGACGATCCTTTTCAGGCACCGCCGGAAGAAGGGGATATTTTTGAGACGGCCTCGCCCGAGAAACCGGCGGCAGCCGAACCGAAATCTGTACTCCGGGTGTGGGGCCTGATCGGCTCGCCCGGCGTTTCGCGCGCGACTCGGGAGAGCCAGTTCACCTTCGTGAACCGGCGGCCCGTGGAAAATCGCGGCATCAATTACGCGCTCATCGAGGGCTATCACAATTCGCTGATGAAGGGCCGCTATCCGGTCTGCTGCCTGTTTCTCGAGATCGATCCCGGCGCGGTGGATGTGAACATCCATCCGTCCAAGCGCGAGGTGAAATTTCGCCGTGAGTTTGAGATCCGCAAGCAGGTGGCGCAGGCCATCCGCGAAACGTTGCTCGCGTTCCATGGCGAACCCGCACGGCCGACCGCACACACGATTCCGCAACCGACCAGCCAGCCGGTGGAATTAAAATTCGCACCGGAACCGGCCGCGCCCACGCTCCCGCAATTTCCGGAAAAACTGAAACCGGCAGATGAACCGCAACCGGTCCGGGCCCAACAATCCCCTTTAAAAATGGGGTTTTCACCAGCACCGGCAACGCCAAAAACTCCGGCGCCCATTTCCCGTTTTTCATCAATCCCGCAACCCGCGACAAACACGCCGGCGAGCGGGACCACACCATTGCTCGACGTACCCATGCGCATGGTAGGCGTGATCGGCCGACTGTATGTCGTGCTGGAATCGGATCGCGGACTCGTGTTGCTGGACCAGCATGCGGCGCATGAACGGATCTTGTTCGAGCAGATGATGACGCGCATCGAATCGAACGCCTCGGCACCGTCGCAAAAATTATTGCTACCGGAGACGGTCGAGCTGCCGCCGCGCGACGCCCAATTTTTGCGCGAACAACTGGCCGCGCTCACGCGGCTCGGCGTGAGCCTGAATGAATTTGGCGAACGCACCTTCCTGCTGGATGCGCTGCCGCCGTTCGTGAAAGTGCCGGACGCGCGGCGGTTCGTCTTCGACCTGGTGGACGAATTGCGCGCCGCCGGGCGCGAGGTGAACCTCGCCCGTCTCGGCGAACATACCGTGGCCAAGACCGTCTGCCGCCACGCCGTGAAAGCCAACGATCCGCTCGGCGGGGCGGAACTGGAAAATCTCATCGAAGACCTGCGCCGTTGTGCGATGCCGTATACCTGCCCGCACGGCCGGCCCACGTTGATCGAGATGAATTACCGCGAATTGGAAAAGAAATTTGGCCGGACCCAATAAAAACAACAGAATCAGACATGCGCAAAGCCCTTCCCATAGTTTTGGTGGTTTTTCTCGGCGGAATTTTAGGTTACTTCCTGGTGACCGGCATCGCTGAACTACGGCATGGCCAGACGCCGCTGGACGCGCGGTTGGCGCGGGTGGCAGCCAACATCAATGAAAAGCTCCCGATGATGGCGGATGCGGACACGCGCCTGGACAAGGTGACCGCCGGACCGGGCGCGCAACTGACCTATCTGTTCACCCTGCCCAACCAGGAAAAAAGCGCGATCGACCCGACGGCTTTTGAAAACGCCCTCCGGACAAATCTGATCAACAATTACAAGACCAACAGCCAGATGGAGGAGATGCGCGCCGCCAAGGTGAGCCTGAAATATCAGTACAAGGACAAGAGCGGCGAACTTTTTTCGCAGATCGTGGTGACCCCGAAAGATTTTTGATGCCCCATGGCTGAACCGGCTGAACCTGACAACCACTGTCCCCTGCCCCCGGCGGAGGGCGCGGGCGAACATTGGCGGTACTGCCTGCAATGCGGGCATGAGTTGATCAATGAAAAGTGCAAATTGCGCTGCCCGAAGTGCCATTATTTCATGAGCTGCTCGGATTTTGATTTTGCGGGATGAGGTGTGAAGGGACTCTGGCAACGAGCGCGGTTTGAAAACGAACCTCAAGCCAGATGGAAGCTCCGATATTTGTTTTACGCTCTCCCTCACCCCCGGGGAGAGGGAGAATTGGTTCCAGCGTCTTGGTAACATGAAAGCATTTTGGTTCATGGATGCATGGCTAATCACAGCAAATCGTTCAGAAAAGCGATTTTCATTCGTGCCAATCTGTTGAATTTATGGCAAAATCCGCCTGCCCATGAACGAGTGGAACATCCAGTCCCGCGCACATATCTGCGAGATATGCACCCAGCCGTTTGCCGACAAGCAGCCGTATCGCACCGTGTTGTTTGCCGAAGGCAGCGAGTTGCGCCGTTCGGATATCTGCGGAGCGTGTGCGGAAAGGGTCGGTGACACGCGTCTGCGCAAGGGCTTTATCTCCCAATGGAACGGCACTTACGAAGCGCCGCCCGCGCAACCGGTCGATGCCATCCAGAAGGACACCGCCGAGACCATCCTGCGCAAGCTCGTCGAACTAAATGATCCGCGCTATGCCGCCGCCGGCTACATCCTCGCGGTGATGCTGGAACGCAAACGCATCCTGCGCGTGAAAGAACAGGTCAAGCGCGACGGCAAACGTATCTTCATTTACGAGCAGCCAAAGACCGGTGATGTTTTTGCGATTGTCGATCCGGAATTGCATCTTAACCAGCTGGAACAGGTCCAACACGATGTCGCCGCCCTGCTGGAACACGGCTTGAATCCGCCGGCCACACCAACGGAAACCCCGGCGGCGACAGCGGAAGCTTCGCCGACGGAAACCGAAACCGCGCCGCAACCTGCCGAGGAAGCGGCTTCAGCCAGCTGATTCCCGTGTCCGCCCTTGCCGAACTCCAAGCCCGTCTCGGTTATCAGTTTCGCGATGACAGCCTGCTGCAACTGGCGCTGACGCATCCCTCCATCGCGCACGAGCAAAATATCCCCACACCGCATAACCAGCGGCTGGAATTTTTGGGTGATGCCGTGCTCGGCCTTGTTCTTTCCTCCGAGCTCTACAAAAAATTTCCGGAGTCGGACGAAGGCCTGCTCACCAAATCGCGCGCCAAGCTGGTCAATGCGGGTTCGCTCGCCGGGCATGGCCGCGCACTCGGCCTGGGTGCGCATCTGGTCTTGAGCCGGGGCGAAGAGAACACCGGCGGACGCGAACGCCCCTCCGCCCTGACCGATGCGTTCGAATCCCTCATTGGCGCGATCTTTCTTGATGGCGGGCTGGAGCCGGCGCGTGAATTTATTTTGCGCGAGTTCAGTGCTGATTTCAGCGAACTGGCCGTGCCGGCGGGCATCGATAATCCGAAGGGTGAACTGCAAGAACTGTTGCAAGCAAACTCGCCCGTGGCGCCGAGTTATGAACTAATTTCCGCCGTCGGCCCGGATCACGACCGTGAATTCATCTGTGCCGTGCTGCATGGCGGAGCGGAACTGGCGCGCGGGTCCGGCAAAAGCAAGCGCGCGGCGGAGAGCGATGCGGCGTTGGCGGCGTTGAAGAAGTTGAAGGAACAGGCGGGCACGCTAAACAAAATGTGAGGTTTTGGGCGCACGGCACCCCTCACCCTAACCCTCTCCCCTCGGAGGGGCGAGGGGATTTGTTGCGGATTTGCGAGTATTTTAGAGCAAAGTGGTCGATGCAGGATGTTCTGATGTCTTAAAAATTTAAGGGTTTAAATTAAATGGATGCGAACGGAAATACCCATGATTCGGCGGACCCAAATCAGATTCCCTCGCCCCTCCGAGGGGAGAGGGTTAGGGTGAGGGGTGGTCGGCGCAACCGAACCGTTTCCGCCCGTGACTTTGCCCGGCATCTTCGCAAGGAATCAACCGATGCTGAAAAACGCATGTGGCGTTTGTTGCGGGACCGCCGTTTTGTAGATTTCAAGTTTCGCCGCCAATATCCGTGCGGCATTTACTTCCTGGATTTTCATTGCACCGAAGCAAAGTTGGCGGTGGAACTGGATGGTGGCGGCCATGGTTTTCCAGATCAACGGGCACGGGATGAGGTGCGAAATAAATTTATTGAAACTCAAGGAATCAAGGTGCTGCGGTTTTGGAATCACCTGGTCCGGGGTGAGTTGTCGGCGGTTCGTTTTGAAATCTGGCATGCGTTGATGGTGCGCATGGGACGGACGAAAGAAATTGAAGGTTATTTAGCCAAGCCGCATCCATCACCGCATCCATAGACGTTGTCGCTGTTTTCCTCGGGGGAATCGGATGCCGTGTCTTTGTAAAAAGATGGCGTTTGGGCGGAACCCACCCCGCTTCCCCTCGGAGGGGCGAGGGGATTCGCCGTGGATTGGTGAATAGTTTCAGGTTTCTCGTTTTTTGGTCAGGACCAAAAACTTACTATTTCCCGCGCGATTGCGGGGATAATCCCCTTCTCTTCCGGGCGCGTGGTGAAGATGACCAGCACAAATTTTTTCCCGGAGGCGAGTTCCACGATGGCGGCGTCATGGCGGGCGGTGCTCATGTCGCCGGCTTTGGACCACAGCTTGGCGGTGGGCGGCAGGCCGGCGCCGGTGAATTCGCGGGCCTGATAATCGGTGGATTGCGGGTCCGTAAAATTGCGATACAGCAAGGCGCGCATCTCGGCGGAGCGCGCGGCGGAAATGCACTTATCCAGCGCGATCTCCACGAACAGGCGCGCGGTCGCATTGGTCGTCAGACAATTTCGGCTGGGCGTGAATTGGTCCACCGCCTGCTTGTCGCGGCCATACGGCCCTTCGTTCCAAGTTTTGCGGTTGGCGTTGATTTCCGGATAGCCGCGTTGATGAAAATAACGGTTCACCACATTTCGTTTTTCGTGCCACGCGGCCAATTCAACCGGCGGCAACTCCGGACCGCTGGTGGTATCCGTGAGGACATCCAGCACATAGCCCGTGGCCTCGTTGCCGGAATCCACGATCATATCACGCAGGCCGCGACGCAACTCGGGCGAGTCGGAAATTTTTCCATCCTCCAGCCAGCGGTTCGCGGCCACGAGGTAAAATGCCTTGATGACGCTCGCCGGATAGAACGGCGCATCACCGCGATGCGCGGCATGCGGGAAATTTTTCTCCGCGTCCAGGTCCACGAGCGTGACGCCCAGTTGCTCCGCGCGCAAGGAGAGCGGCGCGAATTTTTTGAGCGCGGTGGCGACGGCGTGATCGACCAGTTTTTGCAACGCATCCATGCAGTGAGTCTGCCGCGATTTGCCAAGGATAAAAAATGATTTTTTTGATTTTTATTCGTTTAAATAAAACGGCGGATGTGCTTGAATTTGCAGGTGAAAATCAACGCACGCGCGTGCGAGCTCAAGCTCGCAAACCCGTGGAAGATTGCCAGCAGCAAAGGATCTGGCACCCACAGGACCGTCATAGTCGAACTAACCGATGCCGAAGGTGTTTTTGCCATCGGCGAAGCCGCCCCCTCCTCGCTCTACGGCGAATCCGTGGAGACGGTGCTGCCGGTCCTCGCACAGCTCGACACCAGCAAACTTTCCTTCAGCGACGTCCCCGGCAGCATGGCGTTTCTGGACTCGCTCCCGAAACTTCCTTTCGCCGTGAAGTGCGCGCTGAACCTGGCGCTGCTCGACGGTGCCGCGAAACGCAAGGGCCAGGCGCTCCATGATTATCTCGGCCTCGGTTTCCGTGAAAATCACCACGTCACCTCGTTCAGCATCGGCATCGATTCGCCGGACATCATCCGCAAGAAAGTTGCCGATGCCGCCGAGTATCCGCTGATCAAGCTCAAGGTCGGTGATCCGCGTGACAAAGAAAACTTTGCCGCCCTCCGCAGTGTCGCGCCCGACAAGGCCGTGCGCGTGGATGCCAATGAAGGTTGGAAGACCAAGGAAGACGCGCTCCGCATGATCGAGTGGCTCATGGAGACGGACAAGAACCTCGAATTCATCGAGCAACCCATGCCGCGCACTTCCAGCGAGGCCGATTTGAAATGGTTGAAAGAACGTTCGCCGCTGCCCATCTTTGGTGATGAATCCTGCCATACCGTGAAGGATATCCCGCGCTGCGCCGAATGTTTCCACGGAGTGAACGTGAAGCTCGTCAAAACCGGCGGCGTAAGCATGGCGTTCGATACGTTGTCGGCCGCGCGGAAAGCCGGGTTGCAAACCATGCTCGGCTGCATGATTGAGACCAGCGTGATGATCAGCGCCGCCGCCCATCTCGCGGAACTGTGCGATTATCTGGACGTCGATGGCAACCTCCTCATCACGAACGATCCGTTTGCCGGTGTGACCGCCAAGAAGGGCATTCTCTCGTTCGCCAACGCAAAGGAAAAGTTTGGCCTGCGGGTAAGCGCACGTTAAAAAGCGAAGACATAACCCATTTGGCGGTCTCCTAGGAGCGTTCAAGTGAGGCCACTTTTTGGAATTTCATCCAACTTCAGCCAAGACAGCTTGCGCCAAAGAAAAACGCGGACTCAGTGTGAGTCCGCGCGGGTGAATAAAATTCTTGTTTTTTTAGTTTATCTTGGTCGTGGCATGGTGGGTGAACCAGATCCAGTCCGCATTGCCAATATTTACACCTTTAGGCAATTGGCCGCCCGTGCCATAACCCTGACCGGCGATGGTTGGAATCTTCAAAGCCGAAGTCAGCCATTTGTGCGTTTCACTATGGCCGTCAGAAAAGGAGAAACCACAGATGCTCGTCGCATGATACGCTCCGGGAACATCAGGGAAAAATCCGCTTGCACCCGTGGAATCAACCTGAAGAAAGGCGTCATTCATGGTGCTCATGCTTTCTTCGCAGAAAACAAACGCGTCTGAAGGGCTAAGAGTGCTTCCTCCGAGCTCAGTCACTTTGACATAAGCGTAATAACCCGGATTATAACCCGCCAAATTAGCCGGGCCACCGCCTTGGACTTTATATTTTGAGTAGAGGCAGCCCATTTGCATCTGCATGGAATAACTGCGGATCCGAGGTCCATTTTGAGATTCTAAAATGTCACCAGGGCAACGATACACATCAACCTGACCATTCATGTAAGGCGCAAGAATCGATGCCTGGTAATTTGCCCGGTTGGTATTATCGCTGCTTACAAACCAATCCTCCCCCAAATTTCCCGGGCACCAAGTCTGGTTTGGGGTCGAACCCAGCGGGGCATTCGGCACCATGTAATCATTAAAATCAGTTTCATACATTTTGCAGCCAAGCTGCATCTGTTTGAGATTGCTAATACATTTGGTGGTTTGCGCCCTGACCTTGGCACTCGCCAAGGCAGGCAGCAACATCGCCGCCAAAATGGCGATGATTGCAATGACCACCAGCAGTTCAATCAGCGTAAAGGCGGAACGCCCCGCCGCCGGTGATTGCTCCAACCGGTTTGACCGCATTTTACTTTTCATCATATTCATCATAGCTCATCGCCTATATTTGATAAAATAAAAAGGGCATCCGCCGTACAAGCCGGATGCCCTTTCACATGCTTATTGCAACCGGATGCGGAAATAACCCTGATTGGCGCTCACGGTGTTGGTCACATTGATCGGAGAACCGGTACCGGCATTGGTCGAGAGCGGCAACCATGTCGACTGCAACAGGTTGGTCTTGGAATCCACCACATAGGCCGGGCCGAACTCCGTATTCAGGCTCAACCGGAACTTGCCACCGGATAACAACGCGGGTGCGGTGATGGTCTGCGGCACCGCCACTGTCACCGTCAACGGAGTCGCATTGGTGACAAAGGTCGTGCCGTCACCGACGCGCACCGTGTAGAACGAGCCGAAGGCGGCCGGCTGGATGTTTGTCAGAGTCAGCACGTTGGTAATGTTGCCGTTGAGACTGATGCTGTTGGACAGCCATTGATAGTTCGTCAGGCCCGAGAACGTGGAGGCGACCACGGTGAAGGTTGGCGAGGTGCCCGGGGCGGCGGCGCGCGTGCTGGGAGTGACGCTGATGATGCTCGGCAACGGCGGCGTGACCACGGCCACGCTGCTGGTCACAAAGTTCCAGTTGTCATTGACGATCACGCGGAAGGTGCCGTAGTTGGTCGGCCCGGCGATGAAGCTGTAAGTGCGGCTGGTAGCATTGGGAATGTTCGCCGAATTCACCTGCCATTGATAATTCGTCACCCCCGAGAATGAGGTGGCCGCCGAATACAGGTTGGTCGAGATGCCTGCCGCCACCACGAGGCTGGTCGCCAAGGTGTTGAGGTTGGCCACCGGATTGGTCGTGATGGTGAACAGTGGCGGACGCAATGTCGCCGGGGAACTGGTGACCGCGTAGTTGCCGTCATTCACGGTATAAGCATAGGTTCCGTAACTGGCCGTAACCACCGTGAAGTTATACGTCGTATTCGTGGCACCGGTGATCGGAGCGTTGTTGAACAGCCATTGACCGTTGGTGTTGGCCGAGGAGCTGTCGAAGTTCACGCCCACGCTGAAGTTCGTCAGTGCGCCGGCCGCAGCCACGATATTGCTCGGTTGCAGGAAAACCTGCGGAGCGGCCAACCGGACGACCTTGAGGTCCGAGAAATACACCGCCGCGTCCAACCCGCCGACCGAGCTGAACGGATCAAGATAGCCCAGCATGATCGTGCCGTTGGTCCACACGGTGGTGTTGGTATAAGTCATGATGGTCGTGCCATTGATGGACATCGTCACCAAATTCTTCACCGTCTTGACTTCGACATTCGCCCAAGCGTTGGTGTAGGGATTGCCCAAAATCATCTGATTGAACGGAGAGATGTTGGAGGGAAGCCCCGGGATCGCCACAGTTCCATTCAAAACACTATACGGCGACGGATTCTTGAACACATTTGCAAACGTGGTGTGGGATGCCGTGGTGATGGTTTGCCAGCCGCTGTTGCCGTTCGTACCGCCCACGCCGGTTTTTTCAATATAATCACCGGCCGACGCGCCGCCATCGGTGATGATCGTATACCAGATACCATCACTGGACCAGGTCTCGTTCGTTCCGCTCGGATCCCAGCCGCTGAGCAGGCCGCTGCCGCTCCACCAGTTCGTGTAAGTGCCGCCGTGATTGATGCCGAAGAGAGCGCCTTCGGTGGTGAACGCCGCGCTGTTTCCTTCCGTGATATCCATGGCGAAGCGGAAGGCATAGTCACCGCTAAAGGTGACGTTCGTCGGGTACAGGTTCACACCAGAAGCTGCACCGGTGCTCTTGTTCACGGTTACCCGCAAGCAGTTGCTAGCGCCGCTGGGAGGCAGCGGAATCAGGCCGTTGTTGGCGGATTCTCCGTTATTGGATGTCAGGTCATACCCAAATTCGATCGTGTTATCGATTCCGTTGGTATGCATATTGTTGTTCGCTGCGGTCACACCCCAATTCGTAACGTCATTCGGATCGGTCAACGGATTCGCCCACAACACCGCTGCCGGCAGGCGAACATTATCAATGATGGTGAAGTTTGCCTTGTTTGTTCCCGCCGTATATTGGCCGGTGGCGCTATTCAAACCGACCGTAAATGTCTTATTTCCCACATAATTGGTGGTATCGATCAGGGGGAAGATCGAAGCATTGGTGTCGGTGATATCACCCGGGTTGATGGTGATTCCTTGGGCCGCAGTGAACTGCACATTGGATTGGGCCACGCCGGAGTAGATGAAATTCGTCACCAGGTAGCTGGGCGCATTCGTATCGCCCCAACGGGTGAGAATAAAGGAGCAGAAGTCATTCGTCAGTCCCTTGTACATGGTCGAACCCAAGGCTGAAGAGATGAACACCAATTGAGGACCGGTGTTCTGGATGGAAACCGTGTCGCTCAAGGGCGAAACCACGCCGTAGGCCCCGCTGCCAACCAAGGTAAGGGTGACCGTGGTGGTCGGACGGGAAATGCTATCAACCGTCGGATTGATGATGATGTTCGTGCTGTTCTGTCCGGGAGCGAAGGTCACGTTAGTGATGCCGCCAGAATAGGTCGTCGCACCGGAAACGGTGAAATTGGTCGTGGCCGTGCCACCGATGGAGAAGAACACGGTCAGGGAGGCGTTCGTATCCGCCGAAACGGCGCTGGAGCGGGTGATGGTAAACACACCCGGCGTCGGGCCGGCCTGCGAAGCGAACGGCGTGGTGGCCGTGACGCTGACTTTGGTGGACGGCAGGGTCAAACCGAAGTTGGTCTGTCCAGAAACGTTACCGGTGGTGACCGCCTTGGCGGTGACACCCAAGGACCATTCTTGAACCACACCCAGACCGGAACTGCTCAAGTAATAATTCAACGCCGCATCCCAGGCAACCCCGCGCGCCGAGCTGGTCGTACCCGTGCCAGCAACCGTGAAAATGGTGGCCGGATTCGGAATACCGTTGGTCAAGGCGCAAACCACAATGCCGTTGTGGAGATTCATGGCCACCAAGTAGCTGCCATCAGCGGAAACCGCCGAATCGGCGATACCTTCCGAAGTGCCGGCTATGTTCTTTACAAAATAGTCACCTGAGGGTGTGCCGTTGGCCGTGCCAGGTACATTGTAGGGTGTTTGATCCGGCGTCCATGAATTCCAAAGGATGTTGGTGCCGGTGGCATCATAAACCTGGATAACAGGGCGGGAGAAGTCATTACGGTAAGTGCTGGTATAGAGATAACCATTGGGGCCACGGGTCAAACCCGGGTACTCATTGCCGCCCAAGGCGGTTGACGTTAGCGAGATACCGATGTTCGGTCCGACCAGCGACGGCGGATTGGTCCAAGGATATGGTCCGCTACCAATGTTGTAGGAAAGCAAAGAGTTGGGGGGGCTGATATCACCATCAATCTGCCAGAGAACCGCGTTGCCGCCATTCGTGGAACCGATCAGCAATGGACGGGATTCAACCGTGCCGTGGGAACCGGCCGCCAAACCGGCAGTGTTGCCAACCGGCCCCAGGATCAGCTTGTTGAAAGTATTGGTGCTGACATTGGGGTCGATCTGATATACGGCCGATCCGCCGGTCGTGGCATCACCTACGATGATCGAATCATCCGGCGACACCCAGAGCCGGTAAGGGCTCTGGCCGGTGCCGGTACCGGACGCGCCGAAAGTCAGGCCGCCGTTACGGGCGGTGGCACTGCCGAAAGTAAAGCTGAGGTCAGGGTTGAGCAAAATCATGCCGGGGGGCGTGCCGCCGCCGCTGACTTCATAAACACGGCCGAAGTAGGGCGAAGCCGTGTTCTTGTTGACGTCAATTCCGCGCGGGTTCACCGTGCTCCCGGAAAGCGCCACCGACTTGATCAGGCTCGGCGTACCGCTGCCGACCTTGGTCACGGTGACGGCATAGGAGGTGTGCGCACCCAACAAAAAATTTGTCAAACCGGCCGGCACATTGATCGAAGTGACACCGTTCAGAATTGAATTGGTGCTGCCATCCTCATAAGTGACCAAAACCGTCGATCCTGCCTCGTTCAGGTAAAATTGAATGGTACCGTTGTTATTCGTCAAACTGCCGGCATACGGCGTGGCACCGGCCCGCTGGGTAAAAAGCGCCGCCGCCGCCACCAAGGTGACAGTCCGCGCCAAAGTTGTTAATAAAGTTTTTTTTGTGAGCATGCGGGTTAACGAGGTTAAGGGTTGGGAAGTGCGGGGCCGGGCGGTCGACGGACAGGGTTTTATGGTTTCCATAGGGGCAATTCGGGTTTTTAAATACTGGGTTAAAATTTAAAATGGATGCAGTCTGCCCCTTGCGGGGACGCAGAACGAGACCTCATAAAAGGCCACGCGCTACGAGCATCGGTCAAAGACACGACACAGTTGCCACTGCATTTTCTCATCATTCTCCTTCTCGCCGGACAATTTGAACTTGGTTGTGAAAACCAGGTTCAGACAGTTTCATGTGAAATGAAACTCATCTTGTTTTTACGCCTCGCGTGACAGCTTTGCAACAAAAAACTGAATAATCCGCATCAATATTAGGAAAATTTACACAGCCGTACAAAAAGCGCGTTTCCGTAATGATAGCTACTGAATCTTTTGCATCTGCGTGCGTAAAATTCGCCTTCATTTTGTGTTTTTGTCCGCAAAATGATAGTCCGCCAACGCCTCGGCTGCCAAGGTTCCCAAACGTCGGCGCAGCGGGATCACGTTGCCCGCTTCCGTCGGGTGATTCCGGTTCGATAAAAAAATCACGAAGGTTTTTGAGGCCGGATCGATCCACAACGATCCGCCCGTCCAGCCGGTGTGGCCGTAGGAACCGAACGGAAACAGTTCGCCGCGCGGGCCGGCGTAAGGTGAGCCGATGTCCCAGCCCAGGCCGCGCTGCGCGGAAATTTCCGGGGGCGTCTGTACGCTGGTCATGAGTTTCACCGTCTCCGGTTTGAAGATGCGCACGCCGTCCAGTTCGCCGAGGTTCAACATCATCCGCGCATAACGCGCCATGTCCGGCGCCGTGATGAACAGGCCCGCGTGGCCGGCCACGCCGCCCATGTGGCGCGCGGTAGGATCATGCACCACGCCGCGCCATGGTTTGCCATCGACCACTTCGGTCGGGGCGATGCGGGCGAGTTTTTCTTTGGGCGGCAGGTAACCGGTGTCCGTCATCTTCAACGGAACGTAGATTTCTTTCTGCACAAACACTTCGAGCGGCGTCTTGCTCACGCGCTGCACGATTTCGCCGATCATGAAGAGGTTGATGTCGCTATACTTGAAGACGGTGCCGGGTTTGTTCTGCAACGGCGCAGCGCAGGCTTTTTTCACGGCCTCGGCTTCGCCGTGCCAGTCGGTTTTCGTCTCGATGTCTGGCGGGAGGCCGGAGGTATGCGTGAGCAATTCTTTGACGGTTACATCATCGCGACCGTCGCCGGTGAATTCCGGGATATATGTCTTTACCGGCGCGTCAAGTTTCACCTGGCCGCGCTCGACGAGGATCATCACGGCAGGCGTGCCGGCGCAGACTTTTGTTAGCGAGGCGGCGTCGAAGATCGTGTCTTCGGTCATCGTTTCGCGTTCGGGGACCAACGCGCGATTGCCGTAGGCTTTGTGATACGACACGCCGTTGTGCTCCACCCACAACACGCCGCCAGGGCATTTGTTGCTGCTGATGGCCGCGAGGATGGCCGCGTCCATCTCGGCGAGTTTTTCGGGATGGAAGGCCTCGGCAAAGAGCTGCGGGGCGATGCAGAGCACGGCCAGCAGGCCGGTGAAAAACTTGGTGCGCATAATCATGTCTTTAGTGAAATAACGCCTTCGACAAACACCCGCAGTAAAACAGGTAGGGCGGGCAGTCCTCTGCCCGCCGCAAGCGTGGGTTGGCAGGAGGCGGCGCGCACGGAGTGACGCGCCCTACCTGACGTAATTGCCAGCGACATGGTTTCACGTTTCAGCGATACAACAGGTACGGCTCGCGCAGTTTCGCAAACTCCCTCAAACCTGGCTGCGTCGCCGCAATGATCTTTTCGACAGGTTCGCCCCGTTCCAAGGACTCGCGCACGGAGGTCGTGCCCATGACTTTGTCGAAATATTCTTTGTGCAATTCCAGCTTGTCGCCGTAGGTCGCTTTCACGACGGAGAGAATGCTAAGCGTTGTGGCGATCGGCTGGAATGCATTGCGATCGGTCACGTGCATCTGGCAGCCGCCGCATTGCTGGTCCTTGAACTTCGAGAACGTCGGGGTGAAATACACTTCGCGAAATTTCACGCCGGGCAGTTTCAAATCGTTCAGTTTTTTCGTCAGCACCAGGCCGTCGATCCACGGCGCGCCGAACATCTCGAAGGGTTTCGTCGTGCCCCGGCCTTCGGAGAGGTTGCTGCCTTCGATGATCACCTGCCCCGGATAGACCGTGGTCGATTCCAACGTCGGCAAATTCGGCGAGGGCAGCACCCACGGGAGCGATGTTTCATCGAACCACTCAGCGCGCGTCCAATTTTCCATGGGCACGACGGTGAGATTCACTTTCTTTTTCAGAAACTTGTCGTTGAACAGGCGCGCGAGTTCGCCGGTGGTCATGCCGTGGCGCAACGGGATCGGGTACAAGCCGATGAAGGAGCTGTGCTCAGGATATTCGAGGATCGGGCCTTCCATCGCGACGCCGTTGATGGGATTCGGCCGGTCCAACACGATGAACGGGATGTTCGCTTCCGCCGCCGCCGACATCGCGTTCGCCATCGTGGCGATGTAGGTGTAGACGCGCGTGCCGACGTCTTGCAGATCGAAAACCATCACATCGACCGACTGCATCATGCCAGCCTCGACCTGCTTGCCTTCGTGCTGTGTGTCGAATTTGCGCATGTATTCATCAATGTTCGTCATCATGTCTGCCGGCGGTTTGTGGGTCTGGCCGTAGAGGCTGAATACGGGCAATTTAAAATGTTCGTCGTAATAAAACGCCACGTACTCGCCCGCCTGCGCGTTACCGCGCACGCCGTGTTCCGGGCCGTATAACGCGGTCAACGTCGTCTCAGGATGAGAGCGAAACGTGTCGACGATGCTGTCCAGCTTGCTATCGAGGCCGGTGGGGTTGGTGATCAGGCCCACGTGCTTGCCGCGGATCAGATCCATGTGTTTTTCAAAGAGCACTTCATCGCCCAGCTTCACCGGCGGGCGGGCGGCGTTATTTTTTTGCATGGTATTGGTGGTTTGGCAACCGGCGATCAATGTCGCCAGGCCGATTAAAAGGGAACGGGAAATGAATTTCATAACCGTGAATGATTCCGGGATTATTTGTCTTTCAGGCAGCTGGTCTTGAGATATTGCGTGTATTCGCCGCGACGGAACACCGTCTCGTTGTGCGTGAGGTCCGTATGGATGAAGGTCAGTTTTTCCTTCGCCAAATCTGACGGTGCGGTGTTGGTTTCTTCCAACGCTTCAAAGCTGACGCCTTGTTTTTTGTATTCGCCCATCAGCCGCTCGGTTTCGCCTTTCGTGCCGCCGTGGTCCGTGTAGATGTTTACGAGGCGTGACTTCTGTTCCTTCTGCCAGCCCACGAAATCATCCGTGTTGCCGTACAGCGCATCGAACAGCCACGCTTCCTTGATCGCCGCCGGCAGGCCGCCGTGATTGACGATCTCGCCCATCACGTGATAGCCGCCGCTGTGGCCGGAGATGATGACATCGCCCATCTCAAATTTGTCCGTGCCCAACGCGCCGCTGGCTTTTAATTTTTCCATCGCCTCGGCCATGAATGCTGCAAAGCCGTTGGTTTCTTCGAGCTTGCCGCCGGCGGAATCCGGCGCGTTGTGCGGGCCTTCGGGGATGATCAAAATCGCGTTCTTGCCGCTGTCGCAAAACTGTTGCGGCAAATTATATTGCTCCAGCGTGCCCGCCACGGTGTTGCCCCAGCCATGAAAGTGCACCACGAAATCCACCTTGTCCGTCACGCGAAACCCTTTTGGGATAAACATGGCCACCGTGCTGTCCGCGTAATGTCCTTCCGCCGAATAATACTGTCCGTTGCGTGTGCGCCCATGCGCGCGCGAGGGATGCGGGAATGGCGCCGAGGCAAAATTAGTCACGACGAGCGTGCCGAGCGAAGCGTAGGCATTCGCCGCCACGGCATCGCTGCGGCCGGTGAACTGCGCCAGCATCACGGCGATGTCATCCAGCTCATCGGTGCGCTTGCGATTTTCTGGCGCGTCATAACGGTTCAACATCAGGCTGAACACCAGCTTCTCGCCCGCCGCCGTCGTCACGAAACCGGAGAGCGAATTCACCCAATGCAACGTGCCCGTCTTGGCATGTACGTTCTCATAGGCCGCCGTGTTTTTCATGCGGCGGCGCAACGTGCCGTCCACGCCCGCGATCGGCAGCGCGGCCTGATAATCCTCCGATTCCTTGCCACGAAACATGAATTGCAGCAACGCCACGGAGGCGTTAGCCGTGGTCAGGTTGTTTCGCGAAAGGCCGGAGCCTTCGTCAAAATGGACATCTTCCGCCGGCAGATCGTTCGTCTTGAGAAAGGCGTCCAAGGCGATCAACGCGAGTTGTTCAGACGTCACCCAGGTTGGCGTCTCCGCCGTGCGGGTTGTTTCGCCAGTGTGGTCAAAAATAAGGTCTGTCTCCAAATTTTGCGACGGCTTCAGGTAATTGCGCACCAGTTCGCGCAAGGGTGGCGAGGTGACTTCGCCGATTTTTTCGGAGGCCGTGGTCGGCGTCGCCGGCCAGGCCACGACGCGCGCCGCGCCATCTACGCGGATGCCGTTCTGCTTCAAGGCATCACGCAACGCCGACGTGAACCATTGCGCCGGACGCAGCATGGGCATCTCGACGAGCTCCGGTTTACCACCAACCGGCAGCGCGCCAAAGATGTGCACCACGTTTTCTCCGCGAAAACGTTGGGTTTCGATGCGATGCGGGCCGCCGTTGGTGGTCGTCGTCGTTTGATTGTCCAGCGTCAGGCCGGTGAAGGGATCTTCTATTGTGAGTTCGCAGGGTTTGCCGGATTGCTTGGCGGGCGCGATGTGAATAGTCGTGAAATTATCATTGAGCGTGAGCGCCGAGATTTCTGCGCCTTCGGAATCGGCGAGGTCATCCACCGTCCAACTGCCGCCGTTGGGCAGCGCGTGGAAAAAGGTCGTGTCGCCGATGAGATCGCCGGTCACGCGCTTGACGCCGGCGTTCTTCAACGCGGTGATGAACGGCGTGAACAGGCCGGAAAAATTCGTCGCCATGTGCAGTTCGCTCCAGCTCGGGTCCCCTCGCCCGCTGATCACCAAATCGCCGTGGATAGTGCCGCGCTTGTCCGGTTTTGCCGTCGCCAGGATGGGCGTGACGATGCGGTAATCCCCGCCGAACCGGTCCAGCGCCAGCGCACTCGGGTACATCTTGCTGTTCGAGGCCGGGCTCATCAGGCGGTCCGGGTGCGATTCAAACAGCACCTTGCCGGAATCCAGCGAGGCGATCTTGATGCCCCACAGCGCGCCGCTGAAGCGCGGCGCCTCGATGTGGGTGGTGATCTGCGCGCGCAGTTCATCCAACGAGTGCGCGGTGGCGATGTTGGCATCCTGTGCCCGCGAATAATTGACGAAGCAAAGATTCACGGCACCAAAGCACAACAATCCTGTGAGTAAAAATCTAAAGCGGTTCTCCTTCATAGTATCGCTTGGGGCGAGCATAAGGGGGATGGGGGGAAGATGGCAATAAGAACCTCACAACCCTGTGAAACAGCACAGTCCCTCGCAGATAAAAGGTTCAGAAACACCCGAAATTATTATTAACAGAACAACTCGGCCGTCTGCTGAACCCTTGTATTTCCACCTGAAACTATGTTTTCTCAGCCCGCACGCAGCTTGCTTTAAAAAATTCAACAGTATTTAAAAACTTCTCGTCCGCAACCTTTGGAAAGTAACACTCACCAAATTTTTTGTAGAGATACTGCAACTCCCTCCCCTCTTCGCATCCAGCAGGCCGGATGGATGAAATAAAAAAAGCGCGCGGCCAATTCACGCAGAACATTTCTTTATTCCCTTCCTTAGTACTAATGAGATGCGGGATGAATGTTCCTCTCGCAGTAGGCTGTCCTTCACCAAAATGCTTTTGCAGGACGAAAGCAAGCCGTGGCGTGAGGATACAACCAATAAAGTTTGAAGATTCATACCAAGATGCAGCGTCAGACACGGCCTGCCCTATTATGGTATCATTGGGAAGGTCGGCAAAAAAATTTCCGACACCAATGGCACCCCGAAAGAAAATGCCTTTTGAGATGCCGTCCGAAATGAGTTTGCGAACAATGACCGCTATCGCATAAATAGAATTCTTCTCCTCTTCGGAATCAGGGCGGCATTCGATTGCGACGACAATGGTGTCATTGAAAAGGGCTATCTTCGGATTCTGAATGGAGCGAATATTAATTTGATCTGCAACCTTGTCCTCCATTGCCCTACGAATTACTTTTCGCGATTCGAGGAAATTTATAGTTTCTTCGTCACTAAAATTTTTCGCACCGAGCGCATCAATGAGACAAACAACGCCATAGGTTGGAGCGTATTTGGTTTCTTCATAGTTTGGCCAAGTCAAAGTGACCTCAAATGATCAAACACAAGCAATCACTTTATTAATATTTCTCATGACATCGTTCCAGCCAAACGTCTTGAAAAAATAGTGCCAGTTAGACGGGCGATGAATTTGCAACCGTTGCCGGCTCTCCCGATTGGAACCACAATCCCAGCAAAGCCCGCCGAGCCAGCGCAAAGCTGCAAGGCGGAAATAATTTCATCTTGTTCATTCTCGGCCTTATACCCGAATGACGATCAACTGGAATAATGATGAGATTCACGCCCCGCTGATTTATATGTGCAATCTTATAATTTGCCATAATTTTTAATCTGTATTTTTGGATAATTTGAAATCATTGCATCAGCGGACGCACGGCCTCCACGCGGTAGAACCTGACCGGAGCATTGGTGTCAGAGAAGCTGCGACTGGTCGAATTACCATCCGGCGATGTCACTCCTAAGGGGCTGTCCGTCCAGTTTGTCGAATTTAGGAAAAGTATTTTTTGGACATGATAATAACGCGTGAGCTTGCTGGTCCAGGCGAGGGTCGCATTGGTCCCGCCACGGCCAAACGATTCACCAGTGATCCGCAAATAATCGGCGCCGTTGTTGGGATCCGTGCCGACGAGATATTCGTTGAGGTTGGACACCCCGTCATGATCGGGATCGGCGGCGGCGGACACATTGGTGGTGCCAAAATTTTGCAGCAACCATGCGATAGGCAGGCCGTTGGTTGCCAGGACACCCGGCTGGATCGAACCGGTCTGAACATACGCCACAGCGTTGCTCAATGAAATCCAACCGCAGTTTGCACCATAAACATACCCGGCAAACTTGCCCGTAAGGAGGTCAACTTTAGGCGCACCAAGGTTCTCAAAATTGAGCCAGCCGATATTTGCACCGTAGGCATACCCGCGCAAATTGCCAAGACCGTCTTGATTCACACCAAAATCAGCCGCCAAATTATTTTGGTATTGGACGCCGTTCGCCGGCACCCCGCTGCCCAGACTGATCCAACCGACATTCGCGGAGTAGATATAACCTGAGCAAACATATTCGCCGATCACCACGCCGTCGCCGGCATTCCCGTGCCAGTCTAGCCAACCCAAATCAGCAGCGTAGGCGTATCGATTTGCCGTGTCGATGGTGGTCGCCGACCAACCGGAGGGCATCAGCCCCAGCAGGACCATCCCAAACAGAAATGTTTTCATAGGGGCATTAAAGTTAATGCGCAATGTTCGCCCAAGGGCTCGTTGAATTCGTCGCCGCGCCAATCGGCCCTATGTCATTGAAAGGGGCAAGCGCATAGTCGCCGGTGCCCCATCCGTTGACGTTGTTTTTAACGATGACGTTGCTGGTCGTGCCGCCATAAATTTGAATGCCGTAAAGTCCGGCAGTTCCCACCACAAAATTATCCTCCACCAAGTTATTACTGCCTTCGATAGCGATACTGGCGCCATTTGCGTGATTGGCCAAATTGTTTCCAATGCAAACATTATGGCTGATCCGGGAGCCGTTCCCGACCACCACGATCCCGTCCCACTGATTGTTTTGTAACGAGCAATCGGAAATGATGCAATTGTTCCCTTGAATTCCATTTACTCCGCTGCCTGATACGGTCACATGATCGACAATTAAATTTTGCGACGATAACCCGCCGTTGATACCATCGCCACCCCAATCCCGGATCACTCCATTCCGCACGATAATATTCGTATTCACCCCGGAAATATTGATACCGCTTTGCGAGCCTGACACCCCCTGCAAGGTGAATCCATTGAGGTCCACCGTCACGTTGTCACAGATAATGTTGAGGCCATTCACTCCTGAAAAGCCAACCACATTGGTGGTCAGGTAATAGGAACCGGGAATATAGATGCCGTAGCCAGCGTAGGAAATCGGTGTGCGTGGCTGAATCTGGTCGAGCGATTTCATGGTCGGTGAGGGGCTACCCGGCGGAGTCAGACTGCCTTGGGCATGAATCACGCGGGCGCTCAAAAACAAGAAGACAGCAAGGAGGGCAGGAATTTTCATTTTTATCGTTGGATTTTAACGGTTTAAGGCAAAACCAGACCGGTCCCAAGAAGGCTACCATTCCCATACATCATCTGGTCACTCATATATAATACGTTCCAAATTCCGAAATCTTTCAAAAAATAAAATAAATCTTACTTAAATTGAGTTTGCGCCACTTGGCGCAATCGCACCGCGCTCAAGGTTCTTTTAGAGTCTCATTTTTTATTTTCAGAAACTTTCAAATTTCCCAATAAAATTGTATTTTCCGCCTTCGGCTAAATTTCCAACACGCCAATTATCGCTAATAGGCATGGGAGGATTATGATTTTTTCGGGAATTTTCGGGTCAGACCCCCTTCCCACTCCGGTTTTTTGAAAATAAATGGCATAAATCTGCCAGTTACATTCCCCACACGAATTCAGATTTTCGGGACCTATGATTTAATCGGGGGATGGAACTGCAAAAAGCAGACCGGAAGATGCCTCACACAGAGGGCACAGAGGACACAGAGGTGCGGGACAGGGCTTTGGCCGGCGCGCCATGGTTTTGTCATTCCGGTCGTACATGGGCAAAGCCATGGCCACTTCCGGTGAATTCCGGCGATTTCCGGTACTTTCCGGCGGTTTCCGGCCTTTTGGGAAAAAATTATGAACACCATCAAAGAAAATCAAAAAGTCGCATTGAAGCTGGAGCGTGCCCAGACCCGGAAACGGATGTCATCGATGCTCGACCGTTTTACAGAACAATTGCTTCAGATGGATAACGATAAAAAAACGCTTAACGAAATGATGGAGTGGTTGAAGACCCAGGAAATCAACACCGCGGACAGCACTTTGTCAGATTTTCTGACCAGCCGGCGGCGGCGGCGGGAGGTGGAGGCGCAGTTGGACGGCGAAAAGGATGTGCTGGTGACGGTTCAACAGTGGCATGAGGCGAATCCGAACCCGTCGTTGGAGGCGGTGATGGAGCGGTTAAAGATGCTGGCCATCAACCTCTCGGTACAAAAGGAGGCGGATCCGGAGGTATTGCGCTTGGCGGAACGGCTGGCGGGGACGGCGAGCCGGGTGGATTACCGGACGCGGAAGCTGGTAATGGAGGAGGCGAAGCATGCGGAATGGGTGAAGTGTGAGCAAGCGCGGGGGTTTGAATTTTGCCTGCGGGAGGCGAAGAAATATCCGGCGGTGGTGGAACTATATCAGGTGGCGTTTGAGGCGCTGGAAAAATGCCGGAAGGAGAACGGAGAATGAAAGCGGGCAATATTTTCAGCAGAAAGCGGGCTTTTTTGTTGGGTGGCGCGTTCTCCCTCACCCTTACCCTCTCCCGCTGGGAGAGGGGACAGGCGTTGGACGGTTGCTTAAAATACGGATGTCACAGAGCAGAAGGCTGTCGTGGAGGTGCGAAAAGCCCCCGGCTTCGTCCGACTTCGGCGCGACAGGGCACGAACCCTGTCCACCTTTTAAGGGCTGATGCGAGACGTTGGCGGCCGGAGGCGGTAGAATCTGATATGAGCCCTCCCAACCTTGACTTTTTTGGCTTGGGCCTCAAATCTTGACCGGTCAACCACACTGAATCGGATGTGTTTTTTACGACAATATTTATGACAAAGGCATCACGGACGAGCTTGGCGCTTTGGTGTCGCCGTTTGATTCCAGCCATCCTGGTGATGGCGGTCGGACTGGATTGTCTTGCTCAAACTAGTAACGTCACACTGGCCGGCGCAAATACCGGCTCCGTCATCGAGGCCCGCCTCGCGGTTTTCCGGGACATGTTGCCGCAGTTTGCGGGCAGCCAGCAAGATCCTGTGGAAAACCGCCTGACCCTCGCCACCGCGGACAAGCCGGTGGACGATATCTACGGGGGGACGATGCACTGCAACATCATCGCTTTCGTCTACAGCAATAACATCCTGCCCCGGACGATTTGTCTGCACCTGACCAGCCAGGCAAAGTCGGAACGTTTTCGATCTTTGCACGACGTCAATATCCGCCGTGATGACGTGTTTTTTTCACCGAACGTCCTGACCTACGACAACAAGCAGGTGGCGGGCGCCGGCATTGTGGAACAGGTCTTTCCGGAATTGACCCCGGACCAGTTGCATGATGTGGCTTTTTCCCGGGCCATGTTCTTTCAAGTCGGAACGAATGCCTATGAAGTCAGTTATTTCCAACGGCAAAGCTGGCGGTTGCTGTGGACCTATTTTGCCCTGAACCGCGCCAAGGTTAACGCCCAAGCCGGCCAATCCAGCCCGCTGCCGCCGGTGATGAAGGAGGAGACTGATTTCCAAATAGCCGCCAAGGCCCGGGAAAAGCAACGGACCATCGTTTTAAGCAAAGCTTTACAGGCCAATCAGGAAGCGGCGGCGCAAGGCGATGCCTATGGCCTGCTGCGCATGGGCGAACGGTATCGCGATGGTGAAGGCGTGGAGCAAGATCTGGTGAAGGCGCGGGACTATCTGAAGAAAGCGGCGGACGCCGGTTCGCCCACCGCCGCGGACGAGCTGGCGGCGTTACCAGGCCCTTCAAAATAGGCCAGAAAAGATTTAAGAACGGGTCAAACAGTGGAGAAACGGAGAACCGTGGAAAAACTGGAGCCAATGAGTGGGATTGAACCACCGACCTACGGTTTACGAAACCGTTGCTCTACCACTGAGCTACATTGGCGTGCCGGCTTGAAAGCAGGCGGTGCCCGCCGTTCAACAGCCGAAAC
>DASZCA010000042.1:0-10849 GCA_035943555.1 Verrucomicrobiia bacterium
GTCCGGCCCGGCGGTTTCCAGCGGCGATGCACCCAGAACCAGTTGGCGGGATCGCGGCGGATGGCTTTCTCAAATTCACGGTTCACATCCAGCGTGATTTCCGCCACGGAACGTGGCTGGCCCTGCTCATGCGTGGCGATTTCGTCGTTCACTTCGATGCGCCAGCGCGCCAGGCCCACCCGGTAGCAGATGCCGGTCTGCAAAGGGCAATTGTATCGCAACGCAAAGACCGCCGGCGCGATGGATGTGGAACATTCGCGGCCGAAAAACGGCAGTCGCGCTCCCGTGACGCCATGCTGATCGGCCAGCAATCCCAGCAGCAGACCGCGGCCCCCCATCGCCTCTTTCAATGCGGAGATGTCGGCCCGCCGTTCAAAAAAACGGCAGTCCGCGTTCTTGCGCAAGGAAAGTAAGATCCGGTTCAGCGCCGGCTGGTTGAGGCTGCGATAAGTGGCGGCACATTGGAAGTCGGGTAAAAATTGCCCGATATGCGCGTACAGTTCAAAATTTCCGAAGTGCCCGATGGCCACAATCCGGTTTTGCGGGCCAATACCGGATTGCAGGGGACGGATTTTTTCTGCGCCGACGAATTCAAAGTACGGCCTCAATTCCTCGGGGCTCATGGCGGCGGTCCGGATTGCGCAAGCGTAATTTTCCCCGATGCGTCGGAAGTTTTCGCCGGCAAGCTGCCGGATTTCCTCCGTGCTTTTCTCTGGAAAACAAAACGTGAGGCTTTCAATCGCCAGGCGGCGATAACGCCCGCCAAACAGGTAACCGATGGCTCCGAACGCCCGCCCGATGCGGGCAACCAGCCGCAGGGGCAGCATCTGGATCACCGCCACCACCGATCTTGCCACCCAGTGGATTAACGTGTTCATCACCGGAAACAGATTTTACGCACGCAATCCTCGAAGTCGTCCGCGCCGTCCACGATCTTGATCTCGACGCGCATGAAATAAAACGGCAGGTCGCGCCGGTCGATTTTCGGGAAGCGCACGGCATCCTTTTGCGTGGTGATGATGATGTCCGCCTGCCGTTTCTTCGCGCGGTTGATGCCGTTGAGGATTTCCTGTTGCGAAAAACGATGATGGTCGGCGAACCGCTTGGAATAGACCAGTTCGCCACCCAGCTTGACGAGGCTTTGCTCAAAGCCTTCCGGTTGCGCGATGCCGCTCAGCGAAGCGACTTTTTTACCGCGCAGAAAATCCAGCCCTTTGCGTTCGCCGGTGAACACATCCTCAAAATAGAGCGGGCTGTGCACGCACTCGATGACGGCGGCGGTCGGATTCAGTTTCGTGATGCGCTGGCGGAGTTCGGCGGTGTTGCGGTCGCTTTTGGTGATGAAAATGGTATTGGCGCGCGCCAGGTGCGACGGCGGTTCGCGCAACGTGCCGCGCGGGAACAGATGTTCATTACCAAAGGGCTGGTGGCGGTCGATCAACACCACGTCATGGCGGCGCCCGCGCAGGCGCCAGTATTGAAAACCGTCATCGAGCAGCAGCGTGTCGCAGCCATATTTTTCGACGGCGTAACGGCCGCTCTTCACCCGGTCCTTGTCCACCAGCACCACGACGTCCTTCAGGTTGGACGCCAGCATGTACGGCTCGTCACCGGCCATTTCAGAATCAAGCAGCAGTGAGGTGCCGTCGGAGACGATGCGCGGCGGCGTCTGGTCCTGCCGCAGCAAAATCTTGTTCATGATGCGGACGTGCAACGGCGCCGGCTTGGAACGGTACCCGCGTGAGAGGATGGCCACCTTGCGCCCGGCGTTTTGCAATTCCCGCGCGAATTTTTCTACGACCGGCGTCTTGCCCGTACCGCCAACCGTCAGGTTGCCGACCGCGATGACCTGCACGCCCAGCGTCTTGTCGCGGAAGATGCGGACATTGATGAGCACCCGGTGGATTTTGACGACCACCTCGTAGATTTTGGAAAAG
Source organism: Verrucomicrobiia bacterium (assembly GCA_035943555.1). GTDB lineage: Bacteria > Verrucomicrobiota > Verrucomicrobiia > Limisphaerales > UBA11358 > UBA11358. The sequence continues at coordinate 1,938 of DASZCA010000042.1, forward strand.
ATGAAGAGCAGGGCGCGGGTGAGGTTCGCCTTGTAATCACGCCGTTCTTCGAAGATGACTTCGAGGAAAAACGTTTCCAGGGCTTCTTCCCAGACAAGAAATTTTTCGCGCATCTTCGCTCAATGTGCCAAGCGCGGGCGCGCCGGGCAAGGTTTGCCGCCGTTCAGGTGTAGCCGAGCTTCGCGACTTCCTGCTGCAACGCGAGCTGGAACTCCTGCACATCGGCCGCCGTCGGTTTGTAACCCTGCTGTTTTGGCACCACGCCCAGGCGGCCAGTCTGGTCCAGATACCAGTCGGCGATCTGGCCATCGCTGAAATTCACCTTCCCGCTGATCAATGCCCCGGGCCGGGTGATCTTGTCCACGCTCACGACGACATTGCTCACGGGCGGCAGCACCTCGTCGGCGACGGGTATTTCACCCTCGGGCACGGGTGTGGTGGTCAAGGGGGAAGCCGTTGCATTGGCAGGTTTTGCCGGTGCGGCGGGCGGTGCGACAACTTTCGGCGGCTCCGGATCTTTCGGCGTAAGTTTCAAGTCATCCACGAGGAAGCGCGCTTCCATGTAGGTGAGCTTGATGCCGAGTTCCGACGCGAGACGGCTTTGCACCTCGGAAAGCTTGGCGCCTTCCGCGATCCATTTCGTGACCGTTTGCTTCTGATTGTCGTCCAGTTTCATGCGGATCAAAGTTTCTTCAAGATACCATCATAACCGTTCGCTTCCAGTTCCAGCGCCAGTTCCTTGCCGCCGGATTTCACGATACGGCCATCGGCCATCACATGAACGAAGTCGGGGACGATATGGTTCAACAAACGTTGATAATGCGTGATGACGAGTTGCGCGGAATCCGGACGGCGCAATTTGTTCACGCCGGCGGAAACGATCTTCAGCGCATCGATATCGAGGCCGGAATCGGTTTCGTCGAGGATCGCGAGCTTCGGTTCGAGCACGGCCATCTGGAAGATTTCCGCGCGCTTCTTTTCGCCACCGGAGAAGCCTTCGTTCACGGAGCGTTTCAAAAGGTCTTCGCTCAGTTCGAGCACTTTGATCTTTTCTTTCACCAGCGAGAGAAATTCGATCGCGTCCAGTTCCGGCTGGCCTTTGTGCTTGCGGATTTCATTCAGCGCCGCCTTCAAGAAATACGTGCTGTTCACGCCGGGGATCTCCACCGGATATTGGAACGCCAGGAACACGCCTGCGCGCGCGCGTTCTTCCGGGTCCAGATCCAGCAGGTCCTGGCCAAGATATTTCACCGTGCCGGCGCTCACATCGTAGCCTTCGCGGCCGGCAAGGATCGCGGCCAGCGTGCTTTTGCCGGAACCGTTCAGGCCCATCAATGCATGGACTTCGCCCGCATTGATCGTCAGGCTGAAGCCCTTCAGGATTTGTTTGCTCTCCACGCCCGCGTGCAGATTTTCGATTTCAAGAATTGGTTGCTTGCTCATTGTCTAAAAATAATTGGTCACGGATATCCGTGTTGATCTGTGTTTATCCGTGGTTAAAAATCAGCCGACGCTGCCTTCCAGGCTCACGCCCAGCAGTTTTTGCGCTTCCACGGCGAATTCCATCGGCAGTTCCTTGAACACTTCCTTGCAGAAGCCGTTCACGATCATGTTCACCGCGTCCTGCGTGGAGATGCCGCGTTGCTTGCAGTAAAAAATCTGGTCCTCACCGATCTTCGAGGTCGAAGCCTCATGCTCCACGCTCGAGGTCGTGTTTTTCACTTCGATATACGGGAATGTATGCGCTCCGCACTTCGCACCGATCAACATGGAATCGCATTGCGAGAAATTACGTGCGTTCGCCGCGCTCTTGCGGATTTCCACAAGACCGCGATAGCTGTTCTGCCCGCGGCCGGCCGAGATGCCCTTCGACACGATCGTGCTGCTCGTGTTTTTGCCTATGTGGATCATCTTCGTGCCCGTGTCCGCCTGTTGCATGTTATTGACGACGGCCACGGAATAAAATTCGCCCTTCGAATTGTCACCGAGCAGGATGCAGCTCGGATATTTCCACGTGATCGCCGAGCCCGTCTCGACCTGCGTCCAGCAGATCTTCGAGTTCTTGCCCTTGCAGAGGCCGCGCTTCGTCACGAAATTGTAGATGCCGCCGACACCGTTCTCGTCGCCGGGATACCAGTTTTGCACCGTGGAATATTTGATCTGGCCGTCATCGTGCGCCACGAGTTCCACCACGGCCGCGTGCAATTGGTTCTCATCACGCATCGGCGCCGTGCAACCTTCGAGGTAGCTGACCTGCGCGCCTTCATCGGCGATGATCAGCGTCCGCTCGAACTGGCCGGACTTCGCCGCATTGATGCGGAAGTAGGTCGAAAGCTCCATCGGGCAGCGCACACCTTTCGGGATGTAGCAGAACGAACCATCGGTGAATACGGCGGAGTTCAGCGCGGCGTAATAATTGTCCGTGTACGGCACCACCGAGCCGAGATACTTTTTGACCAAGTCCGGATGTTCATGCACCGCCTCGCTGAACGAGCAGAAAATGATGCCCTTCGACGCGAGTTCTTCGCGATAGGTTGTGCCGACGCTGACGGAATCAAAAATGGCGTCTACCGCCACGCCCGCCAACCGGCTGCGTTCGCGCAATGGAATGCCCAGCTTCTCATACGTCTCCAACAGCTTCGGATCCACTTCATCCAGGCTCTTCGGCGCGTTGGCGTTCGGCTTGGGCTGGGAAAAATAGCTGATGGCCTGGAAATCAATTTTCGGGTACTTAACGAACTGCCAGGTCGGTTCCGGCATCTTCTGCCAGTATTGAAACGCCTTGATGCGCCAGTCCGTCAGCCATGTCGGCTCTTTTTTCTTGGCGGAGATGTGGCGGATGGTGTCTTCGCTCAAACCGGGCGGCGTGGATTCCGATTCCACGTCCGTCACAAAACCGTATTTGTATTCCTGTTTGACCAGGCTTTCGATCGTTTCAGTCGCTGTACTCATGAAATTGTAAAATTATTTCTTCTTCTTGGCTGCGCACACCGCGCAGACGCCGTGGGCGGCGATATCGTAATGATCCACTTGAAAACCTTTCGGCCGCGGCATCGAGGCCGTGTCCGCCGGCATCATCACGTCAAAAACCTCGCCGCACTCGCCGCAATGATAATGCGCGTGCTCGGCCATGTTCGGGCAAAAGCGCGTCGCGCCGCGCTGCAACTGCACCTGTCGCGCCAAACCGGACTGCACCAGCGCGTCCAGGCAGTTATAGACCGTCGCGTGGGAGATTTCAGGCATCGCCTTCTTGGCACGGATGAAAACTTCGTCTGCCGTGGGATGATCCTGCTTCTGGATCAGCACGTCATACACGCAACGGCGCTGCGGCGTGAAGCGGAAACCGCTCGTGCCGAGCTTCTCCGTCAGGTGCCGTTCATTTTCGTTGTGTGCCGGTGCGTTCACAGGACATTTAAAATAACTTCGCTCCGCCCGCCGGTCAAGATTTAGAATAATTCTAAATTGAGGGTTTGCAACTGGCTCGGGCCGCTTTCTGCCTGATTCCCAATAATTGTTTCCTTTTTCCACCCCCGCCGTGCATCTTTGCGCCCGTGATTGGATTTCGCCAAACATGACGCCTGCTGCTTCAACCAGTCTGCCTCCGCGTCACGTTCATCCTTGGGTGTTCATGGCCCTTATCATCCCCTTTGGCGCGGCGAGCGGGTATGTCACCGTGACGCTCGCCTACCAGCTTAAACAAGCCGGGGCTTCCGTTGCCCAGATCGCGGCATTGTCCGCTCTCGGCGTGTTGCCGCAGACGTGGAAGTTTTTATGGGCGCCGGTTGTGGACATCACGCTGAATCAGAAACGCTGGTACATCATCGCCGGTATCCTGTGCGCCATCGGCACCGGCATGACCGGTTTCTTTCCGGCGACCAAGACCGGGTTGACAGCCTTGTCCACGCTGTTTTTTTTTACCAGTGTTGCTACCACCTTCCTTGCCATGGCCGTCGAAAGCCTGCTCGCCTACAGTACGCCGGAAGAATCAAAAGGGCATGTGGCGGGCTGGTATCAGGCTGGCAACCTCGGCGGCGGTGGCATCGGCGGCGGTTTGGGATTGTATCTGGTCGGCTGTCTGCCCGCGCCTTGGATGGCCAGTAGCATCGTGGGCGGCCTGTGTCTTCTTTGTTGTGTGCCCTTGTTTCTTGTGCCCACGCCGGAGCGGCCACCCCGGCACCCGGCCGTTTTAAAAAATATTGCCGCCATGCTCCAGGACCTCTGGGAACTGATGCGCAACCGTTCCGGCATCCTGGCATTCATCCTGTGCTTCCTGCCCATCGGCACCAGCGCCGTAGGCTTCTCGGCCATCGCCGATGAGTGGAAGGCCTCATCACACACCGTCGCCCTCATCAACGGCGTCCTCGGCGGGGTCATTTGTGCCGTCGGCTGTATCTTGGGCGGCTGGATGTGTGACCGCATGAACCGCCAGCGGGCATACGTCGTGTTCGGCGTTTTGCAGGCCGCCTCCGGCGTTGCCATGGCGCTGTTTCCGCGAACGCAGGCCGAGTTCGTCGTATGGGTCTCGGTTTACATGTTCACCGCCGGACTGAGCTACGCCGCATTCTCCGCCTTCGTACTGGAAGTCATCGGCAAAGGCGCGGCCGCCACCAAATATAACGCCCTCGCATCCCTGTCCAACGTGCCCATCTATTACATGACGAACATCGACGGCTGGGCGCACGACCGCTGGAATTCCGCCGCCATGTTTTATACGGAGTCCGGCCTCGCCGTGATCAGCGCCGTGGTGTTTATGATATTGGCGAAAATTCTCCTTCCGCGCCGGATAGCAAGCCTTTGACAAAAGCGGTTCAATTCAAACTGCCTTATTCTCAAAACATTCAACGCTGAACATTCAACTTCCAACATCGAAGAAAGGCATGAACTGGGTACTGTTGGAAATTGGATGTTGAATGTTGGGCGTTGAATGTTCTTTGGAATTAGCGCCTAGTCTCCCTTCAAAAACGCATTCATCTCCGGCGTCGTCATCGACAGGTCCAGATATTCAAATGTCCCCGCGTCCTTGATCTCCCGCGTCGCCGCCAGCAAACCCGTCATCGCCGCGCGATACAGCGAACTCGCAAAACTGATGCGTTGCACTCCCGCCGCCTGCAATTCCGCCACCGTGAATGATTTGCCGCGGATGCCCACCATGAAATTCACCGGCTTCCGCACCGCCGCACACACCGCGCGCACCGCCGCCAGGTCGGGCAGGGCGGGGGCGAACAGCACATCCGCTCCGGCAAGCTCATACGCTGCCAGCCGTTTGATCGTGTCGTCCAAGTCCGGCTTGCCCCGAAAATAATTCTCCGCCCGTGCCGTCAGTGTGAAATAAAACGGCAACGCCCGCGCCGCTTCCACCGCCGCCGCGATCCGCTCCGTCGCGAGTCCGAGATCAAACTGCCCGCCCGCCGCATCACCGCTGAAATCCTCGATCGATCCGCCCACCAGGCCCGCATCCGCCGCCAGCCGGATCGTTTCCGCCACGGCGTTGGGATCGGCCGCAAATCCGTTTTCCAAATCTGCCGACACCGGCAAGCTCGTGGCCGACGTGATCTGGTAGCAATGCTCCATCGCTTCCTCGCGCGTGACCTTGCCGTCCCGCCGTCCCAACGTCGCCGCGCATGCCCCGCTTGAAGTTGCCAATGCTTCAAAACCCTGATGCTCCAGCAATCGTGCCGACCCGCCATCCCACGGATTCGGGATCAGGAATGTGCCGGCCTGTCCATGCAAGGTGCGAAAACGCTCCGCCTTCTCTTTTTGTGTCAGCTTCATGTTTGAATAAAAAATTGTTGGCCCTGACAACAGATACCGCAGCTCTGTTTTGTTTGCGCCCTAAATCTTCACCGGCATCCCTAGAAACTTGCCATACCGTTCCGCCGCCGGTTGCAAGGCCGCCATTTCCACCTTGTCGAAACGCTTAAATCCGTCGGCGATGATCGTCACCGATTTCTTCACCGTTCGTTTCCATGTTCCGGCCACGCGACCATTTAAGATGATGCTCGGCATGAACATGCCATTATTGCCCGGGATGATTTTCTGCGCATGTTTGGCTTCCAGCACCGCGTTGCGATCTTTGTAGCCCAGAATGAATTCATCAAATCCCGGCAGCAAAAAACCATCCGCCGTAACTGGTGCCGTCTTGGTTAAAGTGCGCGGAAACCAATACTCTTTGCCTTCAATCTTTTCCTTTTCCAATCGCGGTGCCGCGCTTTCCAACCCCGCCCGCGCATCACCTGCCGTCAGACCGGTCCACCCGATGAAATCTTGTAACGTCACCGGCCCGTGGTTGGTGAAATAACGCTCGGCTATCTCCACCAACGCCACCGCGCGCTCCAGCTTCTTCGGCGCCGCTACCCATTCATGGAGCAGCGCGAACGTGTGCTGCTTGCCGCTGCGCGTGCCGAAGCAGATCACTTTTTCCTGCGCCAGCCGCCAGAGGATGTGATAACCGCGCTGGCTCGCCGTCGAAATTTTATTTTGCTCCAGCAACTCCATCATCGCCTCGCGCGTGAGTTGCCGGTCGCCGCCCAGTTCGCGCAGAAACAGTTTTTCACAACGCGCAAAAATCTTCGCATCCAGTTCCAACGCTTCCGCGCGCTTCCGGGCATTCGTGATGACACGCGGCGGCATAAGATCCAGCATCCAATGGATGTCCGTCGCCGCGACTAGGTGCAACGTCCCGCGCATCGGCCACGTCCGCACGATCCTCCGCTCCGCGATCGCCTGTTCCACGCTGGCCTCCGTTGCCGACGGCAACCGCAGCCCGATGGCCCACAGCGCCCCCGCAAAATCCTGCGCCTGCATCGCACCCAATGCTGCCACCACTTCCTCAGGCCGCTTGCAAGCCGGCGCGGAAATCATCTGGTTCGCCAGCCGCCAATGCCCGATTTCAGTGAAAGTCATGCGCAGAAGAATTGCAGAATGCCGATGACAAATAAAAGCGAGAATTAGCCGCGATGTGCGATCCGCCTAACCACCGGAGCGCGGGTCTATGACCCGCAGGAACTTGGGAATGCAGAGAATTCTCGAGTTAAATTAAGAGGCCGTCACAAAGCCAATGGGCGGCGGCTGTGTCGGGAGAAAGGGACCAGCCGCAGCACTCCCGCAACGAGTGACTCGTAAAATAGTTCGGAAACTGTCATTCCGCACATCCGCCCGTTCGCCCGTTTGACACCTGCGCTATGTTTCTTGATGGAACATCACGTCGCAACCTCCGGCTGGTATTATCGGGAATGGAAGGGCGCCTTTTATCCCGACGACCTCGCCTCGCACCGCTGGTTCCGGCATTACGCGAGCCAGTTCAACACCGTTGAACTCAATGCACCGTTCTATCGCTGGCCAAAACCGGCGACAGTAAAAACGTGGAATCGCAATGCACCGGAAAATTTCCGTTACTCCATAAAGGTCAACCGCCTTATCACCCACGAAAAACGCTTTCAAGGCACACAGGATGCGATCCGCGAATTCTACCAGATCGCTGATGTCCTCGGGCCGAAGCTCGGCTGCTTTCTATTCCAGTTGCCGCCGAATTTCGAATTCACCCGCGACCGCCTCGAACTCATCCTCTCGCAACTGGATCCCACCCATCGCAACGTCCTCGAATTCCGCCACGTCAGTTGGTGGACGCAGGAAGTCTACGTCGCGCTCCGTGAGCACAAAGCTATCTTCTGTTCCGTCAGCGCCCCCAAGTTGCCATCCGATCTGATCGTGACCGCCGATGACCTCTATGTCCGTTTTCACGGTCCCAAACGCTGGTTCTACGAGCCCTATTCCGAAGAACAACTCGCCGATTGGACCGCCCGAATCGCTGCCAGCGGCGCCAAAGCCGCCTGGATTTATTTCAACAACACCGCCGACGGCTCGGCCATCGGCAACGCGTTTGAGATGCGGAAGAAATTGGACGGAATAACTTGAGAGCATGCGCGTACAAATCGGCCGGAGCGCGGCTGTGTCCCGCGCCGAGCGGGATCAGCCGCAGCACGTACAAAGGTTAGTGGCAATAAATTATGCATACGCATTCATCATGCGAAGCTGTTGCGCCCCATCATAACATCAACCTCCCATACTCATCCCTAAACCGTGCACTGCTCCACGGCCAATCTTTCGCTTCATTCACCAAACCCGCCTTCACTGGATTATTTTCGATATAGCTGCGCGTCTCTGCCTCATGCGCACCATCACGCATGAACGTATCCCAATAGTCCGCCTGCCAAAATTCACCGCGCCGATGCAGCCGTTGGTTGGCCTTGAAACTGGTATGTTTCTTCCAACTCTCTAAAATCTCCGCCATTGGAGAGGCGTCCCACTTTGAATAACGCATGAACATGATTTGGCATCACCACCCACGCTCGTAAATCATAACGTTCGCCCTGAAAGAACCGTGACGCATCTTCAACCAGCCGGGCCATCTCGGGTTGTCGCAGATGACATTCTCCACGGCCTTTGCCGAGATAAGATTCCAATTCCATCCGGCGTTGCCGGCTGTCTTCAATAGTTAACAAATGTTCCCATTCCGAGCGCAATGCTTCCGGAATAGAATCGGCCAGGCGAAATGTGACATGCTGCGTCAACCCCGGTTCATCGCGGTGCGGCAGGAAACCGCGTTCATTCCAACCATGGAAACCTTGTTTGGCATCTGCGGGTTTTAATGAAGACCAGCGGCGCTTGCCCGCGACCAACTCACGAACTCCGTGATTATGCGGCGGTCCAGGTCGGCGTGGCTTGGGCGGCAGATTCACGGTAAAATTGAACAGTAAGCATACGGACGTCGCAAGTCTTGGCATCGGACGGAGCGCGGCTGTGTCGTAGACCAGCCGCAGCGGCTTCGCATTGCCATGCGGGCGGAGTTATTTCACACGTTTCTATTCGTGGGAGTGCTGCGGCTGATCCCGCTCGGCGCGGGACACAGCCGC
>DASZCA010000043.1:0-13193 GCA_035943555.1 Verrucomicrobiia bacterium
CCAACGGCACCCGCTTGCCGCAACTCGCCCAACCCCTTTTTGACGCCGGATTGCGCCGCATCAATATCAGCCTCGATGCGCTGGATGAAAACGTCTACCGCGAGATCACCAACGGCGACGTCCGCCCCGTGCTGGAAGGCATCAAGCTCGTCAAACAACTCGGCTTTCCTTCCGTGAAGCTGAATACCGTTTTGATGCGCGGAAAAAATGACGGGCAGATCCTCCCGTTGCTGAACTTTGCAGCGGAACACGATGTGGCGGTCCGTTTTATTGAACTCATGCCGGTCAGCTTGACGGAGATGTTGAGCGAGAAGAATTTTCTACCGGTCGCGGAGGTGCTCACGCTCTTGAAGAGCGAGGATGAGCTGGAACCGTTGACGGAATCGTTGGGTCATGGGCCGGCGAAATATTTCCGCCTGAAAAAGCGCGGCGTGACGGTCGGGCTCATCGGGGCCTTGAGCGATCTGCATTTTTGCGAACGTTGCAACAAGATGCGACTGACCTGCGATGGCAAGTTGCGCCCGTGCCTGGGCAATCATCTGGAGACCGACCTGAAGCCCGGCTTGCGGCCGCAGGTGGATGAAACCAAATTGCAGGAGCTGTTTCGCGCCACCCTGGCGCAGAAGCCTTCCGAACATCTTTTCCGCAATAATTACCAGCCGCAGCGGGTGATGACGGCCATCGGCGGTTGAATGAAGATCAAGATCCTCACTTTTGCGCAGACGCGCACGCAGCTTGGCTTCGCAGAAAAAGAGTTCGAATGCCAGCCCGGGGAAACTCCGCGGCAAATCTTTCACCGTCTCGCACCGCAGTTTGATCCGGGCAAAACCATCCGCATCGCGGTGAACCAAGAATATGCGGACTGGGACAAGCCGGTGGGCGAAGCCAGTGAACTGGCGTTGATCCCGCCGGTGAGCGGAGGTTGAGGATGAAGACGCATATTGAATTCACCCGTTCCCCAATCGTTCCGGCCGCGACTTCAATGGCGGGACGGGAGATCGGCGCCGTGCTGGAATTTTCCGGGGTCGTGCGCGAACTGGAAAATGGAAAGAAAATTCCCGGCCTGCATTACGAGGCCTACGAACCGATGGCCCGCACGCAATTGGAGAAGATTTGCACGGAACTCGCGGCCAAGCATCCTTGCGAGGAAATATGGTTCATCCACCGGCTCGAGTTCGTACCGGTCGGCGAAGCGTCACTGTTCATACGCATCAACGCGAGACACCGGGGACCGGCGCTCGCGTTGATGGCGGAATTGATCGACCGGCTGAAAGCGGATGTGCCGGTCTGGAAAATCTCAGATGTGTTGCACTAGCTCGCTAGCTTCGTAACGCACTTTGGGAAGGGCGGCATATTTGCAGGCGGCGGCACGGTAGCCCAAGGCGCAAGCCACAACCGTTTTGTAACCGGTGCCTTCAAGTTTCAAGATTTTGTCATACTCAGCAGGAGCGATGCCTTCCATCGGGCAGGCGTCCACGCCCAATACTCCGGCGCTGGTCATCAGGTTGCCCAAGGCGATATACACCTGGCGCGCGGCCCATTCCTGGGCGGCCTTTGTGTCCATGCCGTGCACAACATATTTTAGGATCATGTCACCATAGCCCTTCAGTTTCTCCGAGGGGACATTGCGCACATCGCTGGTGCGCTTGATCAGTTTTTCAACATCGGCGGGCGTCATTTCGCTCCGGCCCAGAAGCACAACGTAATGCGAACATTCCACGACCTGTTTTTGGCCCCATGAATGATGCAACAACTCGGCACGGACGGTCGGATCTTGGATGACAAGAAACTTGTACGGCTGCAGGCCGTAACTGGTGGGGGTCAGGATGAGCGATTTTTCCAGCGCGGCCCATATTGGTGCGGGAATCTTGGCGGCGGGGTCAAACATCTTGGTGGCGTAGCGCCATTCAAGGGCGGCGATGAGTTGATCGGGTTGGATGGGCATGGTCGTATTTCTTAAATGTCCGCAGAAAGTTATAGGGTTGGCAGGAAAAACCAATCATCTTTGCAGACGGGGGCAGTTACAAAAAGAGGGAAAATTTATAGCGGTCATGTGAACATGGGTCTCGTGGTTGCAGGCCAGTTGCTGCGGCTGGTCCCTTTCTCCCTAATACAGCCGCCGCCCATTGGATGCGGGCCAAGGCGAGGCAGCCCCTTTTTGTAAAAAATACAATCATCTTACGCCCCACGGGCGATTCCAAATTTAGCCGGGTTTTGTAATTGCACGGTTTATTGGAGGCACTTACGCTGCGGCAAGCTTATGAAAAAATTCGCCATCGGATGCGGTGTTTTGGTTGTGCTGGGACTCGGCTTGCTCGTGGTCATCGCCATCGCCGGCGGCAGTTACAACCGCCTGGTCAAACTCCAGCAAGGCATGAACAGCCAGTGGGCCCAAGTGCAGAATGTCTATCAACGGCGAGCCGACCTGATCCCCAACCTCGTGGCCACCGTTTCCGGCGCGGCCAATTTTGAAAAATCCACACTGACGGAAATCACCGAGGCGCGGGCTTCCGTGGGCCAGATGAAGATCGATGCCAGCCAGGCGCCCGCCACCGCCGCCCAGATCGCGGAATTTGAGAAGACGCAAGGGGCGCTTTCCTCCGCGCTTTCACGGTTGCTGGTCGTCAGCGAACGGTATCCGGACCTGAAATCCAGCGCGAATTTCCGCGACCTGCAGGCCCAACTGGAAGGCACGGAAAACCGCATCAGCGTCGAGCGCGGCCGTTTCAACGAAACCGTGCAGGACTACAACACCGCCATCAAATCATTCCCCGCCGTTTTTTATGCGGGCATGTTTGGGTTCACGGAAAAACCATATTTCACGGCCACGACCGGCGCAGACAAGCCGCCGACAGTCCAGTTCGACTTTAACAAGAAGTGAACAGCATGAAGAAGCTGCTCTTCATCCTGTGCGGCTTGCTTTGCTGGGGCGCCTTCGCCGCCGAAGTGATGCCACCCGCGCCGGCGCAGTTCTTCAATGATTATGCCGGGGTGATATCCGGCGGCACGGCCGCACAGCTGAACCAACGACTGGAGCAATTCGAACGCGATTCTTCCTGCCAGATCCTGGTCGCCATCTTTCCCAAGATGGAAAGCGATTCCTCCATCGAGGATTACACGGTGCGTGTGGCCCAAGCTTGGAAAGTCGGCCAGAAAGACAAGAACAACGGCGCGGTACTGTTCGTCTTTACCCAAGATCACAAGATGTTCCTGCAGGTCGGCTACGGGCTGGAAGGTGCCATGCCGGACGCGTTATGCAAACGCATCATCGAAGATGAAATCAAGCCATCGTTCCGGGCCGGCAACTATGATGCCGGTTTGACCGCGGGAGTAAACGCCATCCTCGCCGCGACGAAAGGTGAATACAAGGGCACGGGCAGGACGGTTGCCGATGGGAACCGCTCTGCCACCGGCCAGAAAGATTCTCTTTCAACAGTGATCTTGGTGATCCTAATCATTGTGGTGTTCGTCATCATCAGGTCAAAATTTGGTGGGGGCGGATATTATAGCAGCGGTGGCTGGTATGGCGGCGGTTCATCCGGCGGTGGATTTCCCTCGGGCGGCGGCGGGGGCGGAGGGTTTTCCAGCGGGGGCGGCAGCTTCGGCGGCGGTGGCGCGGGAGGAAGCTGGTGATATGAAAGAATTTCTCAACCAATTGCGGCCTGACGAGATCGTGGCCGCCATCCAAAAAGCGGAAAAGAACACTTCCGCCGAAATCCGCGTGTTCATCAGCCGCAAGAATATCGACGATCCGGTAGCAACGGCGCAGGCGCAATTCGAAAAACTTGGCATGACCCGCACACGTCATCGCAATGGCGTGTTGATTTTCGTGGCCCCCAAAGCCCGTAAATTTGCCGTCATCGGCGACACGGCGATACATCAAAAATGCGGTGATCCCTTCTGGCAGACGCTCGCCGCCGAGATGACGGCTCATTTCAAAAAAGGCGATTTTACCAACGGCATCACCCACACCATCCACGAGGCAGGCAAACTGCTCGCCGCACATTTCCCGCACACGCCCGATGACGTCGATGAATTGCCAAATACCGTGGCACATGACTGATGGTTGGAGCGCAGCTCGCATCTGACCAGTTCGACCAGCCATTTGCCGACGACCAGTTTTAAAAGACCAGGAAATGGGGCGCACCTAAGTGCGCGGACGGACTTCCTTTTTAGCGGATGACGTATCTCCAGACGCCCAACTATCGATCGAAAACCGGCATGACCTTGCCGCGATGTCGGTTCGAGGGCGGAGAGGGTTGCTCATTTTCAAAAATCTTTAAAAAAGCCAATGTTTTTGAAAATTTGGGTCGTTTTTTAGGTGAGTTGAAAAGTGTAAGATGTTTTTAATAAGGAGGTAGTGAAAGCGTTTTTGAATTTTGGCGTTGGAGGGCGTTCCCACTCTGGTTTTTTGAAAATAAATGGCATAAATCTGCTAGTTACATTCTCCACACGAATACAGGTTTTCAAAAAGTGTGATTTAATAGGGGGCATGTCATACAGAAATGACGAAGTTCGAATGACGAATGGACGGGGTGGATGTCGCGGAGATGGTGCGGGCGGCGGTTGCAGGTCACGCGCTGCGGCTGGTCCCTTTCGCCCGACATCCGCCTCCGCCAAGGCTAGGGTGGACGGGCAGCCGCCGCTCATTGTTGGGTGGCTATTCGGCTTATCTGGGATGATCCGACTTAATCCGACTAAAAATATAGACGCATGGGCGGGACATGAGGTTAGAGCCGACTCACGTCGGCTGCTACAGGTGGCGGGGATGGTCTGTCCCCGCTTTCCGCGGACAGGCCGGCTTTTCGACGCAGCTTGCGGGCGGGCCGCCCGCGCTCCACAGCGGGTACAATCATGCGCAAAAATCTCAAAAAAGGCCAATGAATTTGACTTAATCCAAGTAAATCCAACCGAATCCAAGCGGCGGATTTTCGATTTGCGAATGACGATTTACGAGCATCTTGGTGGATTGAGGTCGTGGAGTGTGCGCGGGCCGATGTATGAACGGAGTTCTTGCGGGGCAAGGGTTTTGGTTTGCAGGTGGAATTCGTCGGTTACTTGCGGGCGATGGTTGCAGGCGAAAGCGGTGTCGTCGCTACCGCTTTGCCACCGCAGTCCAAAACATTGGCGGGTTGGCAAGGGTGCCGCTTCAGTCGAGATGCGATTGAAAATTTGGAATCTGAAATTTGAGGAAAGGCCAATGAATTTGAGAAAATTAAGCCAAATTAAGCCAGATAAAAGCGGGTTGATTTACGATACCGGATTTACGATTAACGAGCTCCGGTGGGAATGGAGGCTTGTGGTGAGCTCGAAGTCTCACTTACAGGGCAAGTTGCTGCGGATCGCAGACCCGCGCTCCGAAGGAGGTTGCGAGGACAAGCTGTCCCCGCTCCGATTGAGGGGCAGAGCGGAACTTGGGTTTTTCATGAGGGCGCGTCTTGATTGGCCATGTCGTCAGGAAAGCGCCAGGGGACTGGCGCACTCCACGACGCTTCGCGAGGATTGGAAGCGATGGAGGATTGACGCACAACTAGCGGACGGTGACAGCCGTGACCGCGAAAGAACAGTGATATCCCACGATTTCCCAAGGGAAAGTTTTAGGGGATGGGCTGTTTCCGCTTCAAGCGAGGATTGTAACTGATTTGACACCAATGGTTTAAAAGTGAATCCAGCCTGAATATTTATGATTTGCGAATTACGATTTACGAGACAAACAAAAACATATGAATCTTAAAAATTATAACCTACTTAATATCAACATGTTTCATAATTTTTGGGGCGTGTGGTTTGACTTTGGGGGGTGGATATGGTGCAATTATGTTTGTTGCAGCCGAAGCCGGGCTTCCTTCCTGAAGCACGGCGCGGGAGACCCAAACTCCTCGATAGCGAGGACGGGGCGTACGAGACCGGGTGACCGGTTTCAAGGCCACTTTCAAGGCCAAGCCCGACAGCTAATCTCGCAGGCATTTGGAAGGGCGATCCTCTGGATTTCGCTTGGCGAAGTCATCATGGTCTCCCCGATGGAACATAACGCTGACGCGCATGGCCATATGCCGTGTGCTGGGCGTGATCATTATACGACTATGAATACATATAAACATACCCAATCGGGAAAGTTGATTGTAATAACGATGCTGGCTCTGGCCGTAGTGATGGCGGGGATAGGCTGGTTCTTCCTCAAGCCAATCTGGATTTCCGAGCCGATCTTGTTCATCAGTGCGTGGCTGTTTCATTCGTTGACGATTGAAATCATCGGCGGGGAGCTTTGCTGGCGGTTCGGGCCGGGATTGATCTCAAAACGGGTACCGCTGGCAGACATCACCTCGGCAAAGGCGGTCCGTACTAACTTTATCGAAGGTTGGGGCATCCATTTGAGCCGTTTTGGCTGGTTGTACAATGTTTCGGGGCGCGGGGCGGTGGCGATCACGACGAAAAGCGGACAGCGGTTCGCTTTGGGCACGGATGAACCGGAGGCTTTGTGCGCAATAATCCAGCAAAATCTTCGTTGAGCGCATTTTTTAAGACGTGAAGTCGATGAAAGAACAAGTAATAATCGCGGGTTCAACTTTATGAACGTATTCGGTTTTTGCAAAGACGTGGTGATCGGCCGGGCGAGAAATCTCTCGGACAAGAACATCTTTCATCACATGTCGTTGGTGGCGCTGCTGGCCTGGGTGGGTCTCGGTGCAGACGGCCTTTCCTCCTCGTGCTACGGCCCGGAGGAGGCGTTCAAGGCTTTGAACGGACATACGAACCTGAGCCTGTTCGTGGCGCTGGCCTCGGTGCTGACCATCGTGGTGATCTGCATGAGTTACTCACAGATCATCGAACTATTTCCGTCCGGGGGCGGCGGTTATCTGGTCGCAAGCAAGCTGCTGTCACCAACGATGGGGGTGATTTCAGGCTGTGCGTTGATCGGGGATTATGTCCTGACGATCGCGATCAGCGTGGCGAGCGGCGCGGATGCGGCGTTCAGCATGTTGCCGGTGGAATGGCAGGTGTGGAAGTTCAAGTTTTCGCTGGGCATCATCGTTTTCCTCACGATCCTCAACCTGCGCGGGGTGAAGGAATCCGTGATCCTATGGGTGCCGATCTTCTTTGTGTTCGTGCTGACGTACACGTTTGCGATCATCTGGTCGATCTCGGCGCATTACGGCGATTTACCGGGCATCATGCATGGCGTGGCGTCGGATGTGCGGGTGGATCACGCGGATTTGGGCTGGTTCGGTCTGCTCGCGGTGCTGTTGCGCTCTTACAGTTTGGGCGCCGGTACGTACACGGGCATCGAGGCGGTGAGCAACGGGTTGAATGTGTTGCGCGAACCGCGCGTGCAGACGGGCAAGCGGACGATGGTGTACATGGGTGTTTCGCTCTCCTTCGTGGTGGGTGGCTTGCTGCTGGCCTACCTGCTCTACCACGTCCAGCCGACGGAAGGTAAAACATTGAACGCGGTGCTGTTCGAGAATCTCACGATGGCGTGGCCAGCGTGGATGTCGAAAGGTTTTGTGATTTCGGCGATGGCATCGTCCGCGGCGTTGCTATTGATCGCGGCGCAGACGGGATTCTTCGGCGGGCCGCGCGTGCTGGCGAACATGGCGGTGGACCGCTGGATGCCCACGCGGTTTGCGACGTTGAGCGACCGGTTGGTCACACAAAATGGCGTGATCTTGATGGGCTTGGCGGCGTTTCTCGTAGTGCTGGCGACGAAGTTTTTTGCCAGCGGCGGTTTGGTCAACACGTTGGTGGTGCTTTACAGCATCAATGTGTTCATCACGTTCAGCCTCTCGCAGCTCGGCATGGTGCGGCACTGGTGGCTGGACCGCGCGAATGAGCCGCATTGGAAACGCAAAATTTCCATCAACGGGATCGGCCTGCTGCTGACGAGCGGCATCCTGGTCTCGTTGTGCATCGTGAAATTCACGGAGGGCGGCTGGGCGACGCTGTTTGTGACAGGCATCCTGATCGGCATGTCGTTCTGGGTGAAGACGCATTATCGCCGGACGCAGAAACGGCTGCATCGCCTGACGGAACTGGTGGCGGCGGCGATGGCGGACGAGGCGATCACGGCGCAAATCAAATCGCCCGCGCCGCTGGACACGAACGCGCGCACGGCGGTGTTCCTGGTGAACGGTTTTAACGGGCTGGGCTTGCATACGTTGATGGCGGTCATCCGGATGTTTCCGAAGGTGTATTCAAATTTTGTGTTCGTGCAGGTAGGCGTGCTGGACGCGGGAAATTTCAAGGGCGCGTCCGAGGTGGAAAACTTGCGGGAACATTCGCAGAAGGAAGTCATGCGCTACGTGACGTATATCGGCAAGCGCGGGTTCTATTCGGAATCGCATATTGCGCTGGGCACGGACATCGTGGACGAGGCGGCGAAGGTGTGCGATGTGATCGCGGAAAAGTTTCCGCAGGCACAATTTTTTGCGGGACAATTGGTGTTCAAGGACGAGAGCCTGATGACGCGCTGGCTGCACAACCATACGGTGTTCGAACTCCAACGCCGGATGTACCAGCACGGCCGGGCGATGTTGATCCTGCCGATCCAGGTGTGACGCATGAAGGATCAAGCTACCATGGCCGGTTGGGCGCATCGTGACGCCTCTGTTTGCAGTTACGTTCCAGATGGTGCCAGACGGTTCGGAGGGTTCACCCGCCCAAGCCGCCTAAAGGCGGAACTCCAAACCCCGGAGCGGCTTCCGCCGAAGGCGATTTTCAAGGTAGCCATGCCATGTTTTTCATCCAGCCTTGGCTTGACCTTTGGCGTAAAATCTCCATTATACGCAACCCGGCAAATCCGCCTCTTTTCCCATCGCGTCCGTCTGGCGCGGCTGGTTTTGAGAGGTGAAGGCCCCGGTCAATCATCGACATTTACGACATGAAGCATATCCGCAACATCGCCATCATCGCGCACGTTGATCACGGCAAGACCACGCTGGTCGACTGCCTGCTCAAACAATCCGGAACGTTCCGCGAAAACCAGCACGAAACGAAGGAAGAGCGCCTGATGGATTCCATGGACCTGGAAAAGGAAAAGGGCATCACCATCCGCGCGAAGAACGCGGCGTTCAAGTACAAGGATTTCCACATCAACATCGTGGACACCCCGGGACACGCGGACTTCGGCGGCGAGGTGGAACGCATCATGAACATGATCGACGGCGTGCTGCTCGTGGTGGATTCCTCGGAAGGCCCGCAGGCGCAGACGCGCTTCGTGTTGCGCAAAGCCCTCGAAGCCGGCGCGAAACCGATCGTGGTCATCAACAAGATCGACCGCGAAAATGCGAACCCGAAAAAAGTTTTGGACCTGGTGTTTGAATTGTTCGTGTCGCTGAACGCGACGGATGAGCAGCTCGATTTCCCTTTCATTTATGCTTCCGCGAAAGCCGGTTATGCGAAGGTGGAATTGGAACACGAAAGCACGACAATGGAACCGCTGTTCGAGGCGATCGTGAAGCACATCCCGCCGCCGCGCGCGAAAGCGGGCGAAGGTTTTCAACTGCTCGTCGCGAACCTGGATTACAACGATTATGTCGGGCGTATCGCGTTCGGCAAAATTGTCGAAGGCAAAGTGAAGGTTGGTGATCCGGCGATCTGCCGTCACGGCAGCGGCAAGATCTCGAAGGGCAAGATCACGATGATCTATCACTTCGAAGGCATGAAGCGGATCGAGATCACCGAAGCGCACGCCGGCGACATCATCGGCGTGGCGGGCTTTGAAGAAGTATTCATCGGCGAGACGATTTGCGACAGCGAAGCGCGGGCCACCCTGCCCTACATCCCGATCGATCCGCCGACGATCCAGATGCAATTCGCCGTCAACGACGGCCCGCTCGCCGGCCAGGACGGCAAGCTCGTCACCGCGCGCCACATCTGGGACCGCCTGGTGAAAGAAATCCGCACCAACGTGGCCCTGCGCATCGCGCAGACCTCGGACCCGAAAATTTTCGCGGTCAGCGGACGCGGCGAAATGCAGATCGCCATCCTCGTGGAACAGATGCGCCGTGAAGGCCACGAAGTGCTCGTGTCCCGCCCCGAAGTGCTCTGGAAAAAAAGCGCGGACGGCAGCCCGTTGGAGCCGATCGAAAAATTGTTCGTGGAAGTTCCGAGCGAAAACCTCGGCAACATCATGGAGAATCTTTCCGGCCGCAAAGCGCAGATCACGAACATGAATCACGTGGGCAACCAGGTCTCCGTCGAGGCACTCGTGCCGATGCGCGGGTTGATCGGTTTCGAAACGGATCTCGTCAACTCGACGAAGGGCATGGGCGTGATGAGCCACCTTTTCCATGACTACGGCCCGGACTGCGGCGAGATCGCCGCACGCAAAAACGGTTCACTCGTCAGCATGGATCAGGGCGAAGCGACCAGCTATGCGCTGAACATGGTGCAGGAACGCGGCCGCCTGATGATCGAAGCGGGCGACTCCGTTTATATCGGCATGATCGTCGGTGAAAACGCCCGCGAGAATGACATTCCGGTGAATCCGGTGAAGGAAAAACGCCTGACGAACATGCGCTCGCAAGGTGACGGCAAGGGTATCTCACTCGCCCCGGCGATGAAGCTCTCGCTCGAACGCGCGCTGGAATACATCGACGTGGATGAATACGTGGAAGCCACGCCGAAAAACCTGCGTCTCCGCAAAAAAGTGCTCGATGAGGGCCTGCGCCGCCGGACGGAAAAAACCCGCTCCATCAAGTTTGTGCAGGAATAACAACACCTTTCAAATCCCCTCCAAGTGGAGGGGATTTTTTTTGGAGCGAAACTGATACAATGAAACATCTATGTGCCATGTTTTGCTTGATAGCCGGCCTAGGCTGGGCCGGCCCCGTTGTCGCATCTGACCTGGCCTTCAATGATCTTGAGGGCGTTGTGCGTCACCCGCTAGAACCCGGAACGAAGCTGGCATCGGTGTTGATTTTCTATGGGCATGATTGCCCCATCTCGAACGGGTATGCGCCGGAGATCAACCGCATCTCTGGCAGCCACACGAACTTCGCATTTTACATCGTGCAAGTTGATCCTGACCTGACAATCGCGGCCGCAAAACAACATGCGAAGGACTATGACTTGCATGTGCCGGTTTTGATGGACTTAAAACATGAACTTGTCCAACGACTGAACCCCAAAGTGACGCCTGAAGTTGTCGTTCTAGATAAGAATGGCAAAACGCTGTATCGCGGCCGGATCGATGACCGAAACGTGGAGATTGACAAGCATCGCGGCGCAGCAACGCAGCATGATCTGATCGATGCATTAGATGCCATCGCCACCGGGCAGCCGGTGAAACAAAAGGAGACCCAAGCGATCGGCTGCGTGATTCAGTAACTGATTTTGCTCGCACGCCGTCCGGTTCTTTGGCAAAAACGTCGCATGAAATTTCTCCCCGCCATATCCGCCCTGGCTTTGGCATTGCCCCTCGTCATGCGGGGCGCGGGCGCTGACGCGCCGGTGACATTCAATCGGGATATCGCCCCCATCGTTTTCCAAAATTGTTCTGCCTGCCACCGGCCGGGTGAAGCCGCGCCGTTTGCCTTGCTGTCATATAATGACACCGCAAAAAAGGCGAAGATGATCGCCAAAGTCACCGCATCGCATCAGATGCCGCCGTGGAAAGCCGAGCCGGCATCATATGCTTACCGCGACGAACGGCGGTTGACGGATGCGCAGATTTCATTGATTCAAAAATGGGTGGACGCAGGCACACCGGAAGGAAATGCGTCGGACAAGCCGGAGGCACCAAAGTTTGCGTCTGGCTGGCCGTTGGGCGAGCCGGATCTCATCGTAGAGATGCCGTCGGCGTATCACGTGCCGGCGGATGGTCCGGACATTTACCGCAATCTTGCCGTGCCCCTCGGCCTCAAGGAGGACAAATGGGTCACGGCGATCGACATGCGTCCCTCGGCGCGCGCGGTGGTGCATCACGTCTTGTATTTCGCCGACCCGAAAGGCACGGCACATGAACGTGCGCCGCAGGGCGACGAGCCTGGTTTTAGCGGGATGCGTACCGGCGCTTCCGTTCCGTTGGGGGGCTGGGCGGTCGGCGCGCAACCGCATTTCTTTCCGGAAGGATTGGCGATGCAACTGCCCAAAGGCTCTGACCTTGTCATCCAATATCATTTTCATCCCACCGGCAAACCCGAAGCCGAAAAGTCAGTCATCGGGCTTTATTTTGCGAAGCAAGCACCGACGCGTACGTTGACACGCATACAGATGCCGCCGCATTATTCGTTGTTTTCCGACTTGAACATCCCGGCGGGCGAGAAAGATTTTGTCATCCGCGATTCATACACGCTGCCGGCGGCGGTGGATGGCGTGGGGGTCACAGCCCATGCACATTACATCGCGAAGCAGATGAAGATGACGGCAACCTTGCCGGGCGGCGAAGTGAAGACATTGCTCTGGATCAAGGATTGGGACTTTGCGTGGCAGGACAAATATTTTTTCCAACAACTCGTCCCGTTGCCTGCCGGCACGCGCCTCGATTCGGAAATCCATTGGGATAACTCGGCAGAGAATCCGCGCAATCCGACCAGCCCGCCAGTGAACGTGGCGTGGGGCGAAGAAACGAAAGACGAGATGGGCAGCATCAGCCTCATCGCCGTGGCGCATGATGAGGGTGATATCCGGACGTTGCGCACGGACATCGCTTTGCGTGAAAAGAAGGTCGCGCGTGAGAAGATGCTGTCTGACCCGGTTCTAGCCAGAAAGGTGATGCAGATGATGGGACAATAGGCCCGGCGTTATGACTTTACGGGCGGCAACCCGATAAAATCCATGCCCACAAGGCACACGTCGTCGTCGAATTCACCGTTCACGGCAAAGGTGCGGATGACTTGCAGCAGTTCGTCAAAGAGGATTGCCGGCGGATGTTGCAGGAGATTCTTCACGTCGAGCGTGAGCCGCTCTTGCGAATACAGCTCTTCGTTTTGTCCCTGCACTTCATAAAGACCGTCAGTGAAGAGCATCAGGAAATCACCCGGCGTGATCGTCGTCTCGCTGGTGGTATAGGGCGGGTCATCGAACAAGCCGAGCGCCGGTTGCCCGCGGCCGCTGGAGTTGGCCAACGCCTCAACGCGGTTGCTCAGACGGCGGATAAGCAGTGGTTTGGGATGACCGGCGTTGGCAAAACGCAGCGAACCAGCGCTGTAATCCGCGACAGCATAGAATGCCGTGGTGAGCATCGGCGAACC
>DASZCA010000044.1:0-2671 GCA_035943555.1 Verrucomicrobiia bacterium
CCTCGACATCTTCGGCGGCTCCGGCGTGAAATACACCGACTGCGTCACTTTCAATCGCAGTCACAAATAATCCCGCAGCACTCACAATCGCGCCAGCGTCCCGGAGTGCGGCAGCCCTCTGCCGCTTTCGCCTGCAACCGAAATTTCCTGACGAAGAACAACTACCGCCTGCAAATAGAAAAGGTGGGCACTGTCGCGCCCCGTCGCGCCGAAGCCTTGGCGTAGGCGGATGCGACAGCACCTGCCTGCGCAGCAGGCACTTTGTGGCATGACCATTCTTGAAGATTCTAAATTACCCTGAACCGCCCACACGATGTAACAATTTAACCATTCAACAATTAACAATCCGCCTCCCGCTTACCCCGCAAACAAATCCGCAATCGTCATCTTGAACTGCGGCACCAGCTTCTCCTCCAAGATTTCTTTCCCGGCCAAAATACCCCTCAGTTGCAGGCCAAATTCAAGACTGTGATACACCTCCACGTTGTCATAACGCGGATCCACCATCCACAGGCGCGGCACGCGCAACTGCTCGTAGATTTCTTTTTTCGTCACCGTGTCCACATGATGATCCTCCCGGCCGACCACTTCCACGGCGAGCACCAGCTTGCCGGAAGCCGCCGTCACCAGCGCCAGATCGGGACAAAGCATCGTCAGCCGGGAAACCTGCACCTGCGCCCGCGGCAGCAGCAACTGCGTCGTCGCCAGCCCGTTGACGCTTATTGACATCTCGCGATGCAACCGCTGCAAAATTTTTTCATGCCGCTCCCCCGGCGCAGAACGCGGCAGCGTCGCTCCTTCCAAAATTTCTTCGTAAGCACGGCTCACCCGGTAAGTCTCATGTCGAAGGGTAAAAGTTGCAAGTTTTGGATTCGTCAGGGCCGGTCATAATCGCCCAAGGGCCGGATCCACAGGTTACGAAAGCGGACTGGATTATGGTGATCCTGCAATTCAATGAACACCTCCGGCGCATGCGGTTTGAGATAGGCCCCCAAAGATTTGTGCGGCACGCCCCCGATGCCGTCGGTTGAGCCAAAAAATTCGCGTTTGTGCTGCAGCACGATGCCGTTTTGGATCACGGTGACATTGGCCTTTTTTATGAGGTTGGTGCCGGCGTCCCAGCATGGCGATTCGAAGATCAGATCATAACTCTGCCATTCCCCCGGCGGTTTGCAGGCGTTCACCAGCGGCGGCGTCTGCCCGTAAAGCGCGCCGGTCTGCCCATCCGGATAGGTCGGATTCCGGTAACAATCCGGCACCTGCACCTACCCGCACCTCTGGCTCCCTCGCCGCCGCGCAGCGGGGGAGAGGGCTGGGGAGAGGCGGTGCTTTTTTTATCAAATCGCTCTGCTTGCCCCTGCGTGAATACAAACATCTCTGCAACACCCCTGTATTCCAGCTCGCTTTTGCTTTACTGACAAAGTTTTCACCGGGCGGCCGCCCCTCTCTAAAACCGCCCACAAGCACGTTTTTTCCAAAACAACGCTTGCAAATCAAAGCTCAATTGCTATTCTCCACGTCCTTTTAATAAATTTATGTCAGTCAAAATTCGCATGAAACGCGTCGGCACGAAGAACACTCCGGTGTTCCGTATCGTCGTAGCCGACAGCCGCAGCCCCCGCGATGGTAAGTTCATCGAGGAGATCGGCACCTACCAGCCGCTCAAAACCGGCGAAAACTTTACCATCAAGCTCGAACGCGCCCAATACTGGATCAGCCAGGGTGCGCAGCCCAGCGATACCGTCGCCAGCTTCATCAAGAAGCTCGGCAAAGCGGCTCCGGCAGCGGCCTGATTCAACCTTTCCCGCGCCATGCAGGAATTCCTCGAATACGTTGTCAAAGGACTCGTGGAGAATCCTGGCGCGGTGACCGTTACACCCGTGGACCGTGCAGGAGCAACCGTTTACGAGTTGCGCCTCGCCCCGGCGGATGTCGGCAAGATCATCGGGCGGCAGGGCGTGACCATCAACGCCATCCGCTCCCTGCTCCTCGCCGGTAGCGCCCGCAAAGGCCTGCGTTGTTCGGTTGAGATCGTGGAAGACCAGCCCGCGAAGTAGATTAAATTGGGAGCGCGTATGAAGATTGACGTGCTCACGCTGTTCCCGGCGATGTTCGCCGGTCCGCTCGATGAAAGCATCATCATGCGGGCGCGCAAAGCCGGTTTGCTGGATCTGAAGATCCATCAGTTGCGCGATTGGACACATGACCGGCACAAGACCGTGGATGATCGACCGTTCGGCGGCGGCCCGGGAATGCTGATGAAGCCGGAACCGCTCTTTGAAGCGGTTGAAAGTTTGAAGCGCGAGACGACGAAGGTGATTTTGCTGTCACCCTCCGGCCGGAAGTTCAGCCAGGCCATCGCGCGCGAGTTGGCGGAACAAAAAGATTTGCTGCTCGTCACCGGGCATTATGAAGGGTTCGATGAGCGGGTACGGACGGATTTGGCGGATGATGAATTGTCGATCGGCGACTACGTTCTCACGAACGGCGCGCTGCCCGCGATGGTGGTCATCGATGCGGTCACGCGGTTGCTGCCCGGAGTTTTGGGCGATGACGCCAGTTCGCGCGACGAGTCTTTCAGCCACGGTTTGCTGGAATATCCGCAATATACGCGGCCGGCCGAGTTTCGCGGGCTGAAAGTCCCGGAAGTGCTGATGAACGGCAACCACGC
>DASZCA010000045.1:0-16208 GCA_035943555.1 Verrucomicrobiia bacterium
CTCGGCGAAACCGGCAGCGATGTTTCGCTTGCACCATTGCTCTGCGCCGGTCTGATCGGCTGGCGTTCGTTGGTCATCGCCGGTGAAGGGAAAAACATCGGACTATATGGTTTTGGTGCAGCGGCTCATATCATAGCACAGGTCGCTAAGTGGCAGGGTCGTTCAGTGTTTGCGTTTACGCGCCCGGGAGATGCGGCCGCACAGGCTTTCGCCCGCCAACTCGGCGCAATTTGGGCGGGTGGTTCAGATGAGCTGCCGTTGGAGCCGCTTGATGTCGCAATTATTTTTGCGACCGTGGGGGAACTTGTGCCCCTCGCGCTGAAGGCCGTGCGCAAAGGCGGTCGCGTCGTATGCGCTGGCATTCATATGAGCGACATCCCCAGTTTTGCGTATCAACTGCTTTGGGAAGAGCGTCAGCTCGTATCCGTTGCCAATCTCACGCGGCAAGATGGTGCTGATTTCCTGCGTTTGGTGCCGGAGATGAACATCGTGACGAAGACTACCAGCTATCCGCTGACTCAGGCCAATCAAGCGCTCGCGGATCTCCGCGCCGGACGGTTTGAAGGCGCGGCGGTTCTCGTGCCGTGAGCAAGATGGATACGGCGGCCTCAACTTTCAACCGCCGCCCCAAATCATGCGTGGTGGGGTTACACCCCATAGCAACAAGAAGGTTGTGCGATATTTTAAATCATATGAAAATTAGACAGGGCAAAGAGCTGACCTCCGTCGGCTTAGTTTTTGATTTTCCACCCAAAGGAAAAGTTCGCCTGAACCAGCCGGGCAATCTGTTTCGCGGGATTACGATCGGGCTGGGTTTCGGACTGCTGGCCGCCGTGACGGGATGCATCGGTTGGGTGGACGAAGACGGATATTATGGCGGCGCAGTGATGGCACCACAGCCTGATTTTTATTTTTTTGGAGACTATGGATGGGGGCGCGATTGGCATGGTTATAGTCATCGCGGGCATGAAAGTCGCGGCGCGGCCCATCTGGGTAGCGGCGGACATGCGGGCGGCGGTGGACATACGGGCGGTGGCAGTCATGGCGGCGGGCATGGGGGAAGACACTAAGCCACATAATTTTTTAAACTTCTATGATTTCATTTAACCTGCTCCTACGTTTTTCTGGATTTTTAACGAGTGCACTGTTGTCAGTCCTATGTGGCATATTGCCGATGAACATTCAGGCGGCAGAGACCGGAGCCGCACCGCAGAAACCGGCGCTGGCTGAAAAGCTATTTGCCTCGCCAGCGGAAGCCATCAAAGCTTTGCAGATTGCCGCCGATGCCAAAGATAGCGCCGGCCTGCAGGAAATATTCGGCTCTGACTTTCAGGAGCTTTTGACTGGCGACAAAGTGCAAGACACAAACAATGTCCGGCGCTTCGCCGCCGCAATGGGAGAAGGTTGCCGGCCAGTAAACGAAAGTGATGACAAAATCACGCTGGAGGTAGGCACGAACAATTGGCCGTTGCCGATTCCATTGATTAGGGCAGACGGGCAATGGCATTTTGACACGGCGGCGGGCAAGGACGAGATCATCAACCGACATATCGGAAAGGACGAACTCTGCGCCATCGGCGTTTGTCGGGCTTATGTCACCGCCCAACGTCAGTACGCCAGTGGCAGCCCGGCCGTGGTTATTTATGCGCAAAAGCTCAAAAGCACGCCCGGCAAGAAAGATGGGCTTTACTGGCCGGTAGCAGAGAACGAACCAGCCAGCCCGTTCGGGCCTTTGGTGGCGGAAGCACATGCCGAGGGTTATACCCCGCACAAGGACTCGGAACCGCACCCCTTTCACGGCTATTATTTTAAAATTCTAACCCGTCAAGGTCCAGCGGCGTCCGGTGGTGAAAAGGATTATTTAAGTCTCGGCAACTTGACTGGCGGATTTGCGTTGGTTGCGTACCCGGTGCAATGGGACCGATCCGGCGTCATGACTTTCATCGTCAACCAGGATGGCAAAGTCTATCAACAGAACTTGGGAGAAAAAACCTGGCGGATGGCCAGGGCGATCAAGGAATACAATCCCGACAGCGAATGGACATTGGTACAGGAGGAGGGTGTAACCAGCGCCGCGTTTGAGAAATGACATCGCCGCTTCTTTTAAATTCGTGGGTTAAAGTATTCATTTTGGCCTCTTCGGCAAGAACGCGCTCACCGTGATTCATTGACAATGCGATTCTTCGATCAAATCGGTAGATTTGCCGACCCATCCACCCTTTCGGGGGCCTTCCTGTATGCCGGTGTCTTTGCATTCCTTGCCTGGCTCATCGGCCTTACGTTACGCGTGGCTGTCCAACGGATGCTGGCGCACGACAAGCACGATCACTTCGATCGGATGGCCGTCAAATTCCTCGCCAAATTGGCCCGCTATGCGGTCTATGTTGTCGCAGTTGCTGCCTACGCGCACTTTGTCCCGGCCCTCTCCGGTTTGGGCACGGCCTCGTTGACCAGCATCGGCATGATCTCGTTGATCGTCGGTTTCGCCGCGCAAAATACACTGGGCAATCTGATCGCCGGACTGTCCTTGTTGCTCTACCGGCCGTTCAAACTCGGCGACCGGTTGCAGGTGAGTGCGCCGACCGGACTGGAAACTGGCACTGTGGAGATGCTCACCCTCGGATATACTCTGTTGAAGACCGATGATAACCGCCGCGTGGTCGTGCCCAACAGTCTCATGGCCAGCCAGACGAACATCAACCTGACCGCCAATGACCCGCGTGTTATTTGCTCGGTGCTGATAGGCATCAGCTACGATTCGGACATTGATAAGGCCCGCGCCATTCTGCTTGATCTGACCGGCAAACATCCAAAGGCCAAACAAGTTTGCGGTTGTCCGCTAACGCAGTGGGGAAGTTCAGGTGTCGTGCTTTCACTCGATGTTTGGTGTGCCGATGCTTTGACCGCGATTGCTTTCAGATATGATTTGCTAGAGCAGGCCGCCAAACGTTTTGCCGTGGAAGGAATCCATATTTCGATTCCACAGACGATGGTGCTTCTGAAAGATGACCGGCATTTAACTCACCAGTAGGAAAAGCCATCGGCTGGGGTGAACACCCCATAGCCCCCACAACTTCGGTAGGTGATGCTCTTGGACGTGGACATTAAAACATCGCTCATGGAAGCAGAAGTTGCAGCCTGGATTTTGACCGGAACCATCGTCGCGTTAACTTTGATGTTGGTCTATGCCCTATGGATGAGCATTTTTCGCAAGAAAAACATTTCTCATCGTATCGGCGGAAAATACAAAAATTAAACTAAATATTATGAATACACTCGGAATCAAAGGTGACTGGAACATCATCAAGGGCAAACTCAAACAGAAATGGGCGAAGCTCACAGACAATGATCTCCGTTACACCGAGGGCCAGCAGGAAGAATTGATCGGCCGAATTCAGAAGCTCACTGGCGAAACTCGTGAAGTGGTCGAAAACACAATCAAGGAATACTCCGCCGCGTGCGGTTGCAAGTAAGCGGACTTTTTTAGGCGGTAAACGCACGAACATCGGAAGCTACAGACATGAAAGATCCCGTCTATAAACTCATCGAACTCACCGGAACCTCCACTACTTCAATTGAGGACGCTGTGGATAAGGCCATCAATTGCGCGAACAAGACCATCAAGAACCTGCGGTGGTTCCAAGTGATCGAAACACGCGGCAACATTGAAAAGGGAAAAGCGCATCATTGGCAGGTTACTGTCAAAGTCGGTTTCGCTGTAAATGAATGAACAAGCGGCTCCGGCAGGAAGAATCACCAATTCAAATAACACCAGTCTATGAACACTGAAATCAAAGCCTCGCCCCCGGTTAGACCGGAAGCCGATGCCAATACTGCTGCGACCGCAGCCAGCGAATCGGAAGCACTCCTGAAGGATCTCGCCGAACAAAAGGATTTGCATCTCCGCTTGGCTGCCGACTTTGAGAATTTCAAACGGCGCAGCCGGCAAGAAAGTGAGGTCCGAGCGACTGCGCAAAAGGAATCGTTCATCGTTGAACTGTTGCCGGTCATGGACAATCTCGAACGGGCTTTGGCCGCCGGCGCATCGCGCGATTCTACGCTGTTTCATCAGGGTGTGGAGATGACGTTGAAGCAATTGCAACAGTTGCTTCGCCAGCATGGCGTCGAGAGTCAGGAAATCGTCGGCCAGCCATTTGACCCGCACCGGCATGAAGCGCTTTCGCAAGCCCATGATCCGGCGCTGCCCGACCACGCCATCCTCGAAGTGGTTCAGCGTGGGTACTGGAAAGGGACGAAGATCATTCGCCCGGCCAAAGTGATAGTGAACGACCTGACGGCTTCCAAGCCCGACCGACATGGCCGTTGAATTCAAAGACTATTACCGCGTGCTTGGGGTGACGCCCAAGGCGACAGACGACGAAATCAAGAAAGCCTTCCGCAACCTCGCGCGCAAGTATCATCCCGACGTCGCCAAAGACAAGAAATCGGCGGAGGAAAAATTCAAGGAAATCAACGAGGCAAATGAAGTCTTGAGTAATCCGGAAAGCCGTAGGAAATTCGACCAACTCGGTGCCGATTGGAAAACGGGCGCTCAGTCTCGTCCACCACCGGGCCATGGCGGAGGCCGGTCCTTCGGGCGTGCGGCACGAGGCGGAGCAGATGAGTTCCAATTCGAAGGCACAGGATTTAGCGATTTCTTTGAGCAATTTTTTGGCGGGCGTGCCGGTGGTGCTCACGGCGGATCGCCGTTCGAGCCACAGGAATTTTCTAACGGTCGCCAGCAGCCACGGGCAGCCTTGCGGGGCCAGGATATTCAAGGCGATATTCTTATCACGTTGGATGAGGTGCTCAAAGGTGCCATTCGCGCCATCTCGGTGCGGCGAAACAATGCGCGCACCGGCCAGGAGGAAACTGAAACGTATCAAGTGCGAGTGCCCAAGGGCGTCCAGGCCGGCCAGTCTATTCGAGTTTCGGGCAAGGGCGGCGAGGGATCAAACGGCGGCAGCGCCGGAGATATTTATTTGCGCGTGCGTTATGCCCAGCATCCTGACTGGCAAGTGCGCGGTGCTGATCTGACGGGCCATCTGGAGCTCGCCCCGTGGGAGGCGGTGTTGGGAGCGACGGTTTCTGTGCCGACACTGGAAGGCAGCGTTTCGGTTAAAGTCCCCGCCGGTTTTCAGCAGGGTCAAAAACTGCGTGTCCGCGGCAAGGGGTTGCCCGCTGGCGGTGCCAAACGTGGTGATCTTTACGTTGAGGCTTCCATCCAAGTCCCGCCGCACATCAGCAAAGAGGACGAGCTTTTGTGGAAACAGTTGGCAACCCAATCCACCTTTGATCCGAGGAGGGCCGCTTGAATAAACAGCAGGGAGTCAGCCTGTCAGTCCGTGGGCTGCGCAAAAGCTACAACGGAATCGAAGTGCTCAAGGGCATAGATTTCGAAGTCAACCCCGGAGAGATTTTTGTCATCATGGGGCCGAGTGGTAGTGGCAAGTCGGTGTTACTCCGGCAACTGATTGGCTTGGAAGACCCGGATCAGGGGGAAGTTTTGATTGAAGGCCAACCGATTCAACCGCCGGACGTCACAACTCGCTATCGGGTAGCCATGGTTTTTCAATCCGGCGCGCTGCTGACTTCGATGACCGTCGGAGAAAACGTCGGCTTTTATCTCGCCGAGCATCACCTGAAACCGCCTGGCGAAATCGCCGGGATCGTTGCCAAGGATCTTGAAGAAGTCGGACTGAAAGGCACCGAAAACAAAATGCCGGACGAACTTTCTGGCGGTATGCGGAAGCGCGTGGCCATCGCACGGGCGTTGGTCGTCGAACCGCAGTTGATCCTCTACGACGAACCGACCAGCGAACTTGATCCCGTTTCAGCGGTGAACATTGCTGAAGAAATTGTTAAGCTCAACGAGCGGATTCATGTCACCACCCTGATTGTCTCGCATGATCGCGACCTGGCTTTCGGTACCGCGCATCGTATTGCAATGCTTGAGGAAGGCCGGATTATTACAATCGGCACTCCCGACGAAATCAAGCGCAACCCGGATCCGCGCGTGCAACAGTTTTTGAACGCCAGGATTGTCCAAAGGTCAGCTTCATCCGCCCATTTGCAACCGGTTATTCCCATTCCTGCTCAAGCGCCGCACGC
This sequence comes from Verrucomicrobiia bacterium, assembly GCA_035943555.1. GTDB lineage: Bacteria > Verrucomicrobiota > Verrucomicrobiia > Limisphaerales > UBA11358 > UBA11358. Next base: position 6,112 of record DASZCA010000045.1, read on the forward strand.
TGAGAGGACTCCGGCGCAGAATTAAAAAGTGAACATAGGGTTTCACCCCATAGGAAGAAACCATTCCACTGCATAATCTGCGTCCAGAGAGACAGTCAAACGCGATAGCAAACTCAAAACAATAAAACAATTTATGGCAAAAATACTCGGCATTGATTTAGGAACCACGAACTCTTGCATGGCAGTTATTGAAGGCGGTGAGCCTTTGGTGCTGGAAAACTCTGAGGGCAAACGAACAACGCCTTCCGTGGTGGCATTTACCAAATCCGGTGATCGTATCGTGGGCGAAGCAGCCAAGCGGCAGGCCGTGACCAACTCGCGCAACACGGTCTATTCTGTGAAGCGTTTCATGGGACGAAAGTTTGACGAAGTCGGCGAAGAGATCAAACGCGTGCCTTACAAAGTTGTCAAAGGCCCGAATGGCGATGCGGCCATTGAAGTGGAAGTGAACGGCAAACCCAAGCAGTTTTCGCCGCCGGAAATTTCCGCGATGATTCTTTCCAAGCTCAAGGCCGACGCGGAAACGCGTCTCGGCGAAAAAATCACCCAGGCCGTCATCACGGTGCCGGCTTATTTCAACGACTCGCAGCGGCAGGCCACGAAGGACGCGGGTAAAATTGCCGGTCTCGAAGTTTTACGCATCATCAATGAACCGACGGCGGCCTCGCTCGCCTACGGTCTGGACAAGAAGAAGGACGAGAAAATCGCCGTGTATGACCTGGGTGGCGGAACATTTGATATTTCTGTTTTGGAAATTGGCGATGGCGTGTTCCAAGTCAAGGCTACAAATGGTGACACACACCTCGGTGGTGACGACTGGGACAATTTGCTGATGGACTGGATTCTCGATGAATTCAAAAAGGAATCCGGAATGGATCTCCGCAAGCAGCCGGACGCGCTCCAGCGCATCAAGGAAGAAGCAGAGAAAGCGAAAATCGCTTTGTCCAGCGCGACGACTTATGACATCAACCTGCCGTTTGTAACAGCGGACGCGAGCGGACCGAAGCATATCCAGAAAACTTTGACGCGTGCCAGGATGGAACAGCTCACCGACAAACTTTTCGAGCGCACCATTGCGCCTGTGAAGGCGTGTTTGAAGGACGCTGGAATCGAAGCCAGCAAGATCGATGAACTCGTCCTCGTTGGTGGCATGACCCGTATGCCGCGCGTCGTCGAAACCGCGCATACACTCGTCAACAAAGCCCCGCATCAAGGCGTCAATCCGGACGAAGTTGTGGCGATTGGCGCTGCCGTCCAGGCCGGGGTGCTCAAAGGCGACGTCAAGGGCGTGGTATTGCTCGATGTGACGCCGCTTTCCCTCGGCATTGAGACGCTCGGCGGCGTGTTCACCAAGGTGATCAAACGGAATACCACGATACCGACCCGCAAAGCGCAGACTTTTTCCACGGCGGCGGACAATCAGTCCGGGGTGGAAATCCATGTTTTACAAGGTGAACGCCAGTTCGCCAAAGACAGCAAGAGCATCGGCAAATTTAATCTCGATGACATTCCGCCCGCCGTGCGCGGCGTGCCGCAAATCGAAGTGAGCTTTGACATTGATGTCAACGGCATCCTGCACGTCAGCGCCAAGAATCTCGGCACGGGTAAGGAACAAAAAATTACCATCACTGCCAGCAGCGGCCTTTCCAAGGATGAAATCGAAAAGATGCGCAAGGATGGCGAACTCCATGCCGACGAGGATCGGAAGAACAAAGAAGAGCTGGAAACACGTAACGAGGCCGACAGCGCAGTTTATCGCACGGAAAAAATGATGAAGGACAATGCGGACAAAATTTCCGCTGACAACAAGGGCAAGCTTGAAACTGCCGCCAGCGCGGTGAAGGAAGCGCTCAAAGGCACGGACTCTTCGGCCATCAAAACGGCCGGCCAGAGACTTAATGAAACTTGGCAGACAGTTTCGGCGGAGCTTTATAAGGCGGCCGATAAGAACCAGCCGGAAAAAGGTCCCGCCGATGGCCAATCTGGAGATCGTCGGGGAGCGGAGCACAATCACGATAACAGCAAGAAAGATGACGAGCCGGTCATTGACGCTGAAGTAGTGGATGAAAAACAACCCGCGTAGCGTTGCCAAACTAATCCTGCAACATGAAAAGTAATAACATCTCCCAAGATCAAAAACAAAAAAGTGCCAATCTCCAGCAGTCCACCGCCGTTGCGGCGATGAACCAGGCCGAAACGGATTTTAAGCCACCACTGGATGCAGTGGCCAAAAAAGCATATTTCAGTTATTTGAACGGCGGCTCGCAGCCTGGACAAGAGGTGAAGCATTGGCTGGAGGCCGAGGCGCAATTGTTCTCGGGCATTGACCGTGAAATGCAGATTCTTCCACGTTGATAACCATTCTGCTTAACCCGCTTAAGTTGCTCATTCAATCACTCAAATCTGAAATTTATGGATAAAACGAATAATCTGCCTGAAAGAAAACTCATCGAACAGGTGGTCACTCCTGAACAACAGAGCCCTTCCTTCGTCGCGGCCTGTGAGTGCTCGATTGGTAATGAACTGCTCGAATCGGAGCTCGAATATCTGTGGAATGATAGCGACACCAATGGAAAGTCATACGAAATTTATTTGGGAAAGATCAGCCGAAACCCTATCGTTAAAAGCAAAATGACCGGCAAATACTTTGCCCTGCCGTGGTCTATTATTATCAAGCTGGCCTTGGCGAAGGGAATTGATACGTGATTGCTCGCTCCCGGGACGTTTAGCAAAGCGCAGCCCCCAAAAGTTTGCCATTCCGCCCCTGGGCGATTTTGGTGAGTTGAATTATATGAAATCAACTGGCATCACCCCGACCGACATGCGCAGCCAACCTAAGCCAGTTCCCCAAGGAATATCCAACGACCGAACCACACTCGCCGCCATCGCACGCCAAGCAATGATCGAGCGCGGTTTGGAACCGGATTTTCCTTTGGCAGCGCAAAAAGAATTGGCCGCCATTGTTGGACCGGCCAAGGCCACAGAAAACATTCTTGACCTGCGCGACCGGCTTTGGGCGTCCATTGACAACGACGACTCGCGCGACTTGGATCAACTTACCGTTGCCGAATCTCTCGCCGACGGGCAGGTGAGAATTCTTGTGGCAGTCGCTGATGTGGACGCCTTGGTGCGCAAAGGCTCGGCGCTCGACGGTCACGCGGCGCACAATACGACTTCCGTTTATACGCCGGCTGCGATTTTCCCCATGCTGCCGGAAGAACTGTCCGCCAACCTGACTTCGTTGAATGAGGATCAGGATCGTATCGCGATCGTCGCGGACATGGTTTTCAAGGAAGACGGTTCGGCCGTCAGCTCAGAACTCTACCGGGGGCAGGTTCGCAATCGGGCAAAGCTGGCTTACAGCAGCGTTGCCGCATGGCTGACCGGCACGGGCACGGCTCCCAAACGAATCGGGGAGGTTCCTGGACTCGATGAAAATTTGCGGCTTCAAGACCGCGTGGCACAACGGCTAACGGACTTGCGCCATCTTCACGGAGCACTCAGTCTGGAAACGCTCGAAGCGCAGGCGGTTTTCGCTGGTGACGCGCTTTCCACTCTCGTACTGGATCAAACTAACCGGGCGAACCAGCTGATCGAGGAGTTCATGATTGCCGCGAATGCCATTGTTGCGATCTATCTCGCGAAGAAAAACTTCCCATCCCTCCGCCGCGTGTTGCATGATCCCGAACGCTGGGCACGCATCATCGAACTCGCAGCGGAACTTAAAGAACAACTTCCCGCCGCCCCCGATGCGGTTGCTCTTGAAGGTTTTCTCACCCGTCGCCGCAATGCCGCCCCGGAGAAGTTCGCCGACCTTTCCTTATCTGTCATCAAGCTCATCGGGCGGGGTGAATACGGGCTCGATCGCCCCGGCGACGTGCCCCCCGGACACTTTGCGCTGGCGGTCAAAGACTACACGCATTCTACCGCGCCAAACCGGCGCTACCCTGACCTCATCACGCAACGCCTTTTGAAGGCCGCGCTGTCCGGTGCGCCGCTGCCGTACACCATCTCTGAACTGACGGAACTGGCCAAGCACTGCACTGATCAAGAGGACGCCGCCACCAAGGTTGAGCGCCGGGTCATCAAGTCCGCCGCCGCGTTGCTGCTCACTGGAAGCATCGGGCAACAATTCGATGCCATCGTTACCGGCGCAGCGGCCAAAGGCACTTGGGTTCGGCTCGTCTGGCCGCCGACTGAAGGCAGGCTTACACTCGGGTTTCAAGGACTCAAAGTGGGCGACCACGTTCGCGTCAAACTCATCCACACCGACGTCCAGCGGGGTTTTATAGATTTCGCCCGCACCTAACCGCCGGTGTCATTGACTTCAAACTGGACTTGGAGTTGCAGGCCTTCGGGTAATACCCCATAGCCACGGCAAAATTTCAAATTCATAATACTTATATGAAACAACTATGACAAAAAAATGGATTACAATCGCGCTGATGACGCTGATGCTGGGTGTGGTGATTCCGGCCATGACCGGCTGTAAAACATCCGAGTCGGTTACCAGCGGAAGTCAGACTGTCACGTATACGTGTCCGATGCACCCCCAGGTCGTTCAGGACACACCTGGTAACTGCCCCATCTGCGGCATGAGACTCGTTGAGGCGGTTAACACTGTCTCATCAACAACGCACTGAATTAAGACGCATTTCCCGCCAAAACGGAGCCTGATTTTGTTTGCTGACAATATCAAGTCTGGTTCAAAAAACGGTGTGGAATTGATTGAATAGGGTGAACACCCCATGGCATCTAACAGTAGGCTGCGTGCAGTATGGCGAATGAAAAAAGGAATTGTTCTCCAAATCTTAACAACCATTAGAAAATTTACCGGCCATGAAACAGAATCACAACCACGACAACGCTTCCACTCCGCAGCTGGTGCCCGTCCGCTTTGATTTCACGGATCCAAAGGCAACAACGGTTTGCATTGCGGGAACATTTAATCATTGGCAGCCCGAAGCCAAAAGATTGCATTCCTCCGGCGTCGGCAACTGGTGGAAGGAAACGTCCCTCGCCCCCGGCACTTACGAATACTGCCTCGTCGTGGATGGCAAATGGATGCCAGATCCGCTGGCCAGGCAGTCCGTGCCGAATCCGTTTGGCGGGAGAAATTCAATTTTGAAAGTGGCCAGCTCATCCGAAGCCGCGCATCTAAACGATGCTGAAAATTTACCGTTGAAAAACAAAAACAAATAAAAATATGACCAAAGAAGCACAAGCACTCAGAAACGACATCGGACAATTGGCCGAGGACGCACACGCATTGATGACCGCCACCGCCGATGTGGCCGGCGAAAAAGTCGGGGAAGCCCGCAAGCGCCTCGCCGCCGCGCTGGAACGCGCCAAGGAAATCGCAGTCACCGTCCGTGACAAGGCGGTCGCCGGTGCGAAAGCCACCGACGCAGCCGTGCATGAGCATCCTTATAAGGCCATCGCTATTGGCGTTGGGGTTGGGGCAATTTTTGGCTTCCTCATTGCCCGCCGTTGCTCCCGCAATTGCGACTGATTTCCTTATGGACGCATCCACCGCAGAATCGCGGTAAAATCGAAACCCAATAAAGGCATTTTTATGTTACGAAGCATTCAAAAACTATACGGAAGCAAACTCGGCGCGTCGGATGGCGACATTGGCCACGTGAAAGATTTTTATTTCAACGATCACACTTGGGCGATTCGGTATGTCGTAGCGGATACGGGGAACTGGTTGACGGGGCGACAGGTGTTGATTTCGCCTCACGCTTTCGGGAGTGTCTATCCCGCCGGCAAAGCCATGCTCGTGAGGCTGACCCGGAAACAGATTGAGGACAGTCCGGCGATTGAGACGCATAAGCCGGTGTCGCGCCAATACGAAGAAGACTACCACCGGTATTACGGCTGGCCTTACTACTGGGAGGGTGACGGACTTTGGGGTGGTATGCGCGACTTTCCGATTTTGGAACTGCCGCCCAAATTTGCCTCCGTCCAACCCCCCGCGGCGACCGGTCCCAAAAACGAACGTGTCGATGCGCACCTGCGCAGCACGCAGGCCGTGAAAGGCTACAGCCTTCAAGGCACCGATGGGATCGTCGGCAATGTCTGCGATTTTATGATGGATGACAAGAACTGGGCCATCCAGCAACTGGTCATCAAAGTCGGCCATCGTTTCACTGGTAAAGAGGTGCAGATACCGATGAGCGAGATTGACCGGATCAGTTACGAGGAATCCACTGTCTTCGTGAAACTCACCAAGGCTGCCGTCGAGAAAAGTCAGGAACATCATCTGGATCCAAACGGCACGATTCTTCCCGCCGAACCCGTTCTCGCTTTATGAAAAAGCATAAATTGTCCAAAACCCAACAAGCGGTCATAACGCCCCGACCAACTTCAAGCGCGGGCAATGACCAAAACGAAACCACTTTTTCGCCCTCACCAGACGAAGTGGCCAGAAGGGCCTACTTCGCCTATGAAAACGAGCGTTCTCAGCCCGGCCATGACGTGCAACATTGGCTAAAGGCGGAGGCGGATTTGATCGCGGAGCGCAACCTGACTCGCGTCCACGGTTTCCACAACCAGACGTAGAATAATTTATGAAAAAACCTATCACTAAATTTGCGGCTATCCTGCAAACGCCAGTTTTCCCGCAAACCATGCACGGGTTGCGGCCCAATCAGGAGAAGACATTGCCCCATCCAAAACCTAAAAAGCGCGACAACATTTTTTCCAAATCACGCGACGTGCGTGAAGATCGCGGCACGCGCGAGATGAAAACGTCGCATAACGACCAAACAAATCACGCGAAGTAACTGTCATCTTATGAAAACAAATCCACTGAAGGACGGCGTTATCGCGGAAAATTCTGCCGGCGTCGGCACGGTGACCCGCAAGATGGTGCGCACACGCGCGGCGGAACTGGCGATAATTGACGGCCTTTTGTCGAGCGCCGCGACCAAGTCTCATTTTGCACAGGCGAAACGGGAATTAACCGGTGTTCAGGATGAGGATCCGACCGATGTGATTCTTGAATCTGCCCCCGAGTCTGAGCGTTGGGATCCGGTGCCCGGCTCTACCGGACATAAAGCGCGAGTTGCTCCGAGCGAAGATGAAGACGAAGACGGCCGAAGCGACAATGAAAGGCTGGTTGAAGGCGGCATCGCCGAAGCGGAGATTGAGCAAAGTTTCCAAGCCACCAGAGCGGCTGCCAAAAAAGATTTATGAATTCTCAACAGGATTTGGCGTCTGCCAATTTCCGGAAAGCCGCCAGCCATTTCAATATTCAAATAATGGAGCTTTCGGTCTGGATATAGTTGCAATTACTCAAACTCCCACGGGTAAAAGACCGTATGGAGGGTGCACATAGTTACTGCGACAATTCTTCATAAACATCATGGCCTTTTAACCTGTGAGTCGAGGCTTGCTGGTCACCTGGGCGGGGGACGAACAATGGACGACGATCATCAAAATGGTGGCGCACCTAGTCGCGACAGGCAAATTATGCTGGCGGAAGAGACCCTGCGTGCTTCCGAACTGCGCTATCGGCGGCTGTTTGAAGCGGCGAAGGACGGCATCCTGATTCTAGACGTGGGCACCGGACGCATCACTGATGTAAACAGTTTTTTAGTCAAACTCCTGGGTTTTTCACACGGGGAAATGATTGGCAAAACGGTGGGTGAATTAAGTCCTTTCAAGGATGTAATGTCCAATCTGGCGATGTTGGGGCAATTGCAAAAGGACGGATATGTCCGCTATGAGAACCTCCCGTTGGAAACGAAGGATGGCCGCAAGATTGCCGTGGAATTTGTCAGCAATGTATATCAGGCCGGTGATAAAATGGTGATCCAATGTAACATCCGGGACATCACGGAGCGCAAGCGTGTGGAGGAATCCTTGCGCGTCAGCGAAGAGCGCTATCACTCGCTATTTGAGAATATGCTGGATGGTCTTGCATATTGCCGGATGGTTTTTGAACAGGGTCGACCACATGACTTCATCTATCTCGAGGTAAATAATGCTTTCGAAAAGGTGACAGGACTGAAAAACGTCGTTGGCAAAAGTGTCACGGAGGTTATCCCGGGTATTAAGGAATCAAACCCGGAAATATTTGAAATATACGGACGGGTGGCATTGACCGGCCAAGCGGAACGATTTGAAATATACTTGGGGCGATTGAAGGCGTGGCTGGCAATCTCGGTTTATAGCACAAAAAGGGAATGCTTTGTCGCCGTCTTTAAGAATGTCACCGAGCGCAAACGAACCGAGGCACGCTTCCGCCGATTGGTGGATTCCAATGCCCAAGGTGTAATTTTCTGGAACACAAAAGGACTGATCACCGAGGCCAACGATTCGTTCTTACGCCTCGTGGGCCACACTCGCGCGGATTTGGACGCCGGACCGATTGACTGGGTTGCGATGACGCCGCCAAAATATGCCGCCCTCGACCAGCGCGCCCTGAAAGAACTGGCAGCCACCGGAATCTGCACACCCTTTGAAAAGGAATACATCCGCAAGGATGGCTCGCGCGTGCCGATCCTGATCGGCGCGGCAACTTTTGAGGATAACCCGGACGAGGGCGTATGCTTCGTGCTTGACCTGACCGAGCGCAAAAAGTTGGAACAACAATTCCGCCAAACTCAAAAAATGGACGGTATTGGCCAGTTGGCAGGCGGCGTGGCTCATGATTTCAACAATATTTTGGCGGTCGTTCAAATGCAGGCTGAATTGCTGAAAAGCAGCATTGGTCTTTCCGAAGAACAGTCGGAAATTGCGGACGAAATAAGCGCCACGGTCAAGCGCGCGGCCACCCTTACCCGCCAATTGCTATTGTTCAGCCGCCGTGAAATGTTTCAGCCGCGCGATCTCGACTTAAGTGAATCCATTACCAGCACAGTGAAAATGTTGCAGCGCATACTTGGCGAGAATATTCAAATACAACTCAAATTGGCTCCGCAACCCATGCACATCCATGCCGACGCGGGCATGATGGATCAAGTCTTGTTAAATCTTGTAGTAAACGCCCGTGATGCCATGCCCGATGGTGGTGATCTGGTCATCGAGACTTCCGGAGTGGAATTCGACGAATTCGCTGCCTCCCAATCAGCTCAAGTAAGAGTCGGTTCATTCGTTTGTTTGAATGTGAGCGACAGCGGCGGCGGCATTCCCCTGGATATTCTTCCAAAGATTTTTGAACCGTTCTTCACCACCAAAGATGTTGGCAAAGGAACCGGCCTTGGGTTGGCTACCGTCTATGGCATTGTGCAACAGCATCAAGGTTGGATTAACGTCTACAGTGAAGTTGGGCACGGAACCACGTTCCGGATTTATCTCCCACGGCTGGCCAAGGGCACCGATCCAAAGCCCGCACAGCCGGCCTCAATGGCCATACGCGGTGGCAATGAAACGATTTTACTGGTGGAGGACGATCCTTCGCTGCGCATCTCGGTACGAATGGCCCTCTCACGGCTTGGCTATCGCATTCTTGAAGCACCCACCGGAGTCAAAGCTCTGGAGGTCTGGAAAGAGAACCGCGATGAAATTCGTTTGTTACTGACCGATTTGGTGATGCCAGACGGAATGACCGGAAAAAAACTGGCTCAAATTGTCCTTCTGGAAAATCCCAAACTAAAAGTGATCTACATGAGTGGCTATAGTGCCGAGGTTGTCGGCAGGGATTTTCCTCTGAAGGAAGGCGTGAACTTTCTTACCAAACCGTTCCAGGGACTCAAACTCGCACAAACAATCCGCGACAGTTTGGATTTGCAAATGTGAAGCACCAACAGAAAAAACAAGAACGTAATTATGACAACAATTAAGAGCCGTGAAATTCGACTGGCCTCCCGTCCAAAAGGGATTCCCACAATGGCTAACTTTACACATGCACAAATTGAATTGAGATCACTGTCGGACAACCAGGTGCTAGTTCGCAATCTTTTCATGTCGGTGGATCCCTATATGCGCGGTCGCATGAATGAGCAAAAATCATATGTGTCGCCATTTGAGATCGGCGAAGCCCTTGAGGGCGGGGCGGTTGGCGAGGTGATCGAATCGCGCTCAAATGAATTCAAAGCCGGTGACGTCGTAACGTCGAACTTTGGCTGGCGGGAATATTTCATTGCCTC
>DASZCA010000046.1:0-8334 GCA_035943555.1 Verrucomicrobiia bacterium
AGAGGCTGTCTTTGTCGCCACCGTCCAAGGTGCGGTGCCGCCAGTTGAACAGCACGTTGTTCACGAAATTAAAATCATACGTCATCGCCACACTCGGATTACGGCCGGTGTTGCACGCAAAAAGATTGTGATGGAAGCCCGTATTACGCCCGCCCCAATCACCGCCGAATGCATGGTTGTAGGTGTTGAGCGCTTCGCTGGTGATGGACCATTGGATCGTCACATTCACGCTGGGCAACTTGAGCGACGGGCCGCCGTTCGTCGGTTGATAGATATGGCGGTAGGTATCCAAGTTCTGATCTTGGCCCCAGCTCGCCGAGACGTGGTCGATGATGATGTTGCCGACCGGATTGCCGAAATGCACGCCATGCCGGTTGAAGATGTCCATATTACCGCGACGAAAACGCAGATAGCGGATGACCACGTCGTGCGCATTATCCAGCAAGCCGTTGTCCGCGATACAAATGCCATCGCCCGGTGCGGTGTGGCCATCGATGGTGATATATGGCGCTTCGATATAAACCGGTTTTTCAAGGTGGATGATGCCGGCCACATTAAAAACCACGATTCGCGGGCCGGCGGATTCACAGGCTTCGCGCAAGCTGCCCGGACCGCTGTCCGCCAAGGTGGTCACGACAAACACTTTGCCGCCGCGCCCGCCGAAAGAAAATTTTCCACCGCCTTCCGCGCCGGGAAACGCGGGAACTTTCGCCTGCGGCAGATCATCCGGTTTGGAAGCCCACGGAAGGTACGGCTTGCCCAATTTGGCCTGTTCCGCCATTTGCGGGGCGAGCTTGGCAATGAGGTCTTGCTCGTACTGGTTCCAAGCTGCGTCACGCTTTTTTACATCATCACCGGGCACCGGCCAATTTTCCCGGGTAAAACCAGTTTGTACCGCCACGGCGAGCATCGCCGCGATAAGAATTTTATTTTTCATAACTGACCTTTTACAGTGAATATTCACCGACGAGCGAGTTGAGATATTTTTCCAGGTTGGTGTAGCCGTCGCCGTTCAAATCTTTGTTTGCATCCTTGCTGTCGTTGGGGTTCAGGCCATGAGCTTTTTCCCAGTCATCAGGAATGCCGTCATGGTCGGAATCAACGGGCACATTGTAGGTCTTGTAATCCGGCCATGGAAAATTCGGGGAACCGGTTGCGCTCTTGTCATCGGATTGCGTGTCGATGAAACCGGCGAAATTTGCGCTGGGACGGTCACCATACGTCGGGCCGCGGGTGCCGGTGAATTCCGCCGTGCCGTTCCGCGTATCAGCGATAATGTGCAGATCCACCACGTCTGATTTCGGAAAATTCGCGCCGACGTTTTCCAGCACATTGGTGAATGCTTCGCGGGCCGTGTGCGTTTTCACATAGGAAGGGAAAATTTCGCTGTCGACACGGACATCGGCGATCTTCACGGGATCCCGTGAACTTGGCCAGGCGTTTTCGAACGCGGCCCAGTTGTTCGTCTCGTTCACGTAACCTTCCAGGACATTGCCATCCATGTAGTAACTTTCCGTGCCCCACGCGGGATTGATTGCATCCAGTTTAAGAATCCATTTCACGAACGGATTCGGCGCGTGCGGTTTGTAGTAATTGTTCACGTAATTCAGCGCCTTCACGCCGCCATCGGTCGTGCGGGCGGTCCAGTTGTAGACGACGTTATTGCGGATGTCCAAATAACCGGCGTAATGGCCGCCCTGGGTCAAACCGCCTGCAAGGCTCCAGTTCCGGTCCGTGCAATCAGCAAGCAGATTGTGATGATAGCTGCCGATGCCGCCGCTGATGGAGCCGGCGAAGGCGTGCGTCTCCAATTTCGTGCGGTCGCTCGCGCGGTAATGCGGCCCGTGATGCAGCGCCTCGGCAACGATGGTCCGTTGCACGGTGATGTTATGCGCGCCGCGCGAACTGGTGCCCTCGTCCGAACTCCAGGAGATCGAGCAGTGATCAATGATGCAGTTGTCGCAACTGCCCAAACCGCAACCATCCATCGCTTTGTTCGCCGCATCACCCACGCGGAAACGCAAGTAACGAAGAATGACATCGTGCGTGCCGTAGGCGCCGCCAGAAAAGTTGGCGAGGCAGATGCCATCACCCGGCGCGGTCTGTCCGGCGATGGTGCAATACGGGTTGTGAACCGCACAGGGATGTTTCAAGCGGATGAGGCCGGAAACGCGAAACACGATCGTGCGCGGCCCTTCCGCCTCCACCGCCGCGCGGAAACTGCCGGGAATCACGGCTTCGCCCTGGCCCGGATCGTAATCTTCCAGATTGGTGACCTCGAGGACACGTCCGCCACGGCCGCCGATGGCAAAACGTCCGTAGCCTTCCGCCGTCGGGAACGCAAGCGCGCGGACGCGGAAATGCCAAACCTCACCAGGCGTCGCTTTCTTCGCAGCATCCAATTCGTCCACGCGCCAGAAATAATCATGCGCCGGATCCAGCTTCGGCAATGCATAACTGGCAGACTTTAACATGCCTTTGAATTCCGGTGAAGTCGGGGTGGCAGAGACAACCGCGTTGGAATCCGTGCCAAAATAAAATTGGTGTGTCTTTGCCGAAGATGGCGCCGCCCACGTCAGCGCGGATTCGTTTGGCCAATGTTCGTCGTCATTTGCCGGCGAGGGTTTGATGGCTTTTTTATGAGGATCGGCGGTATCGATCTCAAAGCCGTTCAGGATGAAGCTATGGTTGGCGGACGGACGGAACTTAATGACAACGTCTTTGCCAGCGGCGGCTTCCACGTCAAAATAAGTGGCTGCCACTTCGTAGTCATTCGTAGCACGCTGGCTGGGAAGAAAATCATGTACCGCCAGTTTTTCGTTGGCTAGGACATCGAACTTCGCCGGTTCAGGGTCGCGGACTTCATTGTGATAGGTGACGACGGTGTGCTTGCCCGGGGTCAATCCGCTGATAGTCATCGTGACGTCACCGCCCGCCGATTTTTTCACCGCGAAGCCGTCCACACCCATGTGTTCGCCAAAATCCATTCCCGCCTTGTACAGCACCGGTGTGAGAATTTCATTCGTGGCTGCTGAAAACGTGACGGTGACATCGCCAAACTTTTCCGTGCCAGACGCGCCTTCATGCCACGCCCAGTTTTCCCAGTGCGGCGAGAGCACATCACCGCGGCGATCCGGCGGATTGATATCCACCTTCAGTTCCGCCGCATACGCCGCCGACAGCGCCGATACCGTGAGCAGACAGGTCAATTTGAGCACGAGTTTCATTCAATGTTTAGACGCCGAAAAATCCGATTGGTTATGTTTACTTCACCATTTTTGCGCAATATTTCCGGGCAACAAAAAGCCGGGGCCAAGTTGGAACTCAACCCCGGCTCTGAATCTTTATTCCGGCTTACGGGAACGCCAGGCGATAAAAAACGGTCCCGGCACTGACCGAGTTGGTGATATAAACGGTGGTGTTGGTCGTGGAGCCGGCGATGCCCGTCCAGTTGGTACTAAGACCGGTTGAGAGCGGGTTGGCCTGGGATTGCAACCGGTAGCCGAGATAGGCCGGATCCCAGGAGAATTGCTCCACGATATTGGTTCCAGAAACCACAGCAATGCTGTTCGTCAAGGTCGGGCCGGAATGCGCGGCCACGATGCCAATCGAACCGTTCACCCACAGTTGCGTCAAATCCCAAGCCAAGTTGGTGCCGGGTGTGGCGGGACTGATGAGCGGGTAGGTGTTGGTGGATGTGCCGGTGGAATACGGAACCCCGCCACTGCCGTTGACATTGGCAAAGAACTGGAATGACTGGCCGACGTTGAATGGTGTGCTGCCAACATTGGTGATGAGCAAAGTGGCACCATTTTGGGTTTGGGCACCGGCGCTCGCGCCATAACTCAAATGCGACTCGGTGGCCACGGTATTTGCCGGGCTGCCGCCCACGTTGACCTTCAGCACGGTAACCGAGCTTTGGATCAACAGAAGTGCGCCCGGGAAACTACCAACGCCATCGGAATTGATCTGCGAAGTGCCGATGCCATCACCACCAGGAATATATTGGGCACCCGCACCAATGGATACCGAGGTCACGGTCGAATTGGCGGTGCCACCCAGATCCTTCAAGGTGCCGTTAATGAACAATATGTCGCCATTGATGTTGCCCAAGTTGACCAAGGTGGCATTGCTGGAGACTGTCGGTGAACCGGCTGTCCCGGTGCCAATATTATTGAGCGTTCCCGAATTATAAAGGAACCCGCCGCCAAGAACGGAGACGGGGTTGTTGGCCACACCCGCGTTGGTGACAACACCACCGGACAGAACGGTCAAGGTGCCGGCGATGGTGCCACCCATGGTCGCGGTACCGGCGGAGGCCAGGCTGCCGCCCATATCACCGCTATAGTTCATGACCGCACCGGACGCGATATTGGCGTTGCCGATGGTGCCCGGATTAAAGCCCGCGAGCACGCCTTGGTTCAACTGCACGGACAAGGTGGTGCTGCCGTCAATCTCAACCGTTCCCGTACCGAACTTATTGAGCGAGGGCCCGCCACCAATCGAGTTCGGTCCGTTCAAGAAGGTGTAGTAGTGGGTATTGTTGGTCATGTTGATCGCGGCAGGAGTCAAAACGGCCGTCCCGGCGATGTTGATGTTCGTCGCGACAGCGACATCATCAAACGCCACCGTATCCGGATTATCGTAATTGGTCGGGGTGCCAGTGGCCTGATTAATCCAGTTGGGGGTGGTATAGTCCCAATCGGCGGTGCTACCCGTCCCGCGCCATACCAGATGGTTGCCAACCCGGTTGATGATGTGCAAAACGATAGCATTGGAACCGCCGCTGTTCACCGTGGACAAAGTTCCGGACAAGCCTAACCCTGGGGGCATGGTGACACCGGCATCAAAAGATGACGCCGAAACCGCCGGTGAGCCGGCACCTACCAGGACCACAATGTCTGCCGGGTAAGTAAGATTTTTGACACCGCCGATGACTAGTTTGTTGCCGGTACCGGAGGATATAAAGTTGGTAACATAGACTAACGCCGAAGGATTTGAGCCGTCGATAAAAAGCTTTAGCGTATTGTTACCACCCGAGAAGGTCAGTGTTCCCAGCGCACCATTGGGCGATGCATCGGCGATGCCATTGGAGGAAATCAGGGTCGCATTGCCGGCCAAGGTGATGGCATTACCGCTGGAAGCTTTCGTCGGGCCACCGACCGAGATGTTGCTGGCCATCAAAGTTCCGCCAGGACCGACAGTGATCGTACCTTTGGTGCTTGTCGGAAGAGACGCATCGCCCGGAGTCGCTGTCGTATAGCCTAATGCCAAGGTGCCATTCACACGAAACACCGCAGTGTTGGTCACCGTCAAAGCTGCCGTGCAATTATTTTGATTTGTCTGATTACCGGACTCCTGTGATCCGATGAAGGCCGAATTGGCCTCAAAAATACCGGCCGACATGCCCAAGGAAGACTGGCAGACGCCGTTACCGGTAGTATATCCACGATCGCGCGACATGTAAAAACGATCCACAAGAACATCCACGGTGCTGCGGGTGAAATCCACGCCAAAGCCGGAGTTGCCGCACTTGGTGTTATTTCCCAGCGCCGGAGTGAGCGAATATCCAGCAGCATCACCGCAGGTAAAGACCGACATGCGCCCGCCATTGGTGTTACGGAAAATGGCGTAAGAATTGGAATTAAGAAAGTTGAGCACACCGCCCAATGCAGCGTAACCGGCAACACAGATGCCGTCGAACTGCAAGGAATTGGTGAGCCCCATGCTCATCACGAAGTCATTACCAGAGCTGCCGCCCGTGGTTTCATTGCGTCCGATTTCCAGACCATATGAACGGCTGAGCGCATTGGTATAATTAAACGGATCGACATACACGCCGCGGACGAAATTGGTCGCCGCCATCCTCCAAGTGGGGAGACATTTGGAAGGTCGGGAACCGCCAAAAGTGCTGCCCGGAGTGAAACCATTCGTGATGAAATATTGGTAATTAGGATAGCTGAGGATATCGCCGATGCTGACTTCATTGGCATCCACCTGCAATTTGCCCAAGCCGCTCGTATCCAAGATGCTCGCCTGCGCCCCGTCGGCCAGCAGTGAAAAATTCGCGGTTTCGTTGCTTTGGATCAACGTTCCGTTCGTACCGGAAATTGTGACGTTCAATTTGTTGAGACCATAAGAGAAATCACGCAACACGCTGAACCCGCCAGGACCGTTGATGGTCAGGGTCACACCCGGACTGATCAGCAAATTATGCCAGTTGGTATTGGGCTGCCCTGTTGCAGCCAGGGCATTCGTTTGAGAGAACCGTAACGCCGAAATCGTGGTGGAAACATTGACGATGCTGTTTGTGAGCAGATTGGTGGAAGTCGCGGTCGAATAAAGGTTGTTGGTCTGAGTGCCAAGGTCATTGAACACCACGACATCACCGGGACCCGGAACGCCACCCACCCATTTGGAGGCATCCGACCAGTTGCCGGCGCCATTAACCCCGGCAAAACCAGGGCCGTTCCAAATCTTCGCCACTTCCAGAACCAACGGAAAGTATCCGTTGGTTATACCGCCGATCATATTGATGGTCAGGGTTGAAATGCCGGCGGATTGCGATCCATTAAAGACAAGCGAGACAACCAAGTTGGTTGTTTTGCTGCCATTGTTGGTGTTCAAATTGAGCGGAATCGTGCCGATCGGATTGACTAAGCCCGCATCCACCAGCGAAGCGGTCACCCCAGCCGGCGCACCGGTGACGCTGACATTGACGTTGGGGATGATCCAGTTGGTGCCCGTGCCATCAATGGCCGCACCATTGGTGGCGACCCGCATCACGTTGTTCGTCAGATAAACAGTCCCGGAAAACCCGACCGGCACCTCAAAACGGACTTGAAATGGCTTGATGGTTGTTTGCGCCCCGGCCGGCAATGAAGCCAGCAACAGCAAGGCCAGGGTCGTCCAAATTGAAGCTTTTCGCCAAAATAAAGACCCGGCCGCCGGGAGGGTCCGCTCCGCATGATTGCCGGTTTTGGGGATGGTTGTTTTCATATGGTTGCGTTGGGTCAGGTGCAGGGTCGGGGTGGGTTGCTTCTGAAAATTTCCGTTGATATCAATGATAGGGCATGCGGTCATCCAGCCAGTCGTAATCCGCCGTGATAGAAACATTCTTGGTCTGCCACGTCGCTGCCGTGCCGGGATTCATGGTCACCGGCTGAACCGTGGAAAAAGTGCCGCCTTTCACGAGCCATTTTTTAAGCTCGGAGTGGCCGTCCCCAAAGGAAAGCTCACCCGCGCCATTGTGATAGCTGGCCGGCAAGTTCCGCCAGAACACCCCCGCCGCGCCGGTCTCGCCCGGGTTGAACTGGAAAATTAAATCATCAATGCCGTCGGCGTGCTCATCCAGAAAGATATAAATATTGGCCGGTCCGGGCGTGTTCATCTGACTGGACTTGTGCGCAGTAAAATAAGTCCGACCCGGAAAGGCCTGCTTTGAGTAATCAGGGCCGGAACCCTGACCATCAACCGCGCCGTTGGCTGCATAACTGCGCGTCCGGGCCAAAACCGATCCCGTTTCATAAATGTCAGCCGGACACTTGTAAACACCAACTGATTTCACATAAGAGGACAGCAAGGCGGTCGGGCCGATCAAACCTTGGGGATCATTCAGAAACAAGGTCGGATCCCATGACATGTAGTTCAAAGATTTGTCGATGCCTGATTGAAGATCCAAATTCTTGTCCTGATTGTCGCCCTGATACATGATCCAGCCCAAGGTCAACTGCCGGGTATTGCTCAAACATTTGATGCCCTGCGCTTTCGCCTTGGCCTTGCTCAAGGCGGGCAGCAACATCGCCGCCAGAATGGCGATGATGGCGATCACCACCAGCAGTTCGATCAAGGTAAATCCACGATTCCGCCGGACGGCGGGACATGACGACAGGGCATTAGGTGTCTGGCACATTTGCTTTAGGAATTGGTAATGTCAAACCCTAGCACAGGTCCCCGTAAAATGGTAATACGAAAAGGAGCATTTCATTTACGATTATTGCCACGGCGATGGACAGATCTGCCACCGGCACGGTTCGTCGCCTCCGGGCCCGATCCGTGTTTACCGGTTTGCCACCGGCCTTCCGCCCACGTTATGCTGGCGGCGTCACCACCGTTCTCATCAACTTTAAAAAATGAAACTTGCCGCGCATTCACAGCGTCCTTCGCGGCAGGCAACCTTGAATTCCCGATGAAAAAAATATTCTCCCTCTGGCTCCTCGCCCTTGCGTGTTCCGCCGTCGCCGGCCTTGCGCCGATTGATCTGCGCTGCGATTACGCCGACAACCCCCTCGGTGTGGATTCGACCAGCCCGCGCCTGTTTTGGAAATTGTCCGG
>DASZCA010000047.1:0-16388 GCA_035943555.1 Verrucomicrobiia bacterium
GTGAATGGCAATCTGGACGGCGCGGTTCCGGTTGCCGGCCTGATCCTCTCGGGCGATACTTTTTATGGAACAACCGGCGCGGGCGGCAGCGGGGGCAACGGCACGGTGTTCGCCATCAATACCAACGGCTCAAATTTCAGGGTGCTCTATAATTTTTCACCGTTCGTAAACGGGTTGAATGGCGACGGCGCGAGCCCGAACGCCAGCCTGCTGTTATCCGGCGGCACCCTGTATGGGACAGCAGACCTGGGCGGTTCCCATGGTGGGGGGACGGTGTTTTCCTTGAGCACCAACGGCACGGGTTTCAAAGTTCTGCACACCTTTGCCGGCGGCATACTGACCGGCAGTTCGGACGGAGCCAATCCGCTCGCGGGCGTGATCTTGGCCGGCAACACGCTGTACGGGACGACCCAACATGGCGGCACCTATCAATTCGGCGCGGTGTTCGCCGTCAATACGGATGGTACGGGTTTTCAGAGCCTTTATTCTTTCACGACGGCCTTCTACACGCTAAATACCTACGATCCGAACGGATACTCGACCAACAACGACGGAGCTTATCCCCAATCTCCTTTGTTGCTCGTGGGTGATACGCTGTATGGCACGGCCGCGCATGGCGGCACCAACGGTTATGGCACGCTGTTTTCCCTCAACACCAATGGCACCGGGTTTGTCACCCGGCACAACTTTCTCGGTGGTGATGGCGGATGGCCGGTTTGCGGATTAATCTTGGCCGGCAACAAATTCTTCGGGACGACTTTTGCCGGCGGCGCCGATGGTGGAGGCACGGTATTCGCCATCAACACCAATGGCAGCAGGATCACCAGCTTGCATAACTTCTCATTGAGCGATGGAGGCAACGTGGTGGGCGGTTTGATCTTGTCCAGCAACGTTCTTTACGGCACGACGGTGGCTGAAATATTTGCGGTCAAAACCAACGGCACGGGATATACCGTTCTGGACGGTTTGGGGGGTGTCAACCCGTTTTTGGTTTTGTTGGGCAATTCCCTGTACAGCACCTCCGAGTTTGGCGGGGATGCTGGCCAAGGCACCGTATTTCGGCTGACATTGACCTCGGCCTTGGAGATCACCGCGCCAACTGGCGGTCAGGTGGTGAGCGCGGCCACGTTCAATGTGACCGGCACCACCAGCAACAGCCTGCTGACCACCGTGACCAACGTCTATGTTCAACTGAACAACGGTGCCTGGGTAAATGCAACGACCGCCAACGGGTGGTCGAACTGGACGGCCAACGTGACCTTGACCGCCGGCAGCAACACGGTGTCAGCTTACGCCGTGGACAATTTGGGAAATCCCTCGGTGACCAATGTGGTAACGTTTGATAAGGCGACCAGCGGGCCTCCCTCGGCAGATCTGAGTCTTGGCGTCACCGCGCCCTCCGGCCCCATGCAAGCAAGTGTGAGCGTGACCTATTCCATCGCCGTGACCAACCTGGGCCCGTCCACGGCCACCAGCGTGGTGATCAGCAACCGGCTGGCCGCAAATGAAATTTTCTTCTCGGCCACCAGCGGCGGTACGAATAACAGCGGGGTCTTTCTGGCGAACCTTGGTTCGCTCCCCCCCGGGGCGGGCACGAATATCTCGCTCATCGTCTATCCCACCCTTTTGCCTGCCCAGGTCGCCGGGCATATCACCAACCAGTTTCAAGTGTTCGCCACGGAAGCTGATCCGGTTTCGGCGAACAATTCCGTCACCCTCGTCAACGTCATTAACCGGGGCATTCCGGGAACGCCGTTGACAATATTCGGGGCGGATTTTGGGGCGGTCATTGTTACTTCAGCATTTGTCTATAACAGCGGGCCGATCACCGGCGGGGCCCTCGAAGTCTTCACAAATTTGACCGACATACCCGGTGACGTGGTTTTGCTCAAAGACCCCGATGGCGGCAATGATCCCACCAACTGGGCGGCGGTGGCGCGGTTCTTTAATCCCGCTGACCCGACTGGAACCAACAATCTTGCAGCAACCGATTCACAGGCGTTTTTTGCAAACAATTATAACGGCGCCGGGTTTGCCGGATTCCAATTGTTTCCCAACACCTCCTTCCAGCCCGCCAGTTCTGTGATCAGCGTCAGCAACAGTTTTGAGATCACCTCTACTTACACCGTGTTTGGTCCCTCTGGCGCCATCATCCCCGGCCAGTCGGCCCTCAATGTTTTAACCCTTATCAATTACTATCCCGACCTGATTTTGACCGCGAGCGCCGCACCCGAACCGGTCGCGGTGGGCGACAACCTGGTCTATTCCCTCAACGTCAGTAACAACCCGGATACCAGTTTTGAAATTGACCGGGTCGCCACCGCCGTGATCAGCAACCGGATTCCCGCCGGCGTCACTTTCGTTTCGGCCACCGGCGGGGCCACTCCTGCAAATGGCGTTCTTCTGATGAACTTGGGGCCGGTTGCGGAAGGCACGAACATTTCAGTTCAAGTCGTCGTGCATCCCACCACGGCGGGCAAAATCACCAATTCGTTCCAGGTCCTGGCCAGCGAGTTTGAACCCAACCTGACAAATAATTCCGCCACGCTGGTGAGTACGGTGACGAATGTGCCGGCAGTGGTGGGAATTCCGGGAACGCCCCGGCAGTTGGGGACGGACCAAACCCTATTCATCGCCGAATTCGTCGGATCTACTACAGAGACTTTCCAGGCGGCTTATGCGGGGGACACGTTGAACGGCGCACCTTCCAATGCTATTCCGGGAGACGTCGTGATGCTGCTCACCACAAATGGCACACACAGTTCCACCAACTGGGCGGCGGTGGCGAGATTTTTTAACCCGGCCGATCCCACGGGGATCAATGGTTCTCCGGCCACGCAAGCGCGGGCGTTTTTCCCGACCAATGCTGGTGGGGCCGGGTTTGCGGGTTTTCAACTGTTTCCGAACGTGGCTTATCTGGCAGGAACCACGAATTCACCCGCATCGGGTTATGTTTCGGCGATTTATTTAGAAATCGGGCCCGCCGGGGGACTGGCCAGCGGGCAAACGGATACCACTGATTTGATTGTTTCCAACCCCGTGGCGGATTTGCAATTGAGCGTCACCGAGTCACCGAATCCCGTGGACATCGCCACGTCGAACCTGTTGACGTACACCTTCACCGTGACCAATGCCGGGCCGGCGACGACAACCGACGTGACGGTGAGCAACCAGCTTTTCACGGCGGGTTCGCCTTATACCTTTAACACTGCCACGGGCGGAAGCCAGCCCACCAACGGCATCCTGCTGATGAACCTCGGCACGCTCGCCGCCGGTGCTACCACCACGGCCCAGTTAACCGTCCATCTGGATCGCAATGGCGATACGCCCACGCTCCTATACACCAACCTCTTCCGGGTGTATGCCGATCAAGCCGATCCGGTTCCGGCCGACAACCTCGCCACCGCGGTTTTCGTGGGCACCAACACCAGCCTCACCCTGTTCACCACGAGCACGCGCACATTCACCGCCAACCTCACGGCAACCGTGAAGCAGCAGGCGACGAATTTCTCGACCGAGCTGATCGCCGTGATGCCGGGCACCGGCGTGGTCTATGACCAGACGTTCGCTGTTCCTTTCACCGACCCGTCCGTGCAGACGGCGGTGACGGTGGCGGCAGGTGACCTGACCACGGCCGGGGCGACTTCCTACATCGGGCCGGGACAGAAAAGTTTGACGAAGACGTTCCAAAATCAATCGTCCGTCCTCTCCACCAATCCGGTGGCGACCAACATCGTCACCACGGTTACCCAGTATGTTGGCCCCAAAACTATTAACGTCGGCGCGGAACAATCGCAGACACTGGTGCTGGCCTCCGGTCAGACAGATGTCGACACCTTGGTCGCCGCCTATTTTACCAATCTCGTCACCACGACGGTCACGAGCAATTTTCTGACGACGACCGTGTATGCGATGACGGGCACGGTGGCGCAAGTGGACGTGGCGCTCACCCTCAGCGGCAATCCGAACCCGGTGAGCGTGGGCGATCCGCTGACGTACTCGCTGACAGTGACGAACAAGAGCAGCGTGACGGCCACGGCAGTGGTGGTCAGTAACATGTTGCCTGCGGGCGTCACCTTCAATTCCGCCCTGCCCAGCCAAGGCTCGGCAACGAACCAGCTAGGCATCGTGACCTACGCCATTGGCTCGCTGGCCCATGGCAGTTCGGCCACCCTGGCCATCGTGGTCGTCCCCAACGCCGCCGGCTTGCTGACCAACACCGCCCGGGCGTTTAGCACGCAAACCGATTCACAACCGGCCAATAATGCGGTCACCAACATCACGACCGCCGTCAATGGCGCCATCACCAACCTGGCGCTGACGGTGCTGTCCGACATCACCCTGAATTCGTTGACCGGTTTGTACGAACAGCGCATCCAAGTCTCCAACGGCGGACCCGCCACGCCATCCTCGGTGCGCGTGCTCATCTCCGGGTTGCCGGCCAATGACAAATTGTACAACGCCACCGGCACCACGAACGGCATTCCTTACGTCCAAAGCAGTTCGCCGCTGGGCGTCGGATCCAACATCGTCTTTCTATTGGAATACTATGTGCCCAACCGCGTGACTCCCGCGAACCTCACGTTGACTGTGCAAGCCGGACCGGTGGTGATTCCGCCAGTGGTCACCGGCACAATTTCGCGCATCGACCGCACCACGGTGCGCAATGACGGCAGCGTGGTGGTGGAGTTCAGCGCCATCCCCGGCCAGATCTACGCCGTCCAGTACAGCAGCGACATGGTGACGTGGCGCACGGCGGTTCCGGCCATCACCGCGCCGACCAGCCGCGTCCAGTGGATCGATGCCGGTCCGCCCAAGACGGACAGTCCACCCTCCAGCCAACCCGCCCGCTATTACCGCGTGGTCCTGTTGCCAACCCACTAATTTTTCGCCTATGAAAAACTCTTTGATCTATCTGACCCCGGCGCTGGCGCTGGCGGTCTTGGACGTCCATGCGGAGGATGCCCCGGAGCATGCCAACTGGTTCAGCGTCGGCCCGACATTCGGCTTGCGGGTCGATGCGCGGTTCAACCATCTCGGCAATGTGAACTCCGCCTCCCCCGGCCCCGCCTCGGGCGGCGGTTTGGACCGCACCTACAACGATGGTTTTGTGAAGGTGGACAGTTCTGGCAATTCAGGCGGGCAGACGTGGAACTGGGGTTATCAAAATGCCTCGCAGGTTCAGGGCAATGCCATCGTGATGCACACGGCGACTTCCGTGAACGGCACGCTCAATGACAACCAGGACCCGCAGCCGGGCTTCGATCTCGCCTTCGGCCATGATTTCGGCAAGGTGTGGGGCGGCCGGTGGGGGTTGCAGGGGGCGTTTGATTTCACGGCGGTAAGCATCCACAACAGCCAGCCCTTGACCGGTTCGAGCACGCTGATCAATGACGCGTTCTCCCTGAACGGCAATGCGGCCCCGGATGCGCCGTACGCCGGCAGCTTCAGCGGCCCCGGCCAGTTGCTGGGCGATTCGCCGACACGCACCAGTTCGACGGAATCCGTGTTGATCACGGGGCAGCATACCTTGGACGCGCAGATCTATGTGTTGCGCGCGGGGCCGTATTATGAGTTCAACTTTGGCCAGCGCTGGTCCGGCCGCCTGGGTGGCGGCGTGGTATTGGGTGTGGCGGACATGAAGTATTCCTTCAACGAGACGCTGAACTTCGGCGGCGGCTCGGTGGTGAACAACTCCGGCTCGAGCGAAGGCGCGGAGGTTCAGGGGGGTGCGTATCTGGACGCCAAGGTACTCTATGCGCTTTCCCCGACCACGAGTTTCTTCGTCGGGGCACAGTATGAATATCTCGGCACCTTCTCGCACGATGCCGGCAATGAACAGGCGCAACTCGACATCTCCGGCGGCGTCAATGTCCTGTTCGGATTCGAATGGGCTTATTGAGCGGAAAACAAATTATTTTGCCGCGCCGCTTTCAGCGAAACATGACGGTCTTCTTTTCCGCTATTTGCTGTACGCTCGCTACCATCAGACGCGGATTCCCTCTCCCCTCGGAGGGGAGAGGGTCAGGGTGAGGGGTAAAAACGTGGCCAAAACCGGATAGCTTTCAAAAATGCCAGGGCTTGCTCGCTCTAACAACGCACACCCTACCCCGCCAAAATTGTTTCAATCAACGCCAGTTCCTCCGCGCTGAAGTTCAAGTTCTTCACCGCGCCCACGCAATCATCCACCTGTTGCACCTTGCTCGCGCCGATCAACGCGCTGGTCACCACTTTGTGCCGCAGCACCCACGCCAGCGCCATCTGCGCCAGCGTCTGCCCGCGCGAATGCGCGAGGTCATTCAGCTTGCGCGTCTTCGCCAGCACCGCGTCCGTGATGTCCGCCGGACGAAGAAAACGCTGGTCGTGACCCGCCCGCGAATCCGCCGGAATGCCCTTGAAATAACGGTCCGTCAAAACGCCTTTCGCCAGTGGCGAGAACACTGTGCAGCCGATGCCTTCCGCCTCCAGCGTGGCGAACAACTTCGGTTCGACCCAGCGGTCGAGCATCGAGTAACGCGGCTGATGGATGAGGCAAGGTGTTCCCAGTTCACGCAAAATTTTGGCCGCGCGCGCCGTTTCCGCCGGGGCGTAATTGGAAAGTCCGGCGTAGAGTGCCTTGCCGCTGCGCACGGCATGGGCCAGCGCGCCCATCGTTTCTTCCAATGGCGTTTCCGGGTCGGGGCGATGCGAATAAAAGATGTCCACATACGGAATCCCCATGCGCTTGAGCGACTGGTCGAGCGAAGATAGTAGATATTTCCGCGAACCCCATTCACCGTACGGCCCGGGCCACATGTAGTATCCGGCCTTGGTCGTGATGACCATCTCATCGCGCCACTGGCCGAGGCTTTCGCGCAAGATGCGGCCAAACGTCTCTTCCGCCGAGCCATCCGGCGGCCCGTAATTGTTCGCGAGGTCGAAACAGGTGATCCCCAGGTCAAACGCGCGCAAGGCGATCGCCCGCGCATTTTCATACGAATCTTTCGCTCCGAAATTGTGCCAGAGCCCGAGCGAGATCAGCGGCAGCTTGAGCCCGGATTTTCCGCAATGACGGTAAAAACTTTTGGAATCGTAACGAGTTGGTGCTGGCGAATACATGGAGCCATAGCTTAATCGGCACTTGCGGAAAGAATCAATCCCGATCCCAGCGTTTGCGTTTTGGCATTCCTGATTTGTCCGGCAGGACGGCAACAACTCCCAGCAGAATGATCGGCATTACCACCATGGATGCCGGCAAGAGCATCGGAACCAGCCGATAAATGAGGCGCACATAAGGGATCGCCAATATGGCCAGCGGCATCAGGCCGATAAAAATTACGGCCTCATGCCAGTTCTTGGCCCTGACCCACCACCAACAACCCGAAATGACGGCCACATAGCTTGGCAGAAAAATAAAAATGGCGGTGATGCGTGCGTTATCATATTGCTCAAACAGCCCGGTGCGGACAAAGCCGATAAAAAGTGCCAACAAAATTCCGATGCCCCCCAGTGTGTTCGCCACCAGCGCATTTTTCCGGTAACGCACGATGCGACCGATCTGGGATTCATTGCGGACAGTCCTTCTTTTCCGCATCTGGTCGGATGGATTCGGGCATTTATCCGGCAAAGCAAACAGTAAAACAGCCAGCACGACGAGTTGTGATAAGGTACAAAACATTCCCCAGATCAAAATCGCATTGGGGTATCCCTTGGCTTTGGCCAGCTGGCTGCCGCCCCAGAAATAAAGTATATATTGGAACAACAGCCCCACCACCATTCCAATCCCGGCGAATTCACGAGGCACCTGGTTTGGAGGAAAGAAACTGCTCAAACCAACCGCGATAACGGTTGTGCAAGGAATCACGAGACACCAAGCAACCAAACCGATAACTGCCTTTTTTTTATGCCGGCTATGCATGACAGATGATTTTATCAAATCCCGGCTTTAATCTTTCGAAGCAGTTTCCCATGTTCATCGAAGTTTAAAGGCCCTTTGATTGCGCTTCGATAAAAATCGCGTTTGATCACAGTTCAGCGTGTTTTTTTGCTGAGGGCGGCAGGTTTGTTCCCTACTCAACCCGATTCGCCAAATCCACGCGCACGGTTGCCATCGGCGTCGAAGTATCTGCCGCGTTTTGACCCGGCCCCGCTATGGGTTGACGTTCGTAGACTTCCCACCAAGCCGCACGTGCCGGGGTCGGCCAGTTCGCCGAAGCCGAACAGGCCAGCAAGCGGGCGCGCAAATCATCCGCCGATTGCGGGCGGTCCGCCGGGTCTTTGGCGAGGCAGCACAATAACAATTGTTCCAATTCCGCGCTGATAGGCTGCGCCGTGCGCTGGCTGGGCGGTATCGGGGCGGCGTTGAGTTGCTTCTCGTGGATTTCGGCCACGGTTTCCGCATCAAAGATGTAATAGCCGGTCAGCAGGAAGTAACCGAGCGCGCCCATGGAATAGAGATCGCTGCGTTGGTCGATTTTCACGGTGCCTTGAATCGCTTCTGGCGGCATGAACCACGGCGTTCCTTCGATGATGCCATCGCTCTGCGGACTGCCGCCCTCGGCCTCGTTGCCGCGATATTCCCGCACCAAACCGAAATCGAGCACCTTCACGCAATCTGCCACGCCACCGCGATGGCAGAGAAAAATGTTTCCCGGCTTGATGTCGCGATGGATAAGCCCGACCCCGTGCGCCTCGGCCAGTGAATCACAAACTTGAGAGAGGATGTGGATGACGCGGCCTTCCGCCTGCGGTCCGTAACGCTGTACCAAGTCATGCAGATTCAGCCCGCGCAGATATTCCATCGCGTAATAAAAAATACCGTCCGGCGTATGGCCGTAGTCGTATACCTGGATGGTGTTGGGATGCGTCAACTGGCACGTCAGGCAGACTTCGCGCTCGAAACGTGCGATCGCGGCGGAATCCGCCCGATCGGGCAGCAATAATTTTACAGCCGTGTCGCGACGCATGAGCGCATGGCGCGCGCGATAGACCACGCCCATGCCGCCCGCGCCTATCTTTTCTTCCAACGTATATTGGCCGAGCTGCTTCAGCTTGAGTTCCGCTTCGCTCAAGCGCCGGCTCCAGGTGATGTTGGAAACCACAAACATCCCTGTGGCGCACAGCAGCAGGAACAAAATGAGCACCACGAAAACCATTTGCAGGACATGCAACGGACGATACGCCTCGCCCGCATCGATCTGCGTCGCCACGCCGAAACCGAATTCCGGCAACCAGCAGGACGCGCCCACCACGGGCACGCCGCGATAATCCCGCGCCGGCGTCACATCCACCGTGTCCTCGCCATCCACTGCGCTGGCCACCAATCGTGTCAGGGAACGGGCGATGCCGTCAGTATTCGTCACCAACTGATACCCCTTCGTGAGATCGCCACCGGGATCGTGCAGACGCAGGTTCAAGGCGGAACTGGTATTCGTCGCCTCGAGCAGGCCAAGCTGTTTGAGTTGCGCATCAAACCGGCTGTGTGAAATCAGCAAGCCGGTCTGGTCAAAAGCATACGTCTCGCCCGAATCTCCGGACCGCGCCACGGAGAGGATGCGGGAAAATTCCTTGTCCGGATTGATGATCAACGCCAGCGCGCCCACCACCGTTTTGGCGTCATCCCGCACCGGGGCCGCCACCTGCATCAAAGTCACATCTCCGCGCCGCGGACGCCCCGTGTTTTGGGGTGGCCGGTTAAACCGGCGAAAATCGTTAGTTCGTAGCGTCCCCTGCGGAGGTCGGCCGAAACGGCGTTGCACCAAAAGCTCCGGTTTGAACGGCGTGATGATGACTGGCTGGCCGGAGGCGAACAGTTCGGAAAATTTATTAGTGTGCGAATCGGACAGTTCGATGTTGCCAAACGGTTGCGCGCGCGAGGAGTTGGCCACCACCATGAAATTAGTGTTCACCAACTGCGCCACCTCATAACCCAGATGTGCCAGGCGCGGCCGAAAATCAGTGACGAATTGTTCCAAGTCGGGCGGTGGCGACATGCGAAATTCCCGGCGGGACGGCGGTGCGGCCTGAAGAATTTTATTGGCCAGCGTCCGCACGGTTGGATCTTCCGCCAGCGAAGTGGCCAGCCGCGTCTGGTTGGTTGTCCAGATGCCCAAAGCCGTCACGTTGGCGTTGAGCGTGGCGGTCAATTGCGCCTTTAACTGGTCTTGGATGGTGTCACGCAACTTGCCTTCGCCCCACCAGCCCAGCACGGCCACCAAGCCGGCGATGGCCAGCGGCAGCACCCAGATGGGCAATTTGAAACGTCCGGTCATTATGATTTTCCAATTAAAAAGACGTTATCACGATACCGGGGGTTTCCTTAATAAAAGATGAAGACGTTCCTACAAATGCTTTGCCGGCGGTGCCGCTGACAAAGACGGCGGCAGTTGTTCGGTTCCCCAATTTTTGTTCGGCACGGATGACATTTGCAATTCCACCACCCCGCCCGCGACAATTTCTTCATGCCGCAGCCAAGCGCGTTCGAGCGGTTTGCCGTTTAGCGTCGCCGATTGAATATAAACGTTCTCCGGCGAATTGTTCCGTGCAATCACTGTGAACGCCCGGCCCGGATAATATTTTGCATCCAATTGCAGAGTGACTTTGTCGAAGACCGGGCTGCCGATGAGATACACGCCATCCACGGGCGAGACCGGATAAAACCCGATCGCACCCAGAACATACCATGCCGACATCTGCCCGACATCGTCGTTGCCACAAAGCCCGTTCACGCCAGTGCCGTAGGCGTGATCCATGATAAACCGCGCCCATTTCTGCGTTAGCCATGGCGCCCCGGCGTAGGTGAAAAGATAGGCGGCATGGTGCACCGGTTCGTCCGAGTGATTATAATGGTCGTTCCACAAAAAATTTGTCGGCGTCTGCTCAAAAAACGCCGTCAGATAAGGCAGAAAATGTTCCTGCCCCATGAGGTTGATCAAACCTTGAACATCGTGCGGCACAAACCAGCCCTGCTGATACGGGTTGCTCTCCACGCACCCCTGCCCTTCGGTGGTCGCTCCCTTCCAGGACGTCCATGAACCGTCGGCATTTTTTGCGTGCATATTTCCCACGGCCGGATCGTAGATGGTTTTGTAATTCAGCGAGCGCTTGAGCAGCACCGCCGCGTCATTCGTCTTTCCCAGCGCGCCCGCAAACCGTGCGGCGCAGTAATCGAAATAAGCGTTTTCCAAAGTCCATGAGATGCTCTCCGGCACGAATCCGTTGGCAACATAGGCTTTCAATTCATGCCGATCGCTTTTCGGGCCCATTACGCTTGCCCGGCACAGCGCATATGCCTTTTCCACATCATAACCCCTGATACCTTTGAGATACGCATCCGCAAAAACCGACACGGCTGGATCGCCGATCATACAGCCAGATTCCGCTCCGAGAATTTCCCAGCGCGCCAGATGACCATCGCCGCTCAATTCCGCCTGCTGCATGAGCGAGTTGACCGTGTCATTGACGATGTCCGGGCGGATGATCGTCAGCAGCGGGTATTCGCCGCGAAAGACATCCCAGCCGCTGAAGATGGTCCGGATCGTAAAATCACCGGTCGGATGCACCTGTTTGTCCGCCCCGGCATAAAGGCCGTTCACATCAGAAACGGCGCGAGGATCGATCATCGTGTGATACAACGCCGTGGCAAAAATTTCCTTCTGCGCTTCCGTTCCGCCTTGGACCGCAACCTTCGATAAAGCTTTCGACCATGCATCCCGGGCCTGCTGGCGAACAGCATCGAAATCCCAGCCGGGGATGTCATGTTGCAGATTCGTCCGCGCCCCTTCAATGCTCACGAAGGAAATGCCAACCTTCAACAACACCTGTTCACCGGCAGCGGTGGAAAATTCATCATAAAAACCCAGGTGTTTGTCTTCTTTTTCACGGCAACCTCCAATCACTTCCGCCGCAGCCACGGCTTCGCGATACTGCTTGCTGCCCACTTCTTCCCGCTGCCGATGCCAGTCATCAGGAATTTTGGCCGACCACACCCCAAACTTTTTGAGCGGCTGGCTGAATTGCGCCGAAAAATAAACCGTGTAATCCGCCTTGCCCGCGCCATTTCCCCAGCCGCCGCCTTCCGGCGGACATTTCATCCAGCCCTCGATGGCATGGTCATCCACCACCTTCACCGATTGCCGGGTGGACGTGCCGCCGACCCGGCGGGCCAGGTCGATCTGGATGCGCGAGGAATCTGACTTGGGAAAAGTGAACCGCAAAATCCCCGCCCTTGGCGCGGCGGCAAGTTCGGTGCGGATCTGGTAATCATCCAGCGTCACCGCATAATACCCCGCGCTCGCGATTTCCGTTTCGTGATGGAACCGTGAACGATATCCGTCCTCCGCGCCATTCACGCCGCGTTCTGTTTTAAGCTTGCCCGTCGTCGGCATCACCAAAAAATTTCCCAAATCACCATACCAGCCAACTCCGCTCATGTGCGTCAGGCTGAAACCTTCGATGCTTTTATGCTCCCAAGAATAACCCGGCCCGTTATCACCGCCCGTGATCGTATCCGGACTTAACTGGACAAGGCCAAACGGAGTGGTCGGCCCCGGAAACGTTTTCCCTTCGCCCAGTTTCATGCTGGTGCTGGCGCCGATGATCGGATTGATGTAATCGACGAGATCCTTCTGCTTATTGTCCTCAGCACATCTGCCGCCGTAGACGGCACCTGCGAAAACAAGCCCCCAGGCCAGATGTTTGATGGAAAAACAAGCGCTGGTAATTTTTCGAGTGAACATGATTATCCGTTGATTCTGAAATAAGAACCCGGCAATTCAATCCCCATTATCGGGGTATTTAGCACCCCAGGATGGAAACCATGCGATGAAATTTTTCCAGTTTAATGGAGCTTTTTAAGCAATTCATCCAACCGGCTGGCCCAGAGCGAGAGATCAAAATTTTGCGGATCGTCATGCCCGTCGGGAATGCCGGCATCAATGGCGCAGTGGTAGCCGGGCACCAGCCAGGTGCCATGCTGCAAACTCGCGGAGACATACAACAGCGCCAGCCGGTCGTATTGGCCAAGGGTGAAGCCGGGATCGGCCGCGAAGGCATCATTGTGCGGCCCGCGATTAGGATCGCGATGGCGAGGCTGCACCATCTCGGTGTGCACAAACACGCCCCGGCTTTTTTCACCGACCACCTTGACCTCCAGTTTTGTCGCCCGCCAAGGTGTGGCATAAGGCAGAAGACCGATAGATTGCCCCAACCGATTCACAAACACATGCGCCACGACGTGATTGGTGTACCGGTTCAGGTTATTGAACGCCCAAGCGGCCGTGTTGATATTGGTGGGGATGGGCGCATCACCGAAATTCGGAGTGCTCGTATCGTGGATGACAAAATACTTGGCCCCGCAATGATTCGTCAGCGGCCCGCCGATCTCCGTGTCCGCAATGCCGTTTGTGGCTAGATATTTTCGCAACACCGCGATATCGATCTTCACGGGCTGGCCGATCAAATCCTCCAACGGCCCGGGCAATTTGGCCAATGGCTCGCCCAGTTCGCCATAGACTTTCACCGGCCGCAGCAGACAATGCGCCTGTTCGAGCGGCGTGCCGGGAAAGGACAACGTGTTCGTGTCAAATCCGCAGTTCGTATTCTCTCCGTATGCGATGCCAAAGCAAACCTGCGCAACAACAATGAAAAGAATGGAACGGATATGTTTCATCACAACCCCAGTTTTTTAAACCGGTTGTTCACTTCCTTGAAATGGAAATCAAGCGAGCAGAGCGCTTCCAGTTCGCCTTTCTTGAAAAGTTTGGCAACTTGGGGATCGATTTTGAGTTGCTCGACAAAGTCGGCGTCGTCGCGACCGGCATGTTTGACCTCCCAGGTCTTCATGGCGGCGTCTTGGCAAATCTTGTAGGCGGCCTCGCGGGTGAGACCTTTTTTGATGAGCGCGAGCAAGATGGTCTGGCTGTTCCACATGCCCAGCGAGAGGCCGAGATTTTTCTTCATGTTCGCGGGATAGACCACGATGCCATCCATAAGCCGCGTCAACAGGCCGAACATGTAATCCAGCAACGTGCAGGAATCGGGAAAAATGATGCGTTCCACGCTGCTATGGCTGATATCGCGCTCATGCCAGAGCGCGACGTTCTCCAGCGAAGCCATCGCATTGCCGCGCAGCACGCGGGCGAGGCCGGTGAGGCGTTCCCAGGTGATCGGATTACGTTTATGCGGCATGGCGCTGCTGCCCTTCTGGCCCTTGGTGAACGGCTCCTCGGCTTCGAGCACTTCGGTCCGTTGCAGATGGCGAAATTCCACCGCCCAACGCTCGATACTCGCGCCAACCAGCGCCATCGTCAGTTGAAATTCCGCATGGATGTCGCGCTGCACCACCTGCGTGGCGATCGGCGCGGGCGTGATGCCGAGCTTTTTGCAGACAAACGCCTCGACGCGCGGCGAAAGATGCGCGCTCGTACCCACCGCGCCCGAAATTTTGCCGACAGACACGACTTCGCGGATGGTTTCCAAGCGGCGCAACGCACGGGTAAATTCATCGTGCATGAGCGCCAGTTTCAAACCAAACGTCGTCGGTTCGCCATGGATGCCATGGCTACGCCCCATACACGGCGTGAATTTGTGTTCCTTCGCGCGCCGGGCGATGACCGGCAGCACCGCTTTCACGTCTGCGATCAGAATGTCGGCGCTCTGCTGCATCTGCACGGCGTAGCAAGTATCGCCCACGTCGCTGCTCGTCAGGCCAAAATGGAACCAGCGGCTCGCATCGTCATTGATGGCCTCTGCCACGGCGGTGGTGAAGCCGATGACGTCGTGGTTGAGAACTTTTTCCAGTTCCCGCTGGCGCGCTACGAGACCGGGAAGGTCGGCGAACCATTTGTCGCAACCGGCCTTGATTTTCGCGAAATCCTTGGCGGGCACGATCTTCTCCTTCACCAGCGCTTCGCTGGCGAGCAGTTCGATCTGCAACCAGATCTTCAGTTTGTTTTCGTCGGTCCAAATGGCCCGCATTTCGGGGCGCGAGTAACGCGTAATCATTGCCTAATTAAAAATGAAAATTGGGAAATAAAAAAGGCGGAAGTGCACCAGCGTAAACTTTATGTCACCAAATTGCGCTTTTTCTCCAGCCAAGGTGACTGCAATAAGACATTTGCCGCCGTCACCAACGCCCCGCCGATGAGCAGATGCGACGTCAGATGTTCGTTCGGATAATTGATCCCCGCCCAGACCGAAAACCAAGCGGGTAAAAACAGGGCTAACACGCTCGCGCACACCGGTTCAATGCAATAGATCAACCCCGCTTCCGTCGCGGTCACGCGGCGTTGCCAGTGATTCATCAACATATACCCGGCAAGCGTGCAGATGGTGATAAGCACAACCATGAACCCGACCGCCGCCGGTGAGGCATACGCGTGCAGGCATGCCGCCGCATTCGGCGCCGTGGCCCAAACCATCGGCAGACTGAACAGCGACATGGCGAGAAACATGGCGACAGAAAATTGCAAAGGCCGGCTAGCCGCATAGCGCGGCTGCTCTAAAATCAGAATTTGCCCGGTGAACAACAAGGAGGCGATGAGCGTTTCCAGCTCGCCACGGCCGAGTTTCAGGACTTGAAAATCCAGATTGGCCAGCACGGCGACTCCCGCCAGCACCAACGCCACGCACAGGACGACTTTCAGTGAAGGCCGCCGCCGCGTGGTCAACACCACCCAGATGGGAATGAAGACCGTGTAGCCCTGCGTGAGAAATGCCGAAGTGGACGCCGCCGTGTAGGTCAGCCCGTCCATCTGAAAAACGATTCCCGCCCCGCCAAAAAGCGCGAGCGCAATCCCCTGTTCCAGTTCACGCCCTGAAATTTTTCCCCGCGTGCGGAATAACAACGGTAGCAACAGCAATCCCGCGACGCCAAAACGGATCATCACGCCCAACGCCGTAAAAAACCAGCTGCCCGCGTCCGGTAACAAACGGTGTTGTTCCAGCGCGAGCGCTTTCATCACGGGGAAACTCAACGCCCAGCAGGGCGTCGCCAACATGAGCATCCCGATGGCACGAGACCGGCGGGCTTCACTCATGGCTTGGTCATCTTCTTGCGGGCGGATTCCAGAATTTCGCGTTCACGCTTCGTCAGGCTTTTCATCCCGGACGCGGTAATTTTATCGAGGATGGCATCCACCTGGTTCTGTAAAAAGGCGGCGTCCTCCTTGGGCTCTTCCGGCTGGGATTTCGCGCGACGCGGTTCGCTTTTCTCGGAGGGACGCAGGACATCCGGAATTCTCAGCCAGCCACCCGGCAATATCTTACGCACAAAGATCCAGCTCATGATCATGCCACCCAGGTGGGCGGCATGCGCCATGCCGGGTTCAGCGGGAACCACAGTATAAAACAAGGCGATGCCCGCCGCGGCCAGCGCCAGATATTTGATCTTTACGGGAAAGATGAAGAAA
>DASZCA010000048.1:0-18484 GCA_035943555.1 Verrucomicrobiia bacterium
ATGCTGTTGGTCGCGCTCTGTTTGATTTTCGGGCTGATGTCCAAACCCATGGTCGTGTCATTTCCCTTCGTCCTTTTGCTGCTGGATTTTTGGCCGCTACGGCGATGGACGGATGCGTCAACGGGCTGGTGGCAAAAGCTGTGGCCGCTGCTCCGGGAAAAAATCCCGCTGGCAGTCATCTGTCTCGGCATCATGGTGCTCACCGTTTGGTCCCAAGGCGGCCGGGGCGGCATAAAAGCGGAAGCCGTGCATTTTCCCTGGTACCTGAAATTGTTCCGGGTGGATGAAAATGTGTGGTTCTATGCCCATACATTTTTTTCACCGGCCGGATTATCCCTGTTGTACCGGACTTATCCCTTGGACTATCTGCATGTGCTGACGGTGGGAATGTTGCTGCTGTTGGTCACCGGGGCGGTCGTGTACCGGGCCCGGCGGCAGCCGTGGCTGGCAGTCGGCTGGTTTTGGTTTTTGCTCACGCTGGCGCCGGTGGCCGGCATCATCCGCATCGGCGAAACCACGGTGGCGGACCGCTACAGTTATCTGCCTTCGGCGGGATTGGCCATCATGGTCATCTATGCCGCCGGGGCGGCCATCGCGTATTGGCCCCGTCTTCGCACCGGGGTGGCCGTGGTGATCGCCTCCTGGCTCATGGTTCTGGTGCTGACGACATGGGCGGACCTGCCGGATTGGCGGAACAACTACACCATTTTTGACAATGCCTACCGGCATGGCGCGCATATCGTGGCGTGCGACCGGCTCGCCTCCGAACTCTACCAGCGCAAGGAATATCAGAGGGCGATCGCGGTTTGTGATCGCGGCCTCGCCGAATATTCCAACCTCGCTCCGATGTACCAGACGCGCGGGGCGAGCTGGCTTTACCTCGGGGATTTGGACCGCGCCCTGGCGGATTTCAATCGCGCCATCGAACTGAATCCGACGTACAGCGAGCCCTATTTCGGTCGCGCCGTCATCCATGGACAGCGGAAAGAATACGCGGACGCCCAGGCCGACATCCAAAAATACCATCAGTTCGGCGGCAACCTGGACACCTCCGCCGTAAAAACCCGGCCTGATTGACGTAGTGAAGTTACGATCAAGTGTTCCCACAAACCCTGTTGGAACGCGGGCTTCTGAAGCAAATTCAATAAAGTTGTAATCGCAAAGCAGCCGAACATTCAACCCCAACATTTAACTTTCAATTTCCAAGCGCGCTCAATTCACGGCTTTCTTCGATGTTCGGTGTTGAATGTTGAGCGGTGAATGTTTTTAAATAAAGTGACGGCTTTATTTGAAGTGCTCTAACCGGGTATTGATCCCGCTTTGCAGGAGACATCTCATGAAACCGTCCGCACGATTCATGGCACCCCCGCGGGGCGCCAGAAGCGCAAACCATCCTCAAGTCCTCGATCCTCGTTTCAAAATTACACCACCTTCAGATGCGTGATGCGGAACACAGCGCCGCGCGGATCATTCGCCACGCACACGATATCCCAGCCATGCGCATGAACGATCTGCTGCACGACCGCCAGCCCGAGTCCCGTCCCCTTTTGGTGAGTCGTGAAATACGGCTTAAAGATTTCCTGCCGGTTTTCCGGCGGCACACCCGGGCCGTCATCGCGGATTTCAAGGATAGCCTCCTGGTTCGCTGCACGCAGCACCACCATCTGGATCTTTCCGCCATCGTTGGCGGCCTGAATGGCATTGAGCAGCAGGTTGAACAGCACCTGCCGCAGCAATTGTTCATCGGCCTCCACGGAGAGCGTTTCGCCGGTGACTTCCAACTTCAGCTTTTT
This sequence comes from Verrucomicrobiia bacterium, assembly GCA_035943555.1. Taxonomy (GTDB): domain Bacteria; phylum Verrucomicrobiota; class Verrucomicrobiia; order Limisphaerales; family UBA11358; genus UBA11358. The sequence goes on from DASZCA010000048.1 coordinate 1,794, forward strand.
CTCTTCCGCATCAAAATTGAGCGTGCGCACCACTTCAGCGCCCACGGCGGCGAGCGCGACCTTCGTCCGGCGCACTTCGCGCGGGCGTGAATAATTGATGAATTCCGTGAGCTGCGCCGTCACCTTGTCCGTCTGGTCCACGATGGTCTTGGACTGCGCCCGCACTTCCGGCGTGATGTCCGGCAGACGCGCCAGCATCTGCGCCTGGCCACGGATGATGTTCAGAGGATTCCGCGTCTCATGCGCCAGCCCGGCGGCGGCCAGGCTCAATTCCTTCAAATGCGAATTCTGTTCGCTTGCCCGGACCAGCCGGATCTGCAAGTCCGCCGTGCGCGCCGTGTTGCGCCAGGACAACCCCGCGCCCAGCGCCGCAATCCCCGCGAAAAATCCGACCACAAACCGCAGCCACCAGTCATGCGTGCACAGCGCGCGATAATTTTCCGTCGACATCACCAGCACCAGCCCGTGCAACTCACGTTTGGCGATCAACGCCTTGAAATCCGCCTCGCTCATCCCGCGCATCCATGGCGGCCGCCGGTTGCCACCACCCCGCTGGCGATCTCCGCCCGGCGGACGTCCACCCTCATCCGGCGGCGGTTCGATCTGGCCGCTCGCATTGGTCGGCGGTGCCGGAAAATTGTTGGTCGAAAAATCTGCGATGTTCGTGCCGCCGTCCGGGAAAGGTCCGTGCCGCTGGCCGTCGCGTTCATTGCGCGATGGACCGTTGGTGAAATTGCGGGGCGGGGAAGGCAGCACCACCGTGGGGTTGTTGGTCACACCCTCGGGATTGACCGCCGCGCCTTCGATCGGCAGCACAAAGACCACGTTCTCATCCGACCAGCGTTCGCTTTCCCCGGCGGATTCGCGGGAGATCAGGTTGGTTTCGCCCACCGCCACCACCGTGTCGCCGTCATTGTTCACCAGTCCGAGCGCCAGCAACTGGGTGGTACGCACCAGGGCATTCGTGCGCGTGCTGGCCAGTTCATTCAAAACCGGGTCCAGCCGTTCCTGAAAAACCGCGCCGCGAAACCGCAACGCCCGCGTCACCGCCCCGAGGGTGCGGGCGATTTCCCGCGAACGGTTTCGCAGATCGGACTTCGCCGCCTCCACCACGCGCCGGTGCTCCGTCACCTGCCAGGCCACGACGAGCAACCATGCGCCGAGCAAAAGCCCGGCCACCCAGCGTCCTCGTTGTTCGCGGTTCATGCGGTGATTTTGATTTGCGCGTTTGCCGATCTATCTCCGGATTATTTCGACTTCTTTGCCGGGATACGTTCCAGGAAATGGTCCAAATCCTGTTCGGAAACGGAATCCTTGATGATCGGCGTCTGGGCTTGTTCCCGGGCCGACATCGCATGCAATTGGCCGGGCGATTCAACGATGTGCGGCGTGAGGAACATCATCAGTTCCGTTTTGGAAGTGGCTTTGGTGCTCGATTTGAACAGGTTGCCGATGAACGGAATGTCGCCGAGGAACGGTATCTTGGTATCGCTCGAACTCTTGTCGTTGGAGATCAATCCGCCGATCACCACCGGCTGGCCGTCCGGCGTGATCACCACGGTGTCGGCGGAACGGATATCGAGATACGGCGCGGAAACACCCTGCGCGATGACCTGCGATTGCGTCGGACTAACCGATGAAATCTGCGGTTGGATGATCATTTCCACCAGATGATTGTCGCCGATGAATGGCGTGACATCCAGAATGATGCCGACGTCCGTATAAGTCACGTTCACGATCGGCACGGTGTTATTACCCGCTGTCGTGTAAGAAACGCTCGTCGGCAGCGGCACCGATTGGCCAATCACGATCTTCGCCAACTGCCCGTCACGCGCGAGGATGGACGGACGTGACAGCACCTGCGACCGGCCTGCCGTGGCGATGGCCCGCAACGTCGCTTGGAAATCATTTCCGGCGATCTGGTAAATGCCCTGCGGCCCGGCCGTGCCCGGTGTCAGCACACTGGAGGCGCCGGCAAACGTGCCGCCCAACGCGGTGAAGTTCGTGATGACCGAATTGTTGCCGGCCAGCCCAAATACATTCGCGGCGCTGGATTGCAGGTTGTTGCCCACGCCCTTGGTCAGACCACCCTCGATGCCGATGTCCGAGCCGTCGTTGCGCTGCACTTCCAGGAACACCACCTTGATGAGCACCTGCGATTTCGGCGCGTCGAGATTCGCGAGCACATTGCTGATCTGCATGCTCGTCTCTTCATCGGCGATCACCACGAGGTTGTGCGTCTGCGGATCCACCGTGATCGTCGCGCTGCCCACCGAGCCATTGTTATTGTAATTGCCGCTGCTGCCGCTGCCGGTGCGGTTGCCACCGAATCCGCCAAAGCCGCCGCCACCGAACCCGCCGCCGCCAAAACCACCGAACCCGCCGCGCTGTTGCGCGTGGCCGGCCAAGGTTCCGCACAGCAGCAAAGCAAACACGCCGCCCGAGATTTTTTTGAAATTGTTCATCTTCATAAATGTTTCAAGTTGGTCGTTTGCCTGGATTAGAACCCGCCGCCCGAGCCGCCGCGCCCACCGCCGCCGCCGGTTGAACCAAAGCCGGAACTGCTGGAACTGGACGAGCTGGTGGTCGTGGCATTGTTGATGGCACGCGTCTGCAATGCGCTGTTCTGCGACGAACTGCTGCTGCCGCTGCGCGAGGTGCTGCTCGATTGGAACATCCCCTGCAACACCTGCGCCGCCTGCTGCGGATCGGCGTTGTCCATGTGGAACACATAAACCTTCTGGTCGCGTTGTGAAGGCACGTCCAGTTCCTTCATCATGTCCCCGATCTGCTCCATCATGTCTTTCGGTGCCGTCACGATCACCGCCTGGATGCGGGAGTCCGCCACCGCCGTCACTTGGGTCGCTTTTTTGATGCGGTCGGCACTGCTGCCACCTGCTGCCGCCTGCCCGCCACCACCGCCGCCGCCACCCATCATCCGGGCAAAAAATCCGCCGCCACCACCGCCCTGGCCGCCAAAGCGGATCGGGGATTGGGTGCCGCTGCCGGAAGTGCTGCTCGGGAAAACATTGCCCAGTTCCGTCGCCACATCCGTGGGGCTGGCATATTTCAAAGTGAACACGCGGATTTCCGTCTCCGCCTCCGCGCTGCTGTCGATCGCCTTGATAATCTCGGCGAGATGCCGGATGTTCTGCTGCGTGTCCGTGATGACGATGGAATTGCCCGCTTCATTCGCCACCACCGTGGCCTGCGGCGACACAAACGAGGAAAGGTCCGAGACGAGTTGCCGCGCCTCGACAAAGCGAATGGGAATGATCTGGGTCACGATCTCCGCATTTTTCGGAATCTTGTTTGGATCGCTCTCCACCCGCACCGGGATGTCGCGCGTCTTCGCATCATTTTTGTCCACGATGGTCAACGTGCGACCGTCACGGATGGCCGCATAGCCGTTTTTGTTCAGCACCGAGTTCAGCAGATCCACCGCCTCGTCCTTCGTCACCGGCTGACCGCTGATGACGCTCACCGTGCCGCGCACCTGCGTGTCCAGCACGATGATGAAACCCGCGGCGTCGCTCAGGTAATTCAGCACCATCTCCAGCGGCGCATTTTTAAAATTGAGACGCAGTTCGTCGGAGTTGGTCCCGGTGGCTTCCGGCGGCGTGAAGTTCGAGGAAAGCTTCGCCCGTTCCGAGCCCAGCGGTTCGGACGGCAGGATCACTTGCGAGGTGCGCGCGGCATTGTTGTTGTCGCCATTATCCGCTGCTGGCGCGTCGCCGGTGGGCGGTGCCGGCATCTGGTCGGTTGGCGCCGGGGCGGCATCCGTACCCGGTTGCGTCACGACGGGCGCATCCGCCGGAACGGGTGCGGCGTTGCCGGCCTCGGCCGGCGGCGCGGGTTGTTCCGGCGGCGGCGTGTTGTTATTGTTGTCTTGCGCGGCCGCCGTGTAGAGCAAACCGGCGGCGCCCAGCGCTGTGAGGGTCAAGAGGGTTGTTTTCATTGGTTTTCCTTTTCCCGTAATTGCATAAGTCGTTTCAAAACATCATTCGCTTCAAGATTGGAGGACGGCGCGGCCGGTTCGGCCGGCTGGGCATCGGTGCTGCCGGTGGAACTGTCGCTTTCGGACGCCGGTACGGACGAGGTTGCTTCCGCCGGTGCCGGGCTGCCGCCGGAATCCGTCGCTTCGCTCACCTGCCAGACGCCGCTTTCCTGCCGCATCTGTTCGCCGACTTTCATGACGAATTCTTTTTTATCTTTCCCCGCCAGCGTCACCTTGTTGGCGGAAATTTCTTTCACCGTGTAGATGCCGATCGTGTCGCCGGGCCCGATGATTTTTTTCATGTCCGAATTGTTCGAGTCAAAGAACGCGAACAATCCTTTCTCATAGCTCATCGTCCCCACGAGCGTGACATACGGCGCGCCGGCAGTGTGGCGGGTACGGGTGCGGACTACCCTCGTTGTCGGGTTATAGCGCGGAACGCGGTTCGGGTCGAAGATGTTCCGATCCGTGATGAAGCGCGTGAACTGGTCGTAATCTTGCGGTCCCGGCACGGTGTTGCGGTTCGATTGCGACTCCGCGACGAAGCCGCCCGCCAGCGCCAGCGCCACCGCCAAAATGATTTTGGTGCGTCTCATGTTATTTCTTTTCCGGCAAAGTCAAAGCCAGCCCGTTCACTTCGAGGCCGAGCGTGAGCTGCTGCCCGGTGTTGTCATGCGTGGCCAGTTCCACCGTGTCCACCCGCAAGGCCAGCGGGCTTTTTTCCAGTTCGTACAGGTAACGGGTCAGCGTGCCGAGGCTGCCGGCCAGCTCCACGCGGCACGCCAGGGTCATGTAATTCGTCGAATCGCTTTTCCATTGCGGCATGATGCTGGCCAGTTCCGCGCCGGTGTCGCTGCGCCAGGTGTCGAACGCCTTCAACAATTTTTGTTCCGCCAGCGAATTGTCCGCCGGCAGCGCTCCCGTCTGCATGTCGCTCCAGGTGCTGCGGATGACGGACTCGCGGCTGATCGTGTTTTTGCCGTCCTTCACCTTTTGGTTCAAATCTTTGATCTGGTGCGAACGTTCGCTCCACCAGTTGCCGAGCGGCGTGAGGATGAAATTGATCCCCACGAACAGCCCCACGGCCGCCGCCGTCAACACCACCAAAAAGTCCTGCCGGTTCTTGATCTTCATTGGGTCACTCCATTTCCGCATTTGAAATCGAACGTGAATTGCATCGGCGATTTGCCGCGCTGCTGCGTCAGATGCACGTCGGACACGCCCGGCAGCACGCGCAACTTCGCCTGCATCGCCAGCAATGAACCCACGTCCCGCGCGTTGCCCGAGCAGCTCACCGTCGTCCCGCCGTCGCGGATTTCAATCGTCTTGGCCGTCACCGCGCCGTCTTCCGGGAACGCCAGCGTCACCTGCCGCAGAATCGAGAGCGTCCGGAACGTCGGGTCATACCATGGCCGGTAGAACCGGATCTGGTCCTGGATATTTTGCAAGTCCGCCACTTTCGCGGACATATGCGACCACTGCGACCGCAACCGCCACAGCTGCACCTGTTGGATCAAGAACGCGCAGATCAGGAGGAACACCACGGCCGCCGCGATGGCGCCGGTCGTCCGCAACGGTCCCGAGGAATATTTGGCGACGAACTGCTCGATGAGCGTCGGTTTCGGCGGTAGAAATTCAAACACCGGCGTTTGTCCGGCCAGCAACCGCGCCGCCAAGCTGAACGCCGGTGATAGCGTGACATTCGGCGGCAGCGGCGTACCAAATTCATTCGGACCGTAAGCGGTGACCACTTCCACTTTCAAGCCCAGCGGTTCAAATTTCGCGGCCATCTCATCCGCCAGTTGCCGCGCAAGATCAGCCGGACCGAAAATGCGGATGCGCGTCACTGCTTTGCGCAGCTCCGGCGGCAGTTGGCCGAGCGTCACCCGCGCTTCGCGCGCGACGATCCCCGCCATCAGCGAACGCCGTCCGCCTTCCGTTTCGATCGCACCTTCCAGCGCGCGCAAGGCCGCCACGCCGCCCGCCGTGATCTGCAAGCCCACCGCGCCTTCGCCGATGGTCAGCGCGAGCACGCCTTCCGCTTTGTCGCCACCGGGCGATTGCAAGGCCGTCAAGCCCAGCCCGAAACTCACCGGCTTCAGTTTTGCCGACCCCAGCACTTTCTCCAACGAACCCAGGTGCGTGTTCGGGATGGCCGCGAGCAGGACAAATTTTTTATCGTCCGCCAGCGGACTGCGCGAATCGGCCACCAGCAACTGCGCCGCGTCCGTATGAAAGCTGCGCTCAGATTCCATCTGCAACAGGCTCGCCGCATCCGCCGCCGGCAAGGGCGGCAATTCCGTCTGCGCGGTCAGCACCCAGCGCAGCGGCACGCCCACGATGCAGTTGCGCTCCCGTACGCCCGCGGCGTCCAGATGGTTGCGGATTTCGCGGCCGACCAGCTCCGGCGCGGCGGTCAGCGGATCCAGCGTGAGCTGCGCGGAAAAACTTTGCAGCACGGCCAGCGAACCGTTCGTGCGCTTCAGCACCACGCCCTCCAGCCGGCTGCCGTCCAGCGTCAGGCCGAGCAGCGAGGCCAGCTTCAGCGGCTTCCGGGTTTTTGATTTGGAATCAGGTTTCATTGCGTATCTTTCGCGAGCAAATTTTGCCGGGCTTTTTCACCGAGCGCCCAGCCGAGCCGGCCGAGGTCCTGGCGGTAGATGATCTTCGGCGCGCCGTCACTGACATCAAAAATGAAACGCACGCGGCGGTAACCGCGCCCGTAGGCGCCCACCGCCGCGATGTCGGCGGTGAATTGGAAGCTGCGCGTCGTGATGTAATCCCCGGCCCGCAAGGTTTGCACCACCGGGCTGCTGCCCAGCGCGTCATAAACCCAGGCCACCGAGCCGAGATTGTCGGGGTTTTGCTGCCGGTAGGTTATAAGCGTCTGCGCCGCGCTGTCGGCCGTCGATTCATCCACGTTCAATCCCTCGAACACCGCCGTCAGCACATCTTCGCTCGCCGTATTCACGTTAATGCGGCCGCGCAGGTACAGGTTCGTGTTCGTCGTGATATCACCCACAATCAGGGCAAAATCATCCGCCGTCATCCCGGACGTCCGGCACACCACTGCGAGATCGAACAGGCCGTTTATCTTTCGCGTCGTGGTCGTGTTGGGATGCAGGTAGGTGTACACCTGCGTGGCGCGCACATCCGGGCTGCTTACGCCGTCATCCCGGAACAGTTCCGTCAACGTGCTCGTTTTCAAATTGGCGCTGTTCACATTCGTCAGCGTGGTGCCGTCGGAATGGAAATTCGGTTCGCGGGTGTACACCGTCGTGTACTCGAACAGTCCGGGATCCAGTTCGCCGTTGCCGTTCAAATCTTTTTCATTCTTGTCCAGCACCCCGTTGCGGTTGATGTCTTCGCCCGCCAACAGGCTGGTGTCTGCGCCGTACACGAGGCGCAATTCATCGACGCTCTCGAACGGCGCATATTTCGGCAGGTAACCGAGCGAGCTGTAATCCAGCGAAACAATGCCGTTCGTGCCGCGCCAATCCTGGATCGCGTCGGAAAAATCCATGGTCATGTTCGGCAGATAGGCCAGCGTATTCGTGTTGGCGTTGTTCAAGTTGATCTTGCCGCCTTCATCGATCAGCCCGAAATACGGCTCCGTGCTGTTCCCGCCGGCCGGGTCGCGGCCGATCACCCAAAACTTGGCGTCGCCGACGGTCACGGCCTCGTTTTTGAACTGCGTATTATCCGGCATCGCGCCGTTCGTCGCATAGTTTGACAGCACCACCGCGAAGTAACGCGCCGCGCCCTCGATGGCCTGGTCCGCGATCACCGCGTTCACGCGATTGTCTGACGCCTGAAGCTCGTAATTCATCGAGTTGGCGAAATAGAGCGCGATGCTCACCAGCCCGATGCAGATCCACAACACAATGACCAGCACCGACGCGTGTTCGCGTCGTGAACCAGTTCTCGATTGGGTTTGCAGTTTCATCGTCAATTGGACGTCGTCGTCACCAACACCATGTTCGTCCGCGCCACGCAATCCAGCGGTACCACGATCTCCACCGGCGCGGGGGGCGGGTTGCCGGCCATCTGGATGTCCACCTTCACCGCCTGCGGCAGGTTGGTGTTCACCGCGGTCGCGCTCGACGTATCCCACGTGGGCTGCCAGATCGCGCCGTCGTAACAGGTAAATTTCAAGTCCGCCACATTGTTCAACATCAACTGGTCCGTGACCTCCGGCGTGCCGGAGGACAGCAGGTTCCGCGTCACGCTGCGGTACAGGTCCCGGCCGGCGGACGCAATCGCGGGCGTCTTCAATTCATATGTCACCCGCTGGATCTCCGCCCACGGCTCTTTTTCGCTCAACGCACCCGTCGTGGTGTACATCTCCACCGATACCGGGCCGCTGTCGCTCACCGTGCCTTCACCTGCACGAAAACTGCCGGACAAAACTTTGCTCGTGCCATTCGTCGGCACCACGCAGTTCTGCAGGTCGCGCTTCAGGAACGTCACCGTCGAATCCACCGGCGCGGCCGCGTCCACCATGTCCGCCGTGCTGTCGCGCAGGTGCAACGCGGTGAACAGCACGCTGCTCACCGACACCAGCACGATGCCCGAGATGCCGATCGCCAGCATCACCTCGATCAGGGTGAACGCCTGCCGATCGCGCACGCGCAAATTGTTCGCGGATAAATTTTTCGTTCCCAGTTTCACTTCGTCATGTTCAAGGTCACCGTCTGGCCCGGTTGCGTGGTGAGCGTGGTCAGCTTCACCGAATACTCTTTGCCCTGCGCCATGTACGTCACTTCTGCCGTCACCTGCTGCATCGATGAGTCTTCCGTCCAGTTCTGGCTCGACAGCTTCCAGCTAAAATCCAGCACGCCCTCGCTCGTCGTCCCGCTCTGCATGCCGTTGTTCCAGTTCGTCGTCACCAGGCTCTCGTTCAGGATGCGGTCCGCCACGCGCGCCGCCGCCGCCTTACGCACCGCCACCTCGCCACCAAGGCTCGCCACATGCAGCGCTTCCACCGCCGTCGGGATCACGATGGCCAGGAACAGCAGCGCCGCCATGACTTCCGCCAGCGTGAACGCCGCACAGCCACGACGCTTCGCACCGGCGGGCTTAGTTGCTGGTGACATCGCCAACTTCATAACCTGTGCGCAACTTGTTCAAACCCAGTGACCGGCTGAACCCGTCCACATCCTGCAACATCACCGCCTGCGGGCTGGTCTCATCCACCGTGCCGTCCGGCAAAAATTTTATCGCGGGCAGATTGTTAAAGGTCGACTGCCCGCCGGTGCCCGTGTTCTGCACGGCGATTTTCAGCACGGAATCCACCGTCAAATCTTCCGCCTTCGCATCACCGTTCTGGCCGCTTGTTTCGGCCGCCATGCCGTAGGTGTCCGCCTTCTCGTCGATCCACAACATCATCGGCATGCCTTCCGAGACCGCCCGGCTTTGCGCCGCGTGCATCAGCGCCATCACCCGCCGCGCCTCGGAATCCAGCGCCCGGCCCCGGATAAATTTCGCCATCGGCGGCACCGTGAGGGCCGTGACGATCACCAGCAACGTCATCACGAGGATCAATTCAACCAGCGTGAACCCTGACCGGTGGCGGCGGGTTGCGGAGGCTGGATTGTTCGGGCGGATGATCATTCATCACCTGACAGGGCATCACGGCATCCAATTGCCGATATCATCATCAGTACCTTCTTTGCCGTCCGGGCCGGCGGAAAGCAGGTCATAGGACGTGGGGCTGTGTTTGCCCGGATAATAATAGATGTACGGATTCTGCCACGGATCGAGGGCCGGTTTGTCGAGGTAAGGGCCGTGCCAGTTCTTGGCGTTTGAGGGCGCGGTCAGCAGGTCTTGCAACGTGCGGGGATACGAGCCGTTATCCACTTCAAAATTGCCGAGCGCGGTTTTGATGCCGCCATTGATATCGGAATGGACGGCGGCGATACGCGCGCGATCACCGGAGCCGGCGATGCGCGGGATGACGAGCGCGGCCAGAATGCCGATGATGGCCACGACCAGCATCAATTCCGTCAGCGTGAAGCCGAGGCGACGTTTATTGGCGCCGGGGCGGGATGTGTTTTTATGAACGGTGTTTTGCTTGATTTGGATTTTCATAAATATCAATGGATGTTTTGGCTCATGGTCAGCACCGGCAACAACATGCCGATGAAAATGGTGCCGATGAATCCGGCGATCAAAAAGAGCAGCAGCGGCTCGGCCAGCGCCACCGCGGTCTTGAGGTTCCGGTCCAGGTCGTTCTCCGTGCCGTTGGCCAGGCGGATCAATTCGACATCGAGCCGGCCGCTTTCCTCCGCGACGGAGATCATTTCAATGGTGGAACCGGAAAAAAGGATCCGGCAATCCGCGAGGCTCTGGCCCAAACGGTTGCCCTGCTGAACGCGTTCGATGCTCTGGCCGACGGCATCCACCAAAATCTGGTTGCCGATCGAGCGGCGCGCCACGTTCAGGCCCTGCACCAGCGCCACGCCCGCGCCGAGCAGCGTGCCGAGCATGCGGCAGAAGCGCGCCATCGCGAATTGTGCGATCAGCGGGCCGATCAGCGGCGTCTTCAAAATCATCCCTTCCCACATGCGCCGGCCTTTGGTGGAAACAAACCACGCACGCAACGCAAATCCAATGCCGACCAGCCCCGCCGCCACCAGCAGGCCATACGAACGAATGACGTGGCTCGCACCAATGATGAGTTGCGTGATCAAGGGCAGGGAGGTGTGCAGGTTATTGAAGATGCCTTGAAATTTCGGGATGAAGAACGTGAGCAACATGACCAAAATGCCCACGCCCAAAACCGCCAAGATGGCCGGATAGAGCATCGCGGTCATCACCTTGGCCTTCATTTCTTTTTCGCGGGATTGGAACTCCGCGATCTGCGCCAGCACCACATCCAAAAAACCGCCCGCCTCACCGGCCTCAACCATCGCAACATATACGCCCGGGAAAGTCTCTGGCGCCTTGGCCATGGAGTCCGAGAGCGACAAGCCGTCCACCACCGCGTCGTGGATTTCTTTCCACTTGGCCTTGGCGGCGGGATTGGAAGTTTCTTTCTGCAAAATCACCAGCGCGCGGCTGAGCGGCACGCCGGCTGCCAGCAAGCTGGACAGCAGGCGGGTGAAATTTTCGAGTTCCTTGGCGGAAACTTTTTTAGATTCGAACTTGAAGGAAAGGTTTAACGCCGAAGCCTCGCCGTTCCCGGCTTTCGCCGCTCCATTTTTGGCGGCGCTTTTGGCACCGGCTTTTTCCGTGACGTTCACCGGGCGTAACCCGAGGACCTCGATCTGGCGCAAGGCGTCCGGCCGGCCGGCCGCATCCAGCACGCCCTCGGCAAATTTGCCGTCGGCCTTCAAGGCTTTGTAAGAAAAGGTAGGCATGGCACTCTAACTTTCAGCCCGCAACCGCGATGCTTGCCACGGACGGGCCCGTCTTGTCTTGCGTGGAACGTTCCATTTCTTTCGCCGTCGTCACGCTCAACACTTCCTCGACCGTCGTGACGCCCGCCGCGACCAGGCGCCAGCCGTCATCGGCCAGCGTCGTCATGCCATCGCGCCGCGCCGCCGCACGGATCTGGTCGGTGGAAGCGGATTTCAAGATCAACTGGCGGATCTCTTCGTTCGTGTCCATCCATTCGAAGATGGCGTGACGGCCGAAGAAGCCGGTGTTGCGGCATTCGCGGCAGCCGACGGATTTGAAAAGGGTCTTGTCCGCGCCGATGCCGAGCTTGGACTTGAACTGTTGCGCGTTCGCGGAGGTGTCCGGCTGTTTGCAATGCGGGCACAGCACGCGAACGAGGCGTTGCGCCAGCACGGCTTCGAGCGAGGAAGCGACGAGATACGGTTCCACGCCCATGTCCACGAGGCGGGTCAGCGCGCCGGGCGCGTCGTTCGTATGGAGCGTGGAAAAAACCAAGTGACCGGTCAGCGACGCCTGCACCGCGATCTGCGCGGTTTCGGCGTCACGGATTTCGCCGATGAGAATCACGTCCGGGTCATGGCGCAAAATCGAGCGCAACCCGCGCGCGAACGTCAGGCCGGACTTCTCGTTCACCTGGATCTGGTTCACGCCCTTGAGCTGATATTCCACCGGGTCTTCCACCGTGATGATCTTGCGGACGGAATCGTTGATCTCATTCAACGCCGTATAGAGCGTGGAGGTTTTGCCGGAACCCGTGGGGCCGGTGACCAAAATGATCCCGTGCGGCAAGCTGAGCACATTCTTGAAATGCTCGTATTCGCGCGTGTTCAGGCCGATCTGGCCAAGACCGCGCAACGTGGAATTCTGGCGCAATAAACGCATGACCACGGCTTCACCGTGCAACATCGGAATCACGGAAACACGAATGTCCACTTCCGCCGCCTCGATACGCACCTTGATACGGCCGTCCTGCGGCAGCCGTTTCTCAGCGATGTTCAGATGGCTTAAAATTTTGACGCGCGAAACGATCGCGGGCTGGAAGCGCTTCAAGCTCGGCGGCACGGGAACTTCCTGCAATTCACCGTCGATACGATAACGGATGCGAAATTCGTCCTCGAAGGGTTCGAGGTGGACGTCCGAGGCGCGCAGTTCGATCGCGTCCTTCAGGACCTGGTTGACGAAACGGATGATGGAAGCCTCGTCTTCCGCGCCGTCGTCGAGATTGTTGCCCTCGGCATTTTCATCGAGGACCTGGATGCCTTTTTCTTCATCCAGCGTGCCGATGGTATCGGCGCCGACGCCGAGACGTTTCTTGATCTCGCGCTGGATGGCCTCGGTGGAGGCGAGGATGGGCTTGAGGTTCAGGCCGGTCAGCGTTTTCAACGCGTCCAAGCCTTGCGTGGCGAAAAGGCGGCTGGTGGCGACTTCCACGTGGCCGTTGACGCGCTGCAACGGAAGGAGTTCCTCCTTCAGCAGGATGCGCGCGGGGAAAAGGGAGAGAAGCTGACGATCCGGTTCCACGTCCTCGAGCGTCGTGTAGCCGAGGCCGTATTCGGTGGCGAGCCAGCGGAGGATTTCGTCCTCGTTTTGCGCGAGCGGATTCACCCGCGCAAGCAGCTCGGCATCCGTCAAAGACAGTTGCCGGGACGCGATCATGCGTCCCAGCAACCCTTTGGAATCTTGAATGGCAGTTTCGGCCATGGATCGTCAGCTTTCTATTTGCGGAATTAGTTGACCAAACCGAGCAGCACGGCTTCCGCCTCCTGCTTGGTGGTCAAAACTTTCTTCAAGTCAGACTGCGCGGCGTCAAGCTTTGCCTGCTTGGCTTTTTGCGCCGCCTTGTATTTGGCGAGCAAATCCTTGATCTGTGCGGTCGGCACATTGTCATCGATGGCCTGTTGGAGCGCATCACGGGCCGGATCGGCCGGGAACATGCCGCCGCCGGGTCCGCCTTGGCCACCGCCGCCGCCCTGACCGCCACGACGACCGCCACCGAACATGCCGCGCATCTGGCCGCTGAACACGTCACGCTGGGCGTCCATGACTTTTTGGACGAGGGGCTTCACGGCATCCCAATCCACATCGTTGGTCAGGCCGAGCTGTTCCTGATAGCGGGCCATCCGGCGTTCCTGCATCTGCGCCGGATCAAAACCGCCACCACCACCGCCGCCCTGGCGATTGCGTCGCTGGCCGCCACCATTTTGGCCGCCGTTGGCATTGTTGTCGCCGCCATTGTCTTGCGCAAACGCGCTGCCTACGCTCAAAGCGAGAGCGGCGGTCATCGCGCACAGTGTGATGATACGATTCAATTTCATTGGATGTTCTCCAGTTGTTTGGTTGTTGTCTGTTTCCGCGGCCGCACCAGTGCAGTCGTTGGATTCAACCTGCTATTGCAAGGGCTGTGCCAGAGCAAAATCCTTATATTTGCCAGCAAATTGGTAAATGACACCGCGCAAACTCTGCGCAGCCACCAAGTCCTGCGCAATAGTTGCGCAGTTGGACGCAGGGCATCTGGTTGGGGTTACAGCACTTACACTATCACCCGTTTGCCGGTGCGCGCCGCCTCGTATATGGCGGTGATGATCTTCATGTCGCGCCGGCCCATCTCGCCGTTTACCTCAGATTCGCGGCCGGTGCGGATGCAGTCCGCGAAATCATCCATGTGCAACGCCTGTTGTGAGATGGGCGCGGGAAATTTCACCGGCCCCAGGCTCGAATTCACCGTGCCGACCTTGTAGCTGAAGGCGTGCGCGGAAAATTCATACCAGCCCTTCGCACCCTCGGCACGGAACGTGTCATTATTGTGGTTGTAGCTGGTCACCGCCTCGCAGGTCGCGCCGCTGGCGAATTCCAATTTGAAACGGATGGTTTTCTCGACCTCGTTGAAAAAGTCCGGGCGCAATTTCGGTTCTTCCTGCGCCATGACGGCGACCGGCGTCGCCCCGGTGGCCATGCACGCGGCTTGGATGATGTAGATGCCCAGGTCCATCAGCGGCCCGCCGCCAGCCAGCTTTTTCTCCACGCGCCAGGCATGTTCGCCGAAGACAAAACCGCGATCGCCGGTCAGCTTGGTGAATTCGCCAAAATCTTTTTCGCGCTGGTGCCGCATCAACTCCCTTAAATATGGGTCGAAATGCAGCCGGTAGCCGATGGACAGCTTCACCTTCGCGGCGCGGCAGGCGGCGATCATCGCGTCGCAATCGGCCACGCTCGTGGCCATCGGTTTCTCGGAGATGACATGTTTGCCGGCCTTGGCCGCGCGGATGACGAACTCCGGATGCAACGCGGGCGGCGTGACGACATAGACGATGTCGATGTCCGGATTCTCCGCGATGCGGTCGAAATTCTTGTAGTTATAGAGATTTTTTTCGGGCAGCGAAAAATCCTCCGCCCATTGCGCGGCTTTTTCCGGATGGCCGGTGACCACACCGGCGAGCCGGCAATCCTTGGTCACTTGCAACGCCGGTCCCAACTGGCCGGTGGCGTAGCGGCCCAAACCCAGGAGGGCCACGCCCAATTTTTTATCCGTTTTGACGGGGGCTGTTGCCGGCTGCGCGTGCAAGCGGCCGGAAAAACCGATGCCCGCGGCGATGGCGGTGCTACTGACGGAAAGCTGCCGCAAAAATTCACGGCGCGATGTGCTGGCGGGGGAGAATTTCATTTTCCGGTTTTAACAGGAGACGCCCCTGGGTCAAGCGCGGATGCGGCAACATTTGTTCTATGCGTTCCACCCAATAAAAAAGAGCAGACCGTTGCCGATCTGCTCTTCTGGTATTTTAATCCGGATCAGAATCCGTTCACGGTATAGACCGCATAACCGCGCGGCGCGGCCCAGACTTGCACGTTGCCGCTGGCATCGCAGGCCTGGTTATTCGGCGGCGTGTTTTGCCCGCTGATGGTGGAAGACCAAGCGTACGCTTTCAGGGTCTTGTTTTTCAGGTAGCTGTTTCCCGTGGTGATGGTGGTGCCTTTCCATTGAGAGGCGTCATCATTGATGATGACGATGTAGCCGGGCTGGGAGGCGGAGATGCCGGCGGCTTCGTAGATGATATACTGGCTGTTGTCGCTTTTCAGGATGTTGATGTTGGGACCGCCGTTCGCGAACTTCTCGCGCATCCAGATGAGCTTGTTGATGCCGTTGCCCCAGCCGCTGCCGTTGCCGCCACCGGTGGCGAGGTTGTTGTCGAAATAATCTTTCCAAAAGATGCACGGATAACCTTTGTAAGTGAGGATGAAGGCATAGGCCATCATCTTGTCCGTGATGATCGTGTCGGTGTCGTGATTGGCCACAAAGGTGACCGCATGCGAGGCGTCTTTGGCGGCGAAGCATTTGGTCGCATCGAACACGTCGGGCATGTTGCCGCTGCCATCGGTGGCGTTGCAGATGTTTCCGAGCGTGTAATACAGGGCGAAATCAAAGGCGTCAGAAATGGCCGCGCTGGACCAGTTGTCCACCGTCGTGGTGTTGGCATCCCAATATTCACCGACCGCGTACTGGGGCGAGGAGGCGGTGATCATGTCGTGCACGACCCAGGAATGGTAGCCCTTCGTGTAATCAAACCGCCAGCTATCGAATCCGGCGTTGTTGGTGTTCTTGAGCCAGTTCAGCCATGTCTTCATGTCATTGTAGGCATCGCCGGAATTGTAAGTAACGTCCGGATAGCCGCCGAAGGTGCCTTCATCGCTCGCCTCGTACTGGTTGGGGTGAAAATCGTACCAGTGCCATTTGCACATGCCGCTTTGCACGTGGCTGAAGTCGGTGTAAGTACTGCCGCCGGTGTAGGTGTTCGCCTCGCTGGCGCCGCCGGTGCGATGGTTCAGGACGATGTCCGCCATGCACGAGATGCCGAGTTTTTTGTAGGTGGCGATGCAGCTTTTCAATTGTGCCTGCGTGCCGAAATGCGTGCCCGGCCCGCCATTCTGGCTGTAAGAACCGAGATCGTAATAATCATAAGGATCGTAGCCCATGGAGTAGCCGCCGCTCGCGGATTTTTGCGGCACGGGAAACCAGATGCGGTTGATGCCGTAACCGCCCACGATGTTCGCCAGGTTGGTGGCCTGGTTTTGCATGGTGGGATACCACGGGCCGGGAACATTCCAGTAAAAGCCCTGCATCATCACGCCCGCAAAGAGAGGTGACGCGGAGCAGCACAGCAACGCCAGCAGCCGCGCGGCGGTCCGTTTGAGCCGGCCGGCCCGGGCGTGGACGTGGGGGAACGAGGTGAACGTACGCATAGTTATCATTGGTGGTTCATTGGTTTCGGTTGGTGACAAAGGTCCCCGGTCGTTTCCA
>DASZCA010000049.1:0-1559 GCA_035943555.1 Verrucomicrobiia bacterium
ATGATGTCCAATCCGCGCCGGTCGCTGATGAAACCGCGGTCCGTCGGGATGCGGTCAAGTTCCGGACTGCACGACTTCACGAAACGCATCGTCGGTAGCGATGACTTTTTGATGCTAACGGGGCATTGATACGACAACGCCACCAGTTCATTGTCCAAATAGGGTGTCCGAAAGGTCACTTGGGACCGGCCGGCCGCCACGCTGCCAAAAATATTCCAAGGCACTTCCTTGAACGCCGCGAACGTATCGGGATGCGTTTTTTCCGCCGCCAGCCTGCCGGCGGCTGCCGACACATTTTTTGAAAAATTCGCCTCAAAAATATTTGAAGCCAGGCGGGGCGATTTAAAAGTGGAGATGGCCCGTAAAATTTCGCTGCCGTAATTGCCCGTCAGCCGCATCGTTGCCAGTTGCCGCGCCTGCCGGTGAAAATAGATTTCGTGCGCGCCAAAAACTCCCGCCGTGCCGTCCGTCAGAAAAACTGTCTGGTCCACCTCCGCGCCAAAACCCGAAAAATAATCCGGATTCAGTCGTAGCAAATGATGCTCCAGCCCGCAGGCCGCCGCCACGCTGACCGCCACGCGGTCATCCATGGTTTTCCCGGTCGGGCCGGTGAATGTATAACACACCGGTGGCGGGCTGTCCGGCGAGCGGGCCGCCATCAGCATGCGCGTGTCCAAACCGCCGGTCAGTGCGACGCCGACCTTGGAATCATTCTCAAAATACCGCGGCGCGATCTTCAGGAACGTCTCGCGCAACTGCGCTTCATAAACTCCCGGCTCCAGTTTCGGCAACGCTTCCCAGGTTGACGGTGAAAAATAAGAACCACGCCGGCAATTCCCGCCCTCAAAAGTCCAGCAAGCCGCGCCGGGAAGTTTTTCGATGCCCCGGAATAACGTGCGCGTTCCCAGCGGACAGCTCGCGCCAAGAAATTCCGCCACCCCGTCCGTGTCAAACTCCCGCAGTTCGGGCAGGATCCGCAACAGCGCCCGGGCTTCGCTGGCAAAATAAAACGCGTCCGGCGTCGCGTGCCAGTAGATCCGTTCCATCGGATAACGATCGTTGAACAGGAAAACTTTCTTCTGCCGGTGGTCAATCAGCAGTCCGCTGAAAAGACCGTTTAGCTCCGCAAAAAATTTATCCCCCCGCTCCTCATACAGATGCACCAGACAATCGCCACCACCGAAGACATGACCTTCACGCCGCAACCGGCCACGGGTTTCAGCCGCCACAAAACATTCTCCGGCGAATAGGAGCGTGACGTTCTTCGCCTCGTTTTGAAAAACCTGTTTGTCCGCAAAAGAATTTTTATGCGCCACCCACCCCGCGACGACGCCCAGTTCCGGGGCGGAAAAAATCCCGCCCGTGTGAAAGGGTTCATGCTGCATCAGCCCCGTCATGACCTTCACCTCGCGTTCGTGGCGGGCGACCGGCTGACGGGTTATGATTCCGGCGATTCCAGGCATGGGGGTACGGTTCTGAAAATTTGGAGCCGGCGGGAGGAATTGAACACTCCATCGGCCAGATACAATCTGGCTGCTCTAACGTTAAGCTACACCGGC
>DASZCA010000050.1:0-2551 GCA_035943555.1 Verrucomicrobiia bacterium
TCCAGTTGGACGGAAAAAAGGATAGGAGCAAATCCCAATCCTCATCAGCCGCATTGATCGTTTCCATGCGGCCATAATGGAAAAACCAAATAAAATCGTCAATAAAACAAGTTAGCGCTTATGGGGCAACGCCCTAGGTAACGAACCCAACATAGTCATCAGGGCTGAAGGCCTGTTCTATTCTCTGTTTTCCGCACCTCCCAGCCCTCTACTCCTCTGCGCTTCTCTGCGTTCTTTGCGCCTCTGCGTTTGTCGAAATCGGATTGCAACCATGTCTGAGCTTCGCACGATCGCCCATTGAATTACGAAAGACCGTTTTTTGTTCAAGTCGGAAGCGGATTCCAAACGCGGTCAAAAGCAAAGACTTTGAAATGGGCTTCGTTGCGGGTGGCAAATTCTGTGACACCATGATGTTTCAACGTGAGCGCCAATCTGGCGTCAAAAATTACGCGTCGTCCAACATCTGGCCGAGCAGCAATTTTCCAAACAGAATTCATCACTTCCGGGGCGTTGGCGGCATCAAGCAACGTCCAACGGGGGTGTTGCCGGAATGCCTGGATGATGACGGCGGCATCCGGAGCCGACAAGGGTTTTGCCAGCACCGCCGGATTGCGAAGCAAAACATATAGTTCCACCAAGACGAGTTCACTGATGGCAACGGAACCGGGGGTGGTGGGCAAGGAATCAAAAAACGCGCGGGCGGCGGTGTGTTCCGGGCAATCCTGATTCAGTGAGTAAAGCAGCAGGTTGGTATCGAAGGAAATCATCGGCCTTTAATCGGCGGCCTCATTTGCCAACAGGCGCCAATCAGCGGCCGGCACAGCAAATTTTCCGAGATGCCGGGCTTCAGGAAACTGCCAGTTATCATTAGCTTTGCGGGTTATAACTGGACGACGGCTTACCAACTGTTGGGCGGCATGAAGAAGCAATTCCGGCACGGTCAGATGAAGCTGATCGGCGAGTCCTTCCACCTCCTGATAGAGGCCCTCCGGCAATTGCACTTCGGCTTTCTTCATAAGAATAAGCTATCTCGCCTGCTGTTAGAATCAACCGATTTGTTACTTCACATTCAACTCCCGCATGATCCCAAACTTCTCGATGCGTTTCCGCAAGGTCGCGCGCGTGATGCCCAGCATCTTGGCGGCATGCACCTGGTTGTTGTTCGTCTCCTTCAAGGCCTGGATCACGAGTTCGCGTTCGACGGCGGGGATGATCTTCAGTTTCGGATCGCGCTTGGCCCACTGGAACAGCTGGCGCGCGAGCGCGGCGGCATCGGTCGAGGCGGCTTCGCCCGCGATGGTGCTGGTCGGCACCACGGACGGGCCGGTGGTGCTGCCGGAGATTTCCGGCGGCAGGTCGCCGAGCAGGATGGCATCGCTCTTGGCCATGACATGCGCGCGGCGGATGGCGTTCTCGAGTTCGCGCACATTCCCCGGCCAATGATATTTTTCGAGCGTCTTGATCACGCTCGCGGCGATGGATTTCGGTGTGCGACCGTGTTCGCGTGCGAGCTTCTTCAGGAAATAATTCACCAGCAACGGGATGTCCTCGCGACGGTCGCGCAACGGCGGAATCTGGATGCGCACCACGTTCAGCCGGTAAAACAGATCTTCGCGGAACTGCTTCGCCGCCACCGCCGCCTCGAGCGGCTTGTTCGTCGCGGCGATCACGCGCACGTCCACCTTGATCGGGGCGTTGCCGCCGACGCGTTCGCATGTGCCGTTTTGCAGGACACGCAAGATTTTCGTCTGCGTGGGCGGCGTCATGTCCCCGATTTCATCTAAGAAGATCGTGCCCTTGTTGCACTGCTCAAATTTGCCGATGCGCTGGACCGACGCGCCGGTGAAGGAACCTTTTTCATGCCCGAACAGTTCGCTCTCCAGCAATTGTTCCGGGATGGCCGCGCAATTCACCGCGAGGAACGGCTGTTCATTGCGGTTGCTGTGATGATAGATCGCCCGTGCGACGAGTTCCTTGCCCGTGCCGCTTTCGCCCGTGATGAGCGCCGTGGCATCGCTCGCGGCGACCTGGCCGATGAGCTTGAACACCTGCTGCATCGGTTCGCTGCGGCCGACGATGCCCAGTTCGTAATCCTCCGATTCCAGCAATGGCTGGTAGGACACGATCTGCTTCATGTCGTTCGCCGCCTTGAGCGCGTTCGCGACGACTTCCTTCAGCTTCGCGATATCGAACGGTTTCAGCAGGTAGTCATACGCGCCCAGTTTCATCGCCTCGATGGCCGTCTGCGTGGTGCCGTAGGCGGTCATGAGGATGACCAAAAGTTTGGGATCGGTCGCGCGGATCTTGCGGAGCGTCTCGAGACCGGTCATGCCGGTCATGCGCACATCCATCAGCACGAGATCAGGTTTGAATTTGGGGATGACCTTGAGCCCTTCCTCGCCGCTGCCGGCGGTGGCGAGTTCGATGTCCGGCGAGGCAAAGATCCGTTGGATCGAATACCGCACATCCTCTTCGTCATCTATCAACAAAAGCCTGCTCATTAAGTTTTATTATAGACGATTTTTTACCCCGCGCACAGAGAATTTTCGGC
>DASZCA010000051.1:0-4220 GCA_035943555.1 Verrucomicrobiia bacterium
GAATGCCAGCGGTACCCGGCGCCTCGAGCCTGGACGGCGACGCGCTCGCCGGAAAATAGATGGTGAAGATGGTGCCATGGCCGGGGGTGCTGTCCACCGCAATGACGGCTTCGTGTTCCTTGACGATGCCATGAACGACCGACAGGCCAAGGCCGGTGCCCTCACCCGGCCCCTTGGTGGTGAAGAACGGTTCAAAGATCCGGCGCACAGTCGCCTCGTCCATGCCGTGGCCCGTATCGCTGATGGTCAGGCGCACATGATCACCGGGAGCCAGTTCCATGTGCGGCTTCGCCCCGTCATCCTTCAAATGCAACAAATCCAGATTGATAGACAACTGGCCGTGGTCGCCTTTCATCGCATGGGAGGCATTGGTGCAGAGGTTCATAATGACCTGATGAATCTGCGTGGGATTGGCCAGCACCGCCGGCAAATCGTCATCGATGCATTTTTGAATCTCAATGGTGGCGGGCAGCGTCGCGCGGAGCAGTTTCAAGGCTTCCGTAATGACCGGGGCGAGTTGCAGATTTTTGCGCTCATGTTTCTGCTGCCGGCTGAACGAAAGAATTTGCCGGACCAGGTTGGCCGCGCGATCACTGGCCTTGAGCACCTGGCCGATGTTATCCTGCAACTCCGCGTTGTCCGGATTGTCCAGCTTGCACAATTCGGCGAAGGAGATGATGGCGCCGAGGATGTTGTTAAAATCATGCGCGATGCCGCCGGCGAGCGTGCCCAAGGCTTCCAATTTTTGGGCCTGTCGCAATTGATCTTCGAGCTGTTTTTGTTCCGTGACGTCCATCGCCATCACGAGGACGTATTGCCGTCCGTTAAAGATGACGACTTCCGCCCACAAGATATGGTCGCGAATCTGCCCGCTTTTGGTCCGGAATTTTTGTTCACGGCCGTGGATATAGCCATGTTTCTGCAACTGCTCCACGATTTGCCCGCGCTGAACCGGGTCAGGATAGACTTTCAAGTCCAGCGCCGTACGGCCGACAACTTCATCGCGCGCATATCCGCTCATGCGCAAGAAGCCTTCGTTGACATCGATCATCACGCCGTCCTCCAACTGGCTGAAAGAAATGGGAATGGGGGTGACGTGGAAAATGCGCGCGAAACGTTCTTCCGATTGCTTGAAGGATACTTCCACGGCCCGCCGCCGGAGTTCCAAGCCATGCGATTCGAACGCGAAACTGATGTCCATCGCCAGTTCATCCAGCAACGAGATCTCCTCCTTGTCGAAAAAGCCCGGCTCATCCGCATAGAGGGCGAAGAGGCCGACAACCCGGCCCTCGGCTTTGATCGGAAAACCGCCGAAGGAGCGATACCCACGCCGCAGGGCTTCCTGGCGCCACGGCGCGAACAGCGGATCGTGTTCAATGTCATTGCAGATGACGTGATCGCCGGAGAGGATCACTTTGGCAGCCGGCCCGTTGGCGTGCAATGGGTCGCGCAGATCGATGTTCAACAGATCAAGATATCCATCCACGAGCCCCGCAGATGCCACCGGCTTCAGGCGCGCGCCATCGGCGTCCAGCAGGCCGACCCACGCCATATGGAAGCGGCCTTTCTCCACGGCGATCCGGCAGGCCGCCGCGAACATCGTTGCCGGTTCTTTTTCCCGCACGATCGTATGGTTGATGCCGCTGAGCACCGCGTAAACGCGGTTCAAATGCTCGATGCGCAATTCCGTTTCACGGATTTCGGTGACATCCGTCTCGATGCCGTCCCAGACAAACCTTCCATCCGGCAACCGGCGCGGCGTGCTGGACAACTGCATCCAGCGCAACGCGCCATCCGCGCGGCGGATCCGGACCACGACTTGAAACACCGTTTTGTTCGCGAGCGAATTTTGCCGGGCGGCGACCAGCCGGGCCCGGTCTTCTTCCACGACCTGGCCGGTGAACAAGGTGGAGTCGCCCAAAACGGCTTCCGCCGAAAGGCCGTTGAGCCGTTCGATGCCGGCGCTGACATGCAGAAAACGCATCGTACCGTCGAAATCGCGCATGACCTGATACACCATGCCGTTGGGGAGATTGTCGCCGATGGCCCGCACCTGCGCCTCCTTGGAATGCAACACTTCCGCCACCTTCAATCCTTCCGCAAAACGCGCCGCGAGCAGATTGCGGATCAACACCCCCATGGCGACGGCCACCAATCCCAACGTGAAAACGATCGCCAGGAAATATTGCAACCGGCGCGAACGGAGGGCTTGCAGGCGCGCATCCAACAGCCGGTCCAGTTCATCCGTGCCGGTTTGCCAGAAGCGCAAACTTTCCGCATGGGCGTTCCAAACCGCGGTTTCAAATTCCGCCGGCACCACCGGCTGGCCGGCCACGATGCGATCAAGCAGCGAGATCAAGGCTTCATTGGCCGCCCGAAATTTTCCAGCGGCCGGCGGCAGGTTGGTTTGCAGAGACGGGCTGAGGCCGTTGAAATTCCGGTCCTCGGTCAAGGTCGCCTGCACATCGCGCGTCACCACATACTCCAACGCCTCCTGCCGCAGGAACGCGGACATCACCGCGATCTGGATTTTCTTCGCGCCCGCTTCACCATCGCGCAACCAGCCGCCGACCTGCCGGGCAATATCGCTTTGCTGCTGCTGGATGGACGGCAGTTTGCGCAGGGTTATGTCCATCAGATAATAGCTGTCCAGTTCGTCATCCAATATCAGATTGGAAGTATCGCCCACATGGCTGATCATCGAACGCAACGAAGCTGTCATTTCACCGGCGAGCGCATCCCGCGCCGTCGGCGTCAAAGAACCCGACTTGAGCTTGAGCCAGTCCGCTTGCAGAAATTCCAGCCGCGCATTGTCGCGTTTGCGTGCGGCCAGTTCCGCGTTGGAAAATTTCAAGGCATGGCCCGGTTCGCCACGATAATCAGCCGACAATACGGCCAGTGACTGGTCGATTTGCTGTTGAATCGCCGCCGGATCGGCGCGACCGGGAACGCCGCCCGCCTGATAGCACGGCAGCAGGTCGAGCAATTGTTCCAGCGGACGTTGAAAGGCGATGCCGCGCTGTTCTTGCAGGGTGAAGTTGATGCCGGCGCTGTGGGAAGATTGGATCAACAGCAGTGAAACGATGAAAAGGGGTATCGCGCCGATGACTCCCACCAATAACAGGCGTTGCCACCAGCTCATGTCATGAGCATGGGTATCCGGGTTCTTCATGATTCGCTTGAACCGGTCACAGACGGCCATTGACCGGCCATGAGCGGACGCGGGCCAAACGCACGAACTGGCCTGCTTGGGAAACTGGTTTGCTACCGTCAGTTAATACAATTTTCCGAGGAGATTTGAAATCTATTTCCGCGCTTCGCCGGCGCAAAAATGCGATCATCGGAAATTCCGCCACCACGCCGCCACCGTTGCACTATCGTCAAACCGGGCGGGAACTTGAACGAAATCTGGCGCCATTTCCCCCGGCCAGTTCCAGTTTCTGGATGGTGTCCGCGAGGGCATCGAATAAGAACGGTTTTCGCAGCACCAATTCCGCGCCCAGCGTCTTGGCCAGGTCCAGGCAGTCAAGACCCACCACACTCGAACCGCCGGACATGGCCACGACGCGCGTGCCCGGAAATTTTCGGCGGACGGCCAGGATCGTTTCGAGCCCCTCCATCTCCTCCATGAAAATATCCGTGATGACCAAGTCCACCGGTTCCTGTTCCAAGACGGCCAGGCCGGCCTTGCCGTTGCGTGCCACATGGACGATGTAAGCGTTTCGTACCAGCAGCTTCTGCATGCCGCTGGCCAGCGGCGCATCATCATCAATGATCAGGATGGTTTTAATGCCGGAATGATTCATCGCCGCGCGGCTAATTTTTTCGGGTTCAAAAGTCTTTGAACGAGCCGTCCATCGGGATGAGATCTTCCTTGCGGCGACCGCTAAAAGAGGTGCCCAAAGTTTCAGCTGACCGTTCACCGGCAACGGCAGCATGCGGCGACCGTGATTTTGCCGGACGGCCACCGTTTTGTGCCGGGTGAAAAAGGCCCGGTGAATTATGACCGAATTTCCGGTCGGCGACATCGATGCCCACCAGCCGGTTCAGATCGGCGACGGTCGCCTTGAGCGTTTCGGCCTGGGCGTTCAGCTCTTCGCTGGCGCTGGCGCTTTCCTCCGCGCTGGCGGCGTTGCTCTGGGTCACCTTGTCCATCTGCGTCATGGCGGTGTTCACCTGGGTGATGCCCTGGCTTTGTTCGGTCGTGGCGGTGGCGATCT
>DASZCA010000052.1:0-5323 GCA_035943555.1 Verrucomicrobiia bacterium
GGGTTTTGAATTCGCGATTTACGATATACGATTGACGCGCGTCCGTTGACACGATGTAAAACTCACATAACTGCTATTTTAAATGATCACACCTTGGAAAAAGACCGGCTCGAAACCGGTTGGAGATTTTCGCATCTTCAAATTGCGTTCGGACATCTGCATCAATCCGCGGACGAACCAGGAGCATGATTTCTACGTGCTCGACACGGTGGGCTGGGTGAATGTTCTCGCACTGACGCCGGCGCGTGAACTGGTGATGGTGCAGCAATACCGGATCGGGTCGCAGACCGTGGAACTGGAGATCCCCGGTGGCATGATGGATCCGCACGAGACGGACCCGGTGGCCACGGCGGTGCGGGAATTGCGGGAGGAGACCGGCTACGTCGGCGAGAACGCCCGGCTGCTCGGAAAAGTGTGGTCTAATCCGGCCATCCTGAACAACCGGACGTACACGGTGCTGATCGAGAATTGCCGCTTGCAGCACGAAGTTGAATTTGATCAGGGGGAGGATTTAACGACGCATCTGGTACCGGCGGCGGAAGTGTCGCAGTTGGTGGCGGATGAGAAGATCGGGCATTCGTTGGTGGTGGTGGCATTGTATTATTTTGACCTGTGGCAGCGAGGATTGATGAAATGAGGGTGGCGCATGGGCGAAATCCAATTATATTCAATGGTGCTATTGAATCCAAAAATTTCACCGTGATATACGCATGAACGAAGATTTGCAGAAACGCATCCAGGCCGCGCTGGCCAATCCCCAGAACATGGGCGAGATGGCGGGCGCGGATTCCATCGGCACCGTGGGCAACGCGGATTGTGGCGAGATGCTCCGGATGTGGGTGAAATTCAAGCAACAGGACGGCAAGAAGGTGATTGACCGCGCGACCTTCCAATCGTTTGGCTGCGAGACGGCCATCGCCGTGGCGAGTTTGGCGACGGAACTCATCCGCGGCAAGACTGCCGAGGAAGCGCTGGCGCTCAAGACGGAAGAACTGGCCGGTGAACTCGGACCGTTGCCGCCGATGAAGATCCACTGCGCTCAACTCGTCGAGGGTGCGTTGCGTTCGGCGCTGGAACCGCAACCGGCGGAAGTCAAAAAAGAGACCGTGCCCGCGCCGGTGAATGCGCCGACGTTGCTGGACAGTTTTTCAAAACCAAAAGAGGGCGGCGTGAAGCTGACTTTTTTGGATGAGCAGAAGAATTGAGCGCTTTCAGTAATTATTGTGCCACAAACTGCCTGCTGCGCAGGCAAGTGGTGTCGCAGCCCGACAGCACCCGCCTCCGCTGGTCTATCTCACCGCCGATTCGGTGATGATCAGATCGCCTTTGTTCGCGTCCATTCGCGCACGGGCGCCGACGGGGAGCGTGGCGTTCAGGTCTACATGGCCGAAGGGCAGGCCGATGACGACGGGTACTTTCAGCGTTGAAAGACGCTCCTTCACCACATCGGCGCCGGATTGCTGGTATTCCTTCACCTGGCTTTTTGGTTCATCGCAATCGGCGTTCACGCCAACGGCCACGCCGATGACCTCTTTGAAAACACCCGCGTTCCACAGGTGCGTGAGCAGGCGATCCAGGCGGTACGGACGTTCGCTGATGTCTTCGATGAACAGGATTTTACCTTTGAATGGCGGCGCGTACGGCGTCCCGAGGCTCGCGCAAAGTATTGAAAGATTGCCGCCCACAAGCCGGCCTTCCACGGCACCGCGCTTCAAAATGGAAACAGTTTTACCTTCGTACCCTTCGCAGATGCTGCCGGACGGCTTGGCTTCCATCACGGTGCGGAGAAAAGATTTTTTGGTGAACTCCGGCACGTTGGGATCGGCCAGTGCGCCGTTCAACATTGGTGCATGGATGGACAGCAGGCCGGCTTTTTTCATCAGCGCGCTGTGCAGTGCGGTGATGTCGCTGTAACCGGAAAGGATCTTCGGGTTGCGCCGGATCACGTCATAGTCCAGCCGGTCAAGGATGCGTCCGCAGCCGTAACCGCCGCGGATGCAGATCATGGCTTTCACTTTTTTATCGGTGAACATGCTCATGACATCGGCGGCGCGCTCACGGTCGCCGCCGGCGATGAAGCCATGGCGGGCGCGGACGTTTTTGGCGAGCTTGGGCTTGAAGCCGAAGCGTTCGAGGGCTTCCGCCGCGCGGTCGATGGCCTTGGGATCGGGCGGTGCGCTCGCGGGCGCGATGATGCCGATGGTGTCGCCGAAATGAATGCGTTCAGGTTTGAGCGGGGAGGGCATGGGCAAAGAGGTTGTTTTATTTTTTGTCCGCGGAAAGTTTGGTCGCGGCGTCATCGATGGCTTTGCCCAGTGCGGGGATGCGCTGGGTGTACACGATAGGACTGACGGGTGCAAAGCCGGGAAACGTTTTGTTCGCGGCGAAAACCTCATCGGCATAGCGGTGGCCGAGGTTGGCGACGAAGGCGATGATGTAATGGCGGAAAGGCTTGCCAGGGAGCGAGGTGATGATGCCCGCGTCCGCGCCGTAATTGAAGGTGAGGCCGGTCTTATGTGCAAAATTGACCTCGGCATTCGCATTGGCGGTGCGGATGTCCGCGCCGAAATCTTCGTCGTGGATATACACATGTCCGTTCGTGGGATTGACCCAGCGTTCGGAAACGCGTGCGGGGATGCCGGGGCGCACGTTTTTCACGCCAGTGAGATTGATGGTGGTGAGGCAATCATCAAATGCCTGGTCGGACAAAGTTTTCTTCAGGAACGCGCGCGAAGCGTCGGAAAGAATTTTTTCGGTGACGGGTTGGCCGTGAGCATCGTGCCAAAAGATGCCGGGACCGCCGTCGATGAGGCGGAACATGCGCGCGATGTCGTAGGCGGTGAGGTTGATCTGGGCGGTGTTCCAGCCGCGGCCGGTCTTGGGATCGGTGGCGTTGATCTGCAAGGTGGGCAGGTTCAGTTCACGGAATTCGGCATTGAGCGGATCGATCTCTTTTTTGTCGTGAAACATCTTCAGCAACGCGCTGGTGCAATGGTTGTCGCTGGTGGTGATCATGCCGTCGAGCCAGTCACGGATGGTGCGGGCATCCGGTTTTTCACCGGCGACTTCGTAGGAATATTTCGTGTCGAGCGTGAGTTTCCCGGCATCGATCATCCGCATGGTGTGAAAGGCGATCATGCTTTTGAACAGCGAGGCAGGGTAGGGCACCATGAACTGGTACGGCGCATTGGTGCGGCCGGGAACCAGATCATCGGCGGCGGTCAACGGCGGGTTGTTGGTCCAGCCCTTCGCGGTGAGCGGATGTCCATCCTCGGAAGAAAAGGTGCCGCCGTCGGAGCGCTCGATATCCCAGCGGAGAAAATGCACGCTGCTCGCGCCGGCGTCCGGATCAAGCGGCACGATGAGGCCGTCCGGATAATCGCGCGAAAGGATAACGTACGCGCGATCCGTGAGCTTGCCGGCGGCATCGAATTGCAGGACGGCCACATTGACGTTGGGCACATGCGCGATGGTCTGCGCGGGAATTCCGAGGTGCGCCTTGACCGGTTCGCCCTCATTGCCCGCGCCAAAATCGATGACATGGCCAAAGTCCGCGTTGCGCACGGCGCCAAGGACGGCGGTCTCCAAGGGGGTTTCCGCATGCGACGACACGGCGGCAGCGAGTAACGCGGCCACCAGCGGACGGAACACAGCTTCCTTCATGGGCTGCTTGTTACAAAAATGCAGCCAATGCCACAACTTTTCTTTTTCAAATGTGCGCGCAAACCGCAAGACTTTGTCGCCGGTTGAACCGGACGATGCCGCTGCCGGCCGCTTTTTAGTTCGACAAGCCGGCGGTTTATCCTGAAATTCAAGTACGCAGAGCGGTGCAGTGATTAAGGAATTATTTTTATGTCCGAAAAACAAGTTAGCGCCCGTGCCATGCCCCGGGCCACGTCCGAAAGCCAGCGCCTCACCTCGTTGGACGCCCTGCGCGGCTTCGACATGTTCTGGATCCTCGGGGCGGATTCGCTCGTCTACGCCATCCATTCGCTGGGGCAGAACGCGGTGACGCGGTTTTTCGCCGTCCAACTGGATCACGCGGAGTGGGCGGGATTTCATTTCTACGACCTCATCTTTCCGATGTTCGTGTTCATCATGGGCGTTTCGACCGTGTTTTCGCTGACGAAGATCATCGAGCGCGAGGGCCGCGCCGGCGCGGTGAAACGCGTTTTGAAGCGCGGCGTGCTGCTGTTCATCGTGGCGCTGATCTACTCGGGCGGCTTCACCAATCCGTGGCCGGACATGCGGTTGATGGGCGTGCTGAACCGCATCGCGCTCTGCTACACCTTCGGCGGGTTGTTGTTCATCTTCTGCAATGCGCGCGTGATGATGGCGGCGGCCGTCGCGCTGCTGCTGGGATATTGGGCCCTGCTGGCAAATGTGCCCATCCGTGACATCCAATTGGACAAGGAACCGCTCGCCGCCCAGGCGGAAGCGGCGGGCAACCTCACGCTGGCCAAGCAATTTCGCGCCATCGACAGTTCGTCCCCTAAAAATCCTTCCGCGATCAAGGACAGCCCGGTGTGGGCGGTCACGCGGGACATGTATTTCGCCACGACCAACCGCGTCACCGGCAAATATGAACCGGGCTACAACGTCGTGAACCATTTTGACTTCGAACATCTGCCCGCGCGCAAATACGATATTTTCTACGACCCCGAAGGCATCCTCAGCACCATGCCCGCTTTGGTGACGGGATTGCTGGGCATTTTTGCCGGCCTGTTTTTGCGCAGCCGGCCCACGCCAGAGGTGAAAACGGCGCTGTGCCTGATCGGCGCGGGCGCGGCCAGCGCGGCGTTGGGATGGCTGTGGAACTTTGAATTTCCGGTCATCAAGAAATTGTGGACGTCTTCCTATGTGTTGGTGGCGGGCGGCTACGCTTCGATGTTGCTGGGATTGTTTTATTACCTCGTGGATGTGAAGAAGTGGCAGACGTGGTGCCAGCCGTTCATCTGGATCGGCATGAACCCCATCTCGCTGTATCTCGCGAGCAACTTCATGGGCGGATTGGGTTTTGAAAAGCTCGCGCGCCGTTTGACCGGCGGGCCGGTGAACACGTTTCTCAACACACACGTCGCGGCGGGTTTTGGCGAGCTGGTCAGCGCGCTCGTCGGCGTGCTGCTGTTCATCTGGTTCGCGCGTTTCCTGTATCAGCGGAAAATTTTCCTGCGGCTCTGAAGGTCGGATGGATGGATTGGCGGAGGGTTGGATATTTGGAACCACCCGTCCGCCCCGCCGCCGTCCCCATGGTGGCTGTCGGCCGGGACCATTTTTTGCTTTCGGTTTGGGGTGAAAGGCGTATCTTGTTTCGGCTGTTGAA
>DASZCA010000053.1:0-1925 GCA_035943555.1 Verrucomicrobiia bacterium
CCCGCGCCGCAAACGACCACGCAGTTGTCCCCGCGCCGTCCGCCGCCCCGTCAGCAGTTGGCCGCGCCTCCGACGTAATCAATCTTGGGATGGCCACATCCATTTCAAAATCCTCTAACCATGAAATCCCGAAAGGCATTAAAATTAAACCAGATAAAACCGAGGGGATCTGCAGTTTGGGAATGGCGGATTACATGCATCAGCACCCTCGTCCCGGCAACCTGAAAGTTGAACTCCAACTTATCGAGTTCAGCCTGGTTCGACCATTTTTTATGAGAGAAAATCTATGTGGCCGAGATGGCGGGAGGAGAAGTCATTTAGGCTAGACAAATTATGGCGGGAGACGCGTCATTGATGAGAATGCCCGGTCATTCAGAACTGGAACGGCTGTACGACGCTCATGCGGCGGGGCTGTTCGCTTTTCTATTGAACCTGACGCGGGATGAGGCGGATACGCGGGATGTGTTGCAGGAGGTTTTTGTGAAGATCGCGCGCGACGGATCGCTGTTGCGCGGGGTGCGGGAGGAGCGGGCGTTTTTGGTCCGGCTGGCGCATAACGCGGCGATCGACCTGATGCGTCGGCGTGGGACGCGGGAACGGGTGAAGGTGAATCTGGCGGAAATACTTTCGCCGTTCGCGCCAGTGAGCGATCCGGATGAGGCGATGTTTCGTGATGAACTGGCGGCGGCATTGGCAGAGTTGCCGGAGGAGCAGCGGGCAGTGGCGCATCTGAAGTTGTGGGGCGGGCTGACGTTTGAGGGGATCGCGTCGGCGTTGGAGATAGCGCCAAACACGGCGGCGAGCCGATACCGTTATGCGTTAGACAAATTACGGGAGCGGCTGCGTCCGTTATATGAAGAGTTGAAGCGGGCGGGGGAATAAGTGACCAAGAAAGTGCTGGGATATACCACGATTTACCAACAGAAATTTTAACCACGGATGGACACGGATAAACACGGATGGGGGACGGACAGATTGGGGACGGTATGCGCTGTGTATCTGAAAATGATGCGGTGCGGGTTGGCGGAGGTCTCCCCCTCACCCTAGCCCTCTCCCCCAAGGGGGCGAGGGGATTTGTCGCGGGCGGCAGTGCGAGTTTGGAGTTTGAGCAGGCTATTTTCTGCCGGAGCGGTTGTGAATTGCTGAAGAAAATTTACGAACAATTGTGAAGAACGAGCAGGAACAATTTGAGAAGCGATTGAGCGCGGTGCCGTTGAAGACGGTGCCGGGAGAGTGGCGTGAGGAAATTTTGGCGGCGGCGCGGGCGGGGCAGGCGGTTTCACGTCCGGTATCGCAAGCTTCCTTTCTATCAACCCTCAACTCCCGGCTCTCAACTTTGCTGTGGCCGCATCCGAAGGCGTGGGCGGGGTTGGCGGCGGTTTGGGTATGCATCGGGGTGATGAATTTTTCGACGCGCGAAGCGGCGCCCAGGCTGGTGGAAAAATCGGCGGCGCCTTCGCCAGAGATGGTGGCGGAATTGAAGAAGCAGCAACGAATGTTTGCGGAGCTGGTGGGCGGGCCGACGGTGGATGCGGACCGGGCGAGGGTTTATTCGCCAAGGCCGAGGAGTGAGCGGGTGGAAGTAGTGGGGTAGCGAAATGAATGAAAAATAAAAAATTCAACATTTGACGTCCAACGCCCAATTTTTATAAACGGAAGCGTCAGACTTCGACAGGTCGCATTTTGCGGTGTGAAATGACGGATGGGCGGTCCGAAGCAAACTCATGAACGAAAAACCTAAAAGCATCTGGAAGCGATCTTTCACCGGGCGGGTGGCCTGGATTACCTGGCTGGCGATCGCGGTGTTTGCCGTCATGCTGGGCACTTTCATCACGGCGCTGGCCAACTTCAGCCGTCCGTTGAATGACTTGGCGTTGGAGGTCGGGATTTTAGCGGGCGCTTTTCTCGTAGTCTGCCTGATTTTA